>JAGAAZ010000090.1 GCA_017614895.1 Bacteroidaceae bacterium | reverse complement strand
GTTCTGAGACTGTGAGAGTGGAAGAATATAAACGCCCAACCTATGAAGTGTCGTTTGGCGGGCATCGTACAGGCCACTTCGGTGAGGTGTTGGAGGCTGAGGGTACTGCCATGATGTTTGCTGGTGTACCCGTACAAGGAGCGCAGGTACACTACACGATAGAATATGCCTCAGTTGACTTCAAGAGATGGTGGTATTCAACGATATGGAATCACATGTCGGAGGGAGACTTGACCACTGATGATGAGGGACATTTCCGTGTTCCTGTCACATTGACCGATGAACATCTGACCTTTGGCCGTGATGTGATGCGATATCGTATCAAAGCCACAGTAACCGATGTGGCAGGTGAAAGTCATGATGCCGAATGGACAGTCAATGCCAGCAATCGGGAGTTTGCCTTAGATCTGAAGGTGGACGATGTCGTTGATTTGGGTAAGGATGCTTCGTTCAAAGTGGAAGCCTTCGACCTGAATCGTGAGAAAGTGGTGGTGAAGGGTAAATATGCCATTAAACACGACTCAGATACGTTGTATGAAGGTTTCTTCACGTCAGGTGATTCTATCCTCCTGCCCAAAACCTTGCAACTGGGTGTGTCCTATTGGATAGAATTGAAAGCCAACGAGACGACAGGTCGGGAAGTGAGGGAATCTGATTCGTTCACGCCTTATGATTCATCTTTGCCATTAACCGAAATTGCTCGATTGGGTTTGAGCGAAAAATACCGTCCAGAGAAGAAGGAAAAAGAGAACGATTTCATCTATACGGAGAACAATGCCTTCACGGAAGGTGGGTCGGTTGACCTCTACTTCACGACGCAAGAGACAGATGCCTATATCATCTATCGTGTGTATAACGGTACGGGACTGATTGACCATCAGGTGGGTGTGACCGATGGTACCATGAAACATCTGCGCTTGCCGTACAAGAAAGAGTGGGGCGAAGGTATTGAAGTGGATATTTTGTATGTGCGTAATGGACAATTCACTCGTATGTCGCGGAATTTTGAATTGGCTTGTCCAGAGAAGAGGCTGAAATTGGAATGGGCAACCTTCCGTGACAAATTGCAGCCAGGTCAGCAAGAACAGTGGACATTGACCGTCACCGATAAGGATGGCAAGCGTGTGAGTGGGGCTGAGATGATGGCAGTGTTGTATGATGCATCGCTTGATCGCATCTACTCTCACTACTGGAGTTTCGGATTAGGTTTCGGACGCCATACTCCAGATGTAAGTTTGAGTTGCTCAAGTCGTCTGGTATTCCCCACTTTCAGCCTCTATGGGAAATCATCCAATGAACACGCATACCAACGTACCTACAATATACTGGCTGGTTATGAACATGACCGCTACCTTCGATTGAGGGGAGCTGGAGCAAGGGTGCTGGAGAGCAGAGCTATGGTGTTTGAGATGGTACAGGAGGACGGTATGGCCATGAACAGGGTTACAGGATTCGGTTCGGGTGAAGAGGAAGAAGTGACCGCCCTGAGACCAGCAGCAGCTGCCAAGATGAATGCAGCGGGTCCAGTGGAAGAGGAAGCGGTGCCCGAAGAAAACTTCGGGGCAGCCACCATCCGTGAGAACTTTGCAGAGACAGCCTTCTTCTTACCTCATCTCGTTTCTGACAAGAAAGGTAATGTGAATATCCAGTTCACTTTGCCAGAGTCATTGACCGAATGGAAATTCATGGGCTTTGTGCATACGAAGGAGGTGGATTATGGTAGTGTCAGGGCTACAGCTGTGGCAAGAAAAGACTTCATGTTGCGTCCCAACATGCCTCGTTTCGTCCGTTGGGGAGACAATGCTGTGGTGGCATCTTCCATCATCAACCAGAGCGAAAAGGCGCTGAATGGTGCGGTGAGAATGCGACTGATAGACCCCAAGACAGATGCTGTGGTGCTGACTCAAGAGAAAGCCTTCAGCGTGGAAGCTGGAAAGACGGTCGGTGTGGACTTCCAATTCGACGTGAAGGAGGAATGGTCTGACCTTGACTGTGAAATCATTGCCATGTCGGGTAATGTGAGCGATGGTGAGAAGAACCATCTGCCTGTGCTTTCCACCAAGAAAGAGATGGTGGAGGCAGTACCATACTACATCATTGGTAATGCCAATGGTACGGAGGTCTCGAAGACCATGGATCTGTCGAAGCTCTATAATGAAAACTCTGCTACTGCCACCAATCGCGTTCTGAAAGTGGAATATACAGACAATCCTGCCTGGATGTGCATCGAGGCATTGCGCAGTGTGAAGAACCCTCCTGTGGACGATGCCATCGACTTCTCTACATCACTCTATGCCAACACACGTCTGGTGGAACTGATGCAGACCTTCCCTGTGATGGAGAAACAGGAGAACAGCGCAGACTTGAAGAAGAGAACGGAACAGGCTGAAAGGAAGCTGGAATCTTTGCAGAATGAAGACGGTGGCTGGAGTTGGTTCAAGGGCATGTCAAGCAGTTTCTATACGACGCTGGCTGTTTGTGGACAATTGGCAAAATTGCCGCATCCGAATGAAAACGTGCAGCAGATGCTGGAAGAGGGAATGAAGTACCTTGACCGTCAGGTGTTAGAATCCTACCAAAGAGCGAAAAAGAATAAGGTGAAGATTTGGCCATCCGACAGCGACATCCGTTATCTCTATGTGTCAGCACAGATGCCGAATAGGGTAGTGAGCAACGACATCAAGAAGATGCGTGATGAGTATCTGACAAAATTGGAGAAGGCACCACGGGATTTGACCATCTATGGTGTGGCAAACTCTGCTTACACATTCAGAGCGTTCGGACACGTAAAAGCGGCTGACAAGTTCGTCGATTTCTTGAAGGACTACACTGTCGAGAAGCCTGGACAAGGTCGTTTCTATGCTACTGACGCAGCCTACTACTCATGGATGGACTACCGTATCCCGACACAGGTGGCAGCCATGAAGGCAATCTACCAAAAGGATAAGAATGATGCCTATCTGAACGATATGCAGTTGTGGCTCATCTCCCAGAAGCAGGTGCAGAAGTGGGACAATCCGATGAATACCATTGATGTGGCAGACTTCCTTTTGCAGGTGTCACCTATGGAAACCTTCCACGAGAACAAGAAGCCAATTCTGGTTGTGGATGGTACAGAATTGAAGGATATGGACTATGGCACCATCAACACGGAACGTGATGAACTGGAAGGACGTGAAGCTAACCTTATTCTTGAGGGTAATGTGTTGGCTGATGTTCCAGAAGAAGTGTTGAAAGATGGTGTGCAGCAACTCGAGGTGAAGAAGCAGACACCAAGCGTTTCATGGGGTGCAGCCTATGCCACCTTCCTTGAGGATGTAGGTAATCTGAAACTCTATGCCACCAATGAACTGAAGATTCAACGCAAGCTCTACGTACAGAAGGCTGGTGGAACGACGTGGGAGGATTTCGACCCGAATCAGCCTCTGAAGGTTGGGGACAAGTTGAGGATTCGCCATATCATCACGGCAGACCGTGACATGGACTTTGTACGTGTGTCAGCACAGCATCCTGCTTGTCTTGAGCCACTCAAACATCTCTCGGGTTATCAGAACATGGGAGGCAGAGGTTGCTACTTGTCTATTCACGACTCACACTTTGATTTGTTCTTCGATTGGTTCACCCGTGGTACCTCAACGGTGGATATGGACTATTCCATCGTCCGTGGAGGTTCCTACCAAGTGGGCATCTCTACCGTCGAATGTGTCTATGCCAAGCAGTTTGGTGGACACACTGAGGGTATGAAGGTCAATGTGAAGTAAAAAGGGGAATTTTTCAATTACCTCTGATAACAGAAGTAGTGTTTACGCACTTTCTTTGAGGCGAGGGAAGGACTGAGCATATCGCTGGCCTCTGTCAGATTGTGGGTAGTTCCGTCGTTGAAGCGAATCTCAATCTGGTCATCATCGAGGCTGTACATGTCCTTTCCCACTTCGATGTTGGCCATGAGGTAGTTGGCATCATCCAGGGAAGTGCCGTAGCGTTGAGATAACTCCTGAAGCTTCTCCTGCTTGTGTTCGTCGCTGACGGGTTGGTCGCTGATTTCAATCTTGAAAATATTGCGATTGATGAAGTCACGACTGAGTAATGAAAGGATTGGGTCTGGGTGGTCACACCACATCTTCATGGCTGACCAGATGTCATTGTCGTCCAAGTTCAGATAATGGCGTAAGCAGTCTGGATTGCGGACGAATTCCTTCCGGTCAATGTCATTGTAGAGGAAGAAACGCAAGGCGGGGGAGAGTTGACAATTGAGAGTTGACAGTTGACAATTGAGAGTTGACAGTTGAGAGTTGACAGTTGACAGTTGGCTGCCGCTTTGTGAACTACCCGGATGGTAACTGTCAACTGTCAACTGTCCATTGTCAACTCTCATCAGTTGTTTGGCACGAAGGAGGGCGTTGATCATTACGTGTTCCGCAGCCACAGAGGTCTTGTGTAGATAGACCTGCCAGTACATAAGACGACGACTGACAAGATAGTTCTCAATGGAATAGATACCTTTCTTGTCAACCACCAATTGGTCATCCACCATGTCGAGCATGTCGATGATACGTGATGAGCCGATGTTGGCTTCATTCACACCCGTGAAGAATGCATCGCGTTTGAGGTAGTCAAGGCGATCCATGTCAAGCTGTGAGGAAATGAGCTGGTGGAGGAAACGTTTGGGGTATTCGTCCTTGAATATCTTGATGGCGAGAGAAAGTTGTCCGCGAAACTCCTCATTCATCTGTTCCATCACCATTAGGGAGATGTCTTCGTGACTCACTCCACGGATGAGTGTATTTTCCAGCACATGGCTGAAAGGACCGTGTCCGATATCGTGCAACAGGATGGCCGCCTGCACCGCCTCGGCTTCACTGTCGAAGATGAAGTGTCCTTTGAGTTGTAGGGATTGGATAGCTTTTCCCATCAGATGGAACGCTCCCAACGAGTGTTGGAAACGGGTGTGCTGTGCCCCTGGATAGACAATGTTGGCACCGCCCAACTGCTTGATGCGACTGAGTCGATAGAAAGCAGGGTGGCGCACGATGTCAAGCATCAATCCACGGGGAACGCGGATGAAGCCGAACACAGGGTCGTTGATGATTTTAGCGGACTGCATGGGAGTTGACAGTTGACAGTTGACAATTGACAGTTATTCGCTGCAGGTGTCAATCTTCAACTTTTTTATGATGGTTGTTAATATTTTAATGATTTCGCGGTTGTCGTTGTTGATGGACGTGTATTCCTCTTTTGTAAGATAATCCGTCCTGTACAACAACTCTAACCAGTATTCTGTTTCATCAGCCTCCTTCAGAGCGATATTGAGTTTATTCATGAAATCTTTCTTGCTCTGAGCGTTTTTACTTTCTCTGGTATTTGCTCCAATACTCGTACCACTTCGGAGTATTTGCTTGGATAGTACATGCTCATTTTTTGTGTCACGTAAATAAGTATATAACTTTACAATTCGAATTGCAAAGTTCATACTTTTTTCTCCAATAACACTCTCTTTCATACCATTTCCCATTAACTGTCAATTGTCAACTGTCAACTCAACAACGCTGCCATTTGTTCTGCGACTTTCTTGGCTTCTTCGCCTGCCACTTCTGCGAACCTTTCGGTCTTGTCGGCATAGATGATGGCACGGGAGGAGTTGACGATGAGGCCACAATCCTTGGTCATGCCGTACTTGCAGACTTCTTCAAGGCTGCCGCCCTGCGCGCCAATGCCAGGTACGAGCAGGAAGTGCTCAGGAACCACTTTGCGGATATCTTCAAACATCTGCCCCTGTGTGGCTCCAACCACATACATCATATTGTCAGCATTACCCCATTCTTGGCTCTTTCTCAGAACTTTCTCAAACAAACGCTCTTGGGGAGTTGACAGTTGAGAATTGACAGTTGACAGTTGGCTGCCGCCTTGTGAACTGTCCGCATGGGAACTGTCAACTGTCAACTGTCCATTGTCAACTGATAAAAGCTGAAAATCGTGGCTACCCTTGTTGGAGGTGAGTGCTAAGAGAATCACCCATTTCCCTGGATATTGGAGGAAAGGAGTGACGCTGTCCTCACCCATGTAAGGAGCCACGGTGAGGGCATCAAGGTTGATCTCCTCGAAGAACGTGCGGGCATACATGGCACTGGTGTTGCCAATGTCACCACGCTTGGCATCTGCGATGATGAAGTGATTGGGGTAATTCTCGTTGAGGTACGTGATGGTCTTTTCGAACGAAATCCAGCCCTTCACACCCATGCTCTCGTAGAAGGCAAGGTTGGGTTTATAAGCCACACAATAAGGTGCTGTGGCATCAATAATCGCTTGGTTGAAAGCGAAGATGGGATCATCCTCCTTGAGCAGGTGCTCAGGAATCTTCTTGATGTCTGTATCGAGACCCACACACAGGAAGGTCTTCTTAGTAAAAATCTGATGAATAAGTTCTTGACGAGTCATAATTATTTAGTTGACAGTTGACAGTTGACAATTGACAGGTGAAAATCACAGCTCTGCTTCCTTGAGACGTTCTGCATTCTCGGCTACGATGAGGTGGTCGATGCAGTCTTGGATGTCGCCATCCATGAAGGCGGAGAGATTGTAGATGGTGTAGTTGATGCGATGGTCAGTGATACGTCCCTGCGGATAGTTGTAAGTGCGGATCTTGGCTGAGCGGTCACCGGTGGATCCGAGGGTCTTACGACGTGAAGCGATGTCATCGATGTACTTTTGATGTTCACGGTCGTAGATGTAAGTGCGCAGACGAGCCAAGGCACGTTCCTTGTTCTTGGGCTGGTCACGTGTTTCCGTACACTCCACAAGGATTTCCTCTTTCTCGCCCGTGTTGGGGTTCGTCCACATGTAACGGGCACGTACACCCGATTCCACTTTGTTCACGTTCTGACCACCAGCACCTGAACTGCGGAAGGTGTCCCACTTGATTTCACCCTCATTGATCTGAACATCAAAGGCTTCAGCCTCAGGCAACACAGCCACAGTAGCTGCAGAAGTATGCACGCGTCCTTGCGTCTCGGTGACAGGTACACGCTGTACACGATGCACGCCCGATTCATACTTCATGGTACCATAGACGTTCTCACCGGTCACATTGGCAATGATTTCCTTGTAACCTCCCACAGCGCCTTCGGAGAAAGACGATATGGTGAGGTGCCAACCCTTAATCTCGCAGTATTTGGAGTACATGCGGAAGAGGTCACCAGCAAAGAGGGCTGCCTCGTCACCACCTGTACCACCACGAATTTCGAGCGTCACGTTCTTGCTGTCTTCTGGATCAGCAGGAATGAGCAGGAGTTTGATTTCCTCTTCCAGTTCGGGGATGCGCTTCTCATTCAAGGCAATCTCCTCACGTGCCATCTCCTTCATCTCTGGGTCATCCTCCAAGGTGAGCATCTCCTTCGCCTCTTCCAATCCCTTGACAGCATTGATGTATTCTTGGCGGGCTTTCATGATGTCCTCCAAGTTCTTGTATTCCTTGGTCAGTTGCACGTAACGTTTCTGATCGGCAATGACATTAGGGTCAGTAATGAGGGTCGATACCTCCTCAAATCGAGGCACCAACCCTTCCAATTTTTCCAGTATTTCCATTAGTAGTTAAACTCTCCAAATTCGGATTTGATAGTGAGTGACTTCTTTCCCTCCTCGATGTGTCCAACAATCTGAGCATCAATGTTGAACGATTTGCTGATGGCGATGACCTTCTCGGCATTCTCTGGTGAGAGATAGACCTCGAGACGGTGACCCATGTTGAACACTTTGTACATTTCTGCCCAATCGGTGCCCGACTCTTTGGCAATGGCCTTGAAAAGTGGAGGAACAGGAAACATATTGTCTTTGATGACGCGGCAGTTGTCACCAACGAAATGCAACACCTTCGTCTGGGCACCACCTGTACAATGCACCATGCCATGAATGTCAGCACGCATCTCGTCCAACAATTTCTTCACCACAGGGGCATAAGTGCGTGTGGGGGAAAGTACCAGTTTGCCTGCAATGACAGGAGCACCTTCTACAGGGTCGGTCAGTTTATATGAACCAGAATAGACGAGTTCATCAGGAACAGCCTTGTCGTAGGACTCAGGATATTTCTCTGCCAGATACTTGGCAAAGACGTCGTGACGGGCAGAAGTGAGTCCGTTACTGCCCATACCACCATTGTACTCCTTCTCATAAGTGGCTTGACCACAAGAAGATAAGCCGACAATCACATCGCCTGGACGGATGTTGGCATTGTTGATGACATCGCTACGTTTCATACGGCATGTGACTGTGCTGTCAACGATGATGGTGCGCACAAGGTCACCTACATCAGCTGTCTCACCGCCAGTGGCATAAATACCGATACCCATCTTGCGCATCTCAGCCAGAAGTTCATCCGTACCGTTGATGATGGCAGAAATCACCTCGCCAGGGATGAGCATCTTGTTACGTCCAATGGTGCTGGAAACGAGGATGTTATCCACTGCACCCACACAGAGCAAGTCGTCTGTGTTCATGATGAGTGCATCCTGTGCGATGCCTTTCCATACGCTGATGTCACCTGTCTCCTTCCAATACATATAGGCAAGGCTCGACTTGGTGCCAGCACCATCTGCATGCATGATGTTGCAATATTCAGGGTCTCCACCGAGGATGTCTGGGATGATTTTACAGAATGCTTGAGGGAAGATACCTTTGTCAATATTTTTGATGGCATTATGCACATCTTCTTTCGCAGCACTTACACCACGCATCATGTATCTTTGCTTGTTGTCAATAGCCATTTTTGTATGTTATTTTTATCTATTTGTAGTTTTATGCTGCAAAGGTAGTGAAAAATTGGGAGAAATTGCCGCTATGTCGAAAATCTTTCCTAAATTTGCAAGCATATTAAGTACTAAAAGAACAATAAATGGTTTTTACTGCACAACAAATAGCAGGTTATACAGGTGGAACTGTAGAGGGTGATCCTAATGTAACTATTGGCACTTTCGCGAAGATTGAAGAGGGTGTTGAGGGTGCTCTTTCTTTTTTGGCTAATCCCCAATACGAAGATTATATTTATGAGACGAAGTCCAGTGTCGTACTTGTGAACAAGGATTTTCAACCTTCTCGTGAGGTGAAAGCGACTTTGGTGCGCGTGGAGAATGCTTACGAATCGGTGGCAAAGCTTTTGCAACTCTACCAGAGTATGCAGCAGAAGCGGGTAGGCATTGATTCGATGGCATTTATTGCTCCTTCTGCAAAGATTGGTAAGGATTGCTACATCGGTCCTTTTGTCGTCATCGCAGAGAATGTGGAGATTGGCGATGGCGTAGTCATTCATCCCCATGCCACGATTGGTAAGAATGCCAAGGTGGGAGCTAATACAGAAATCTATAGCAATGCGGTGATTTATCACGATTGTATCGTTGGCAGCAACTGCATTCTGCATGCGGGATGTGTGATTGGTGCTGACGGCTTTGGCTTTGCACCCACAGCTAATGGATATGATAAGATTCCACAGATTGGTATTGTGACGATTGAGGACAATGTGGAGATAGGTGCTAACACGTGTATCGATCGCTCGACGATGGGAAGCACCATCATCCGTAAGGGTGTGAAACTGGATAATCTCGTGCAGATCGCACATAATGTAGAAGTGGGACAGAATACGGTGATGTCTGCGCAAGTAGGTGTGGCAGGCAGTTCCAAGGTCGGTGAATGGTGTATGTTCGCTGGCCAGGTGGGTATTGCAGGTCATCTGAAAGTGGGCGACCGCACCATATTGGGTGCACAATCCGGTTTGGCTGGAGGTAATCTTGCCAAGAAGGGTGGTGCCACGATGATGGGTTATCCTGCGATTGACCATAAGAAGTTCGCCAAGAATATGGCGGCACTTAATTCGTTGCCAGATTTGCTCAAGGAAGTGGCAGCGATGAAGAAAGAATTAGAAGAACTAAAAAACAACAAATAAATGCAAAATCAACAGACCCTGAAAGAGTCTTTTACTCTGAAAGGTAAAGGATTGCACACAGGACAGTTCATCACGGCTGTGTTCAACCCAGCAGAAGAGAATTTCGGATACAAGATTCAAAGAACGGATCTCGAAGATCAGCCAATCATTGATTGTAATGCTGATTTGGTAGGTGACACCCAACGTGGCACCGTTCTTGTGAAAGGCGACATCAAGATTAGCACGATTGAACATGCGATGGCAGCGCTCTATGCCAGCGGTATTGATAACTGTCTCATTCAGTTGGATGGTCCTGAGATGCCAATCTTGGATGGAAGTGCTTTACCATTTGTAGAGGAAATTCAAAAAGTGGGACTTCAGGAACAGGAAGCCAAGAAAGATTACTATGTGGTGAAGCATAAGATGGAAATCAAGGGCGAAAATGGAGAGCACTTGATTCTTTTGCCAGATGACCACTTCTGCGTGAATGCACAGATTGCTTTCAATTCGAAGATTCTGGATAACCAATTTGCCAATCTGAATGACATTGCAGACTTCCCGACAGAGATTGCTTCTGCCCGTACTTTCGTCTTTGTACGTGAGATTGAGCCACTGCTGAATCTTGGACTCATTAAGGGTGGTGACCTCGACAATGCCATCGTGATTTATGAGAAGGAGCTGCCACAGGATCGTTATGACAAACTTGCTGACACGCTCGGCATTCCTCACATGGATGCCACTCGTCTGGGATATATCAACCATAAGCCTCTGACATGGGATAACGAGACGGCACGTCATAAATTGCTTGACATCATCGGCGATTTGGCTTTGGTGGGCAAGCCCATTCTGGGACGTGTCATTGCCACAAAACCAGGTCATACGATTAATAATAAGTTCGCGCGCGCAATCAAGAAAGACATCAAGAAGCATGAGGTGCAGTGTCCAGCGTATGACCCGAACATTGAGCCGTTGATGGATGTGAACAAGATTCGTCATTTGCTTCCTCATCGCTATCCAATGCAGTTGGTGGACAAGGTGATTTCTGTGGATGAGGCTGAGATTGTGGCAGTGAAGAACGTGACCAGCAATGAACCTTTCTTCACAGGACACTTCCCTGAAGAGCCTGTGATGCCAGGTGTGCTGATTGTGGAAGCAATGGCACAGGCAGGTGGTCTGTTGGTGTTGAGCAATGTGGAAGAGCCAGAACGTTGGTCCACTTACTTCCTGAAGATAGATAATGTGAAGTTCCGTCGTAAGGTGGTGCCAGGTGATACACTGATTTTCAAGGTGAAGATGATGGGTCCTTTGCGTCGTGGTATTGCTACGATGTCTGGTCTCGTCTTTGTGGGAGAGACAGTGGCAGCTGAGGCAGAGTTTACGGCACAAATAGTTAAGAACAAATAAGATACAAGAATATGGCAAAGATTAGTCCTTTAGCCTTCATCGACCCTGAGGCGAAGATTGGTGAGAATTGTGAGATTGGACCGTTCTGTTTTATCGACAAGAACGTGGTTGTGGGTGATAACAATGTGCTGATGAACAGTGTGACGTTGCTTTCAGGTACTCGTTTGGGAAATGGCAATACGTTTTTCCCTGGTGCTGTGATTGGTGCTGTCCCTCAAGATCTGAAGTTCAAGGGCGAGGAAACCACTGTAGAAATCGGTAACAATAACACGATACGCGAGAATGTGACCATTCATCGTGGTACTGCCAGCAAGGGCAAGACCATCGTGGGTAGCAACAACCTCATTATGGAGAATGCCCATATCGCTCATGACTGTGTGTTTGGCAGTGGTATCATCATGGGTAACTCTACCAAATTGGCTGGTGAGGTCATTGTGGATGACAATGCCATCATTTCAGCTGTAGTGCTGGTTCATCAGTTCTGCCGTATTGGTGGCTATGTGATGGTGCAGGGTGGTACTCGTACCAGTAAGGACATTCCTCCTTTCGTGATTGCAGGTCGTGAACCTGTTGCATTTGCAGGACTGAATATTATAGGTCTTCGTCGTCGTGGATTCAGTCGTGAGATGATTGACAACATTGCCCATGCGTATCGTTTGATTTATCAGTGCAATCTTACTGTGAATGAGGCGATGGCTGCTATCAAGGCTGAAGTGCCAATGAGCAAGGAAATAGAGTACATTATAGACTTCGTTTCCAATTCACAGCGCGGAATCATCAGATAAAGAACTCTAAACTAGAACCTAAAATGATATACAGATTTATCATCATCTCAGATGAAGTGGATGGCTTCATGCGGGAAATCCAGATTGATGCGGATGCGAAGTTTCTGGAGTTGCACAAGTTGATACTGGACTCCTGTGGTTATGAGGATAATCAACTGACCTCATTCACCATTTGTGAGAACGGTTGGGAGAAAGGTCAGGAGATTACGTTGGAGGAGATGGATACGGAGGCGGATGAGGACAGCTATATCATGGCAGAAACGGAACTCAGCCAGTTCTTAGAGGATGAGAAGCAGCACATGCTCTATACCTTCGATCCTCTGGCTGACCGTGTGTTCTTTATCGAACTCTCGGAAATCAAGACGGGCCAGCATTTGAAGGAAGGAAAGGTCACACGTTCGATGGGTGAGCCTCCTGCACAGACATTGGACTTCGATGAGATGTTTGCTCGTAATCCCATTGTTGACACATCTTCTGAGATAGATGAGGAGGATATGTTTGGCAGTGAGATCGATAGCAGCGAGATAGATCTCGAGGGCTTTGACATCAGCGATGAATTCTGAGTTAATGACTGAGACATAAGAAACGAACTTGATAAATCATTTGAGTATGAGAAAACTGAGCATATTGTTTATCGCCATGATGCTGATGGCTGTTGTAGATGTTACTGCACAGGAATACACAAAAAGCACTGTTAAAGGGATTGCCAATGGTTTCATTTCAACCTTGACACAGGGTCATTTGAAAGGTGCATTATCTTTTTTCGACCCCAACTACGTGGCAGAACAGCATGACGACTTCTTAGAAGGTCGCACTGAACAGTTTTTGGCTGAATTTTTGGCTGGAAACTACAAGAAAGGTTATTATTTCATTACTCCTGAACTCGACAGAATCAAGTCGATGAAGGTGAAGAAAACTTGTTGTGACCTCGAAAAAGATGAAATCTATGCCGATGTCCAGATATTGATGGACTATGGTGTAAAATACACGGTTAGGCTTCAGTTACGTGTCACTGATGATGGTGATTTGCGTTTTATAGGCGCAGTAGGATAGGACCATTCCTGAAAAATGCAGAAAACCCTTCTTGTACTTTTGGGACCTACGGGTGTGGGCAAGACGGAACTGAGCATTCAGTTGGCAGAACAATTCAAGTGCCCCATCATCAATGCTGATTCCCGTCAGATATACAAGGACATAGAAATAGGGACTGCAGCACCTGCAGCAGAGGAACTAGCTCGTGTCAAGCACTATTTTGTGCATACCTTGGGGTTGGATGAGTATTATAGTGCGGCTGAGTTTGAGAAGGATGTGCTGGTGTTGCTTGATGAACTGTTTAAGGCACATGATGTAGTGGTGCTTTCGGGTGGCAGCATGATGTACATTGATGCGGTGACGAAGGGAATTGATGATATTCCAACGGTGGATGATGAAACACGTGTGATGCTTCGGAAACGCTTTGAGAAGGAAGGATTGGAGCCATTGTTAGCAGAACTGAAGTTGTTGGATCCTCAGTACTATGGAATCGTCGATCATCGTAATCATAAACGGGTGGTGCATGCGTTGGAGATATGCTACATGACAGGCAAGACCTACACCTCTTTCCGCACCAATACTTTGAAAGAGCGTCCCTTCAATGTGGTGAAGTTTGGATTGATGCGTGATCGTGAGCAACTCTTTGCCCGTATCAATGCGCGGGTGGATCAGATGATACAGAAGGGACTGATGGAAGAAGTGAAGCGGGTGTACCCTCTGAGGCATCTGAATTCCCTCAATACGGTGGGATACAAGGAGCTCTTCAAGGTGCTCGATGGTGAGTGGGAATTGCCGATGGCGGTGGAGCGGATCAAAAAGAACACAAGGGTATATGCCAAAAAGCAGATGACATGGTACAAGCACGATGCCGATATCCATTGGCTGAAGGCTGATCAAATGAATACACTGGAAATGCTAAAAACGATAGAAAATGAAGTCTTTGTTG
>JAGAAZ010000089.1 GCA_017614895.1 Bacteroidaceae bacterium | reverse complement strand
CTTCCTGACGTTCTGGGTGAACTATACCGAGGCCACCTATCGCAATATCAAGCTGACTGCTGCCGACGGTTCGACATTGTTTGAGGGCACGCCTGGCGATGTCAAGATTCCAGCCGTCGCCCAGCAGTGGACGGCCTTCGGCGAGGGAGGCAAATACCGTCTCGTGAAGGACGATGCTGTGAACATGCGCTATTCGCAGGAAATCACGGCAGGCAAGACTGAGGCCGGCATTTTCCAAGGGCCGCTGGACGTTGATGGCGAGAACTATGTAGGCTCCATCTATGCAAAAGGCAAGGGAGAACTGATTGTCGGACTGCGCAGTACGAAAGGCAATATTATCGCTCGCCAGTCATTTAAGGTGAGCAAGGAGTGGAAGAAATATGACTTCACGCTCGTTCCCCAAATGATTGAAGGTATCGACGGTCATTGCAGAATCTGCGCGGAAACCATCCCGATACCCAGTTCCTTTGTAAAACTCGCCGATTCTCTGGGCGTAGAGAACGCCCAGAAGATGACTAAGTTTAGTTGCGACTGCGACTTCGTCATCATGGTCAAGAACGGAGCGGTGCAGGTGGATATGGCGACCATGACCACTCAGACAGGTAAGAACCTTGGCGGATTCCGTCCCGATATCCTACAGGCCGTGAAAGAACTGCACCCGACGTGCTTGCGCTGGCCGGGTGGTGGCTATGTGGCGCAGTATGACTGGAAGTGGGGCATCGGTCCGCAGGAGAAGCGTGAGCGCTGGGCACACTGGATGTGGATGGATTATGACCAGAACTGCTTCGGCACCGATGAGTTCATCCGCTTCTGCCGTGAAATTAACAGCGAGCCAGTCATCGTGGTGAGCGTCAAGTTCGAACGGCCTGCTGAGGAGTATGACAGTATTCTTCAGGATGCCGTCAACTGGCTGCGCTATTGCAATGCCCCAGCGACGGATGAATGGGGCGCAAAGCGTGCTGCCAACGGACATCCTGAACCCTACAATGTGAAATACTGGGAGATAGACAATGAGATGTGGGAGATGGGCATCGACCGCTATGAGAAGTGTGTGCGCGACTTCAGTACCGCGATGCGCAAGATTGATCCATCCATCAAGATTATCGCCTGTGGAGGATTTCAGGAGGACGAGCAGTTCATCAAGCGTAGCGGCAATTTCTTCGACTATCTGAGCCTGCACCACTACGAGCAACAGGGCGGCTATGCCACTGGTCCTGTACGTCTCGGTCAGCAGTATGACCGTTATGCCAAGATGATTGCCGAGGGTCCGAATCCGAACATCAAGTTGTTCATCTCCGAGTGGAACCTGAACAGCATCGACTGGCGCACAGGTCTGTTTGCTGGTGGATTCCTCAATATGTGCGAGGCTCGTGACGTGGTGGCGATGGGAGCAGCGGCCCTGTTCCTTCGTCGTACAGACTCTCCCGACTGGAACAACGCCTTCATCAACTTCGACTACAAGGATCTGTTCAAGGCGCCCAACTGTCAGGTGACCGAACTCTGGTACGACCACTTCTCGAAGTACCGCCTCGCCTTCAGCGGAGAGACGGGCAATCTGAGCGTAAGTACCACTATGCAGGAGAATGGCGCTGGCGTGATCGTGAAGGTGGTGAACCCCACCGACCAGCCAGCCACCTTGCGCATCAAGGGCGACTGGACAGGCGTGAAGGACGCTGCCTTCGAGTATTATGCCCCAGGATCGCTGACTGTGGCCAACAGCATGGAGAACAAAAACGCTGTCGCCCTCCAGAAGGCGTCAGCGAAGATTGACGGAAACGACGTCGTGCTCTCCGTTCCCGCCCTTTCCGCAGGTGTGTTGACGATTAATAAGTTGTAAACTGGCTGAACACGATCTCTTATTCGTTTCTCTATAAAATAAAAACCTCTTGCAAATTATTCATTTACAAGAGGTTGAAAAAATAATGTAGTACCGGAAGCGGGGCTCGAACCCGCACGGGCGCAATGCCCAAGGGATTTTAAGTCCCTCGTGTCTACCATTCCACCATTCCGGCACGGTAGGGCTTGTTCAAAAAAAGAAGTTCGAGAGGAACTTCTTTTTTCAACTTGGTTGCGGGGGCAGGACTCGAACATGCGACCTCCAGGTTATGAGCCTGGCGAGCTACCAACTGCTCCACCCCGCGATGTTATGTTGTGCAACATAAAAGAGCTCCTCTTTTCTGATTGCGGGTGCAAAGTTAGTGCATTTTTCGGACATTACAAAACGAAAAGGAGATTTTTTGTGGAAAAAGTTGTAGGAGTGCAGTTTTTTTCTTTCCTTTGCATACGCAACGCTACCTAAATCAGTGTTTTGATGAATCTTTTACATATACGTTTCTCTACGATGATCCTCTGCTTCGCATTGCCATTGGGCTGGTGTTGGGGGCAGGTGTTGCATTCATCGCAAGACCCATCTCATCCAGTTCATTGGGGAGAAGGCGAGGGTTTGCATTCGTCCACCAATCCAACGGGATGGGTGAGTGCAATGCCTGTTGCTTCGGAGGATGCAAAGCCGGAGAATGGAGCGACGTTGAAGGAACCTGTCATTCCGAATGAGAATTTGGATGCCAAACAGGTGTCGGAAGAAACAGAAAAGGGGACGTTGTATGAAACGGGCATGGCTACCTATTATTCGGCTAAGACGCATGGAAGAATGATGGCAAATGGCACCCGTTATGATAAGAATCAATTGTTCTGCGCCCATAAGAAACTGCCGTTTGGCACACGGATCCGTGTGGTGAACAAGAAGAACGGGAGAGAGGTGATTGTGGATGTGAGAGACCGAGGACCTTTTGCGAAGGGGCGAGTGATTGACCTCAGCAACAAGGCCGCTGAGATTTTGGGTATGTTGAGCGATGGAGTGGTGCCTGTGGAACTCTGGGTAATTAATAATTGATAGTTGACAATTCGTCTAATTTTACGCTTGCTTCCGTCCATTCATCTTCTGCAAGGGAGAGTTGATTTTTCAATTCTCCGTATTTCGTGAAGAGGCTTGCGTCTGATGCACCCTCAGGCGTGGCAAGCTTTGTTTCTATCTGAGCGATTTGTTCTTCCAATTGAGCGATTTTCTGTTCTGCCATCTCTACTGCTTTCTCTGCCTTCTTGATGGTTTTGTTACGCTCCTTAAGCTCGGCATAGGAGAGGAGAGATTGTACTTTGTTACCCAAGCCTTCTGGAGTTGAGAGGTTTGACTTCGTCGAGCTAAAGGTTGAAGGTTGAGATTTGGAATTGGGGTTCTGAGATTTGGGCGTAGGTGCTGCTGATGGGCTTCCTGCGCTGTTCATGTTTTGTCCCAACTGACTCAGGCTTTCAATCTGTTTCTTTTGCAGGAAATCGTAGATGCCACCAAGGTGTTCACGTACTTTACCACCTCCAAATTCATAGACTTTATTCACGAGTCCGTCAAGGAAATCACGGTCGTGGGAGACGATGATGGCGGTTCCATCAAACTCCTTGATGGCTTGTTTGAGCACATCTTTCGACTGCATATCGAGATGGTTGGTGGGCTCGTCAAGGATGAGCAAATTGACAGGCTCGAGCAGGAGGCGAATCATGGCGAGACGGCTACGTTCACCACCAGAGAGCACTTTCACGTATTTGTCAGATGCTTCACCACCAAACATGAAGGCACCCAGAATGTCACGGATTTTCAGTCGGATGTCGCCACGAGCCACACGGTCAATGGTATCGAACACGGTCACGTTTTCGTCCAGCAGTTGGGCTTGATTCTGTGCGAAGTAACCAATCTGCACGTTATGCCCAATCTTCAGGTTGCCCTCAAAAGGAATCTGTCCCATGATGCATTTGACGAGGGTGGATTTTCCCTCACCATTATTACCCACAAACGCCACTTTCTCGCCACGTTTGATGGTCAGGGTTACATCAGAGAAAACCTTCTTGGCATAACTCTTTGCAACATCCTCACAGATGATGGGGTAGTCGCCACTCCGCAAACAGGGAGGAAACTTCAGGTGAAGGCTGCTGGTATCTACCTCGTCAATCTCGATGGGCACAATCTTCTCCAGCATTTTGATGCGTGATTGCACTTGGTTGGACTTGGTGGGTTTGTAGCGAAAAGTTTCGATGAATTGCTTGATATCGGCAATCTCCTTCTGCTGATTCTCGTATGCACGGATCTGTTGTTCGCGACGCTCGTCGCGCAGTTTTACGTATTCATCGTATTTGACCTTGTAGTCGTTGATACGATGACAAGTGATCTCGATGGTACGATTGGTCACATTGTTGATGAAGGCACGGTCGTGGCTGACCAAGATGACAGCATTGGCACGTTGTGCCAAGAACTGTTCCAGCCATTGAATGGAGCCGATGTCGAGGTGGTTGGTGGGCTCGTCGAGTAAGAGAAGGTCAGGTTTCTGCAAGAGGAGTTTAGCCAGCTCGATACGCATACGCCAACCGCCCGAGAACTCTGCTGTTGGACGGTCGAAGTCTGCACGCTGGAAACCCAATCCTTGCAGGGTGCGTTCCAGTTCGGCATGATAGTTCGTACCACCCATCATGGTGAAACGATCGTTCTCATGGGTGAACTTCTCGATTAGTGCCATATATGACTCACTCTCATAATCGGTGCGTCTGGCAATCTCCTCGTTCATCCAGTCGAGCCGTTCCTGCATCTCGCTAATGTGGGCAAAGGCCGTCTCTGCCTCCTCCATCACTGTGCGACTGTCAGCCAGTTTCATCACCTGTGGCAGATAACCGATGGTGATGTCCTTCTGACGAGCCACCTGTCCGTAGGTGGGTTCTTGCATACCAGCAATGATTTTCAGCATAGTGCTCTTGCCAGCACCATTCTTGCCCACAAGGGCGATGCGGTCTTTGGGGTTGACCACGAAACTGGCATCTAAGAAGAGAGGGGTGGCAGAGAACTCCACACCCAATTTATCAATCGAAATCATGAATCTTTTGTCCTTTGTTCTTGGTGAATTTGCCGAAGTGTACGGCATGTTTGGGGCATCGATGATAGCATCTCAGACACCCTGTGCAATTCTCGTGCTTCCACACAATCTTTCCCTTGTCATCAGTGGTGATGTTGTTCAATGGGCAACCACGCATACAGCGTTTGCATTGGACACAGTCCTTGTTCGTGTGGAAGTATTTGTCAGTGACGAGGAAACGGTTGAACATCCAGCGCAACACATAGGTCTTCACCCATGCGAACTTGCCTCTCACCACCTCTGTCTTTTTCTCCTTCTGCTTAATGCTTTCAGCGATGGATGGAAGGCGTTTGAGTGTCTCTTGAACCTTGGCAGTCGCCACTTCATCTTTATCTACATCAAAACCCGGCAGACAGACGTAGGTGTTGGGCATGTGGACGGAGAAGACTGCGTCCACCTTCCTTTCCAACCGTTTGTTCAGGATGGTATCCGCATAGCCGATGTTATCGCCACAGGTCATCACCGCCCACACATATTGGGCAGCCTTGATTTCCTCTTTGTGCTCGTTAATATATTCTCCCACCACCTTGGGAATGCCCCATGCATACACAGGGAAGACCATACCGAACACGTCCTCCTCGTCCTCGATCAGCCCTTTGAGTTTTTCTGCCACCCATTGGCTGTTGCCCGTGCCTGAGAAACAATAAATCATCAGTCCTTGAATCTGAAGACACGGATGCCCGTATGTTTTTGTTGTTTCATTTCGTATTCGTAGAACGTTTCTTCACTCATCAGCACCTTCTTGTAGAGGCTTGATGCGTGGAGCAAGTGAAGTCGTCCGTTTTTCCAGAAAGCGATGCCGATATGACGGGTATCGAGTCCGTCGCTGTCGGTCAGCATTGCTACGATGTCCCCATCATGGATGACCCCCAAATCAGTGCTTTGGCTCCATTGCAAATTCGTCTTGGGGATGTAACGAAACTTCCTGCCATTGGTAGCTTGTTCGTATTTTTTGATGGGAGCCACAAAGTCAGGATGGTTCTTCAACTGCTTGTACAGTGTCGGATGGGTAGACATGTAGTTGATATTGATAGTTTGTACGGCCGTGAAAGCTCCCCAAGGTGCGGCTTGGGGTGCGATGTCTTCCACAATGCCTAAGCGTTCATTGTCCTCCGCCCACCAAGTGAAGTAGTGCAGGCGTGAAGTATAGTCCGTCATTTTACCCTCACGGAAACGAATTTTAGTAAGGTTTTTGCAATAATCGTCAAACGAGCGTTTATCCTGCTTGTCACACATCGAAAGTGCTACGACAGTCTCTACAAACGTGGTACAATCAAGCCCGTGCAGGTTCACGATGAGGTGTTCTGTATCGCCCAGTTCCAAAGTGTGTGCCACATAGGGTAAGCCCCAAAACTCCTTTCCAAAATATAATACTCGATTTTGTGTACCACGTTCCGTCTTGGCTTCCTTCAGCAACTTCACCACCAAGGCGCTGTCCTCTTTTGTATATTCTACTCCCTGCGCCTTCACACCAAGCGCAAAAACAAAGGCAAGGAGCGTTATGATCCATCTATTCATGCTGTGATACATTGTTTATTATTGTTTGGAGTTGCAAAGATAGTGAAAAATTTGTACCTTTGCATCAACAATCAACTAAAACCAATGAAAAAGAACTTTACTTTGACATTTATCGCTCTGCTAGCGCTTGTTCTGGAAGCATCGGGACAAAACCAGCATGACTGGGAGAACCCCCATGTATTAGGCCTCAACAAACTACCTTATCATGCCACCTTGCAACTTCCTTCGAAGGAGAAAGAGTGTGAGGAAATCGTTTCGCTTGACGGACAATGGTACTTTCACTGGAGCAAGGATCCTGAATCGCGTCCTGTGGGCTTCGAACAGAAAGATTACGACGTCAGTCAATGGGACAAGATTACCGTGCCAGGTAACTGGCAGTTACAAGGTTTCGGAAAACCCATCTATGTCAACATGCAATATCCCTTCCATCGTGACAGACCTAGCGTGACAGGCGAACCCAACAAAGACTGGTATGCTTATGAGAATCGCAACCCTGTGGGCTCGTATGTCACCCACTTTTCTGTCACTAAGGAGATGCTTACGAAGAACCTGATTTTGCACTTTGGCGGCGTTCACTCGGCTATGTACGTTTGGGTGAACGGCAAGAAAGTGGGCTATAGCCAGAATTCCATGTCGCCTGCTGAGTTCGATGTAACCCCCTACGTAAGAGTCGGTCTTAACAAACTGGCAGTAGAGGTTTATCGTTGGAGCGATGGTTCGTATCTTGAGTGCCAAGATATGTGGCGATTGAGTGGCATCTTCCGTCCTGTACAGCTGTGGGTACGTCCTCTGGTGCATATCGCTGACTATAAGGTGGAAGCCATTCCCAATGCAGATTTCTCGCAGGCTAAGGTAACAGCCGACATCGCTCTCTGCAATACAGGAAAGAAGGTCGCCAAGAAGATGGATGTGTTCTTCAAAATCGATGAGAATCATCGTAACCAACCCTCGAATGTTATGCCAGATGGATTCTTCGCCTTCGTTCCGGATATACTCCCTGGCGACACCACTCATGTCAAGATTACCTACAACCTCTTTTATCCACGCCTGTGGTCGGCTGAGACCCCCAATCTCTATCCATTCAGCATCGAGCTAGCGGAAAAAGGCAACGTTATTGAGCATTTTGACAACCATTTCGGTGTAAAACGTGTGGAGTGTGTGGGTGAGGTCTTCAAGGTAAATGGCAAGAACGTCAAATTGCGAGGCGTGAACCGTCACGATCACCATCCTGTGACGGGTCGTTATGTGGATGACGCCACCTACGAAAAAGACATCGCGTTGATGAAGCAGGCGAACATCAACTTCCTGCGCACTTCACATTATCCTGACCGTGAATACCTCTACGAACTCTGCGACCGCTGGGGCATCTACGTAATGGACGAAGCCAATCAAGAGAGTCACGGCTATGGT
>JAGAAZ010000011.1 GCA_017614895.1 Bacteroidaceae bacterium | reverse complement strand
GGCAGGATTTTAAACGCCACCGTTAGCCGCGCCGCGTCTGGAAAATACTTCGTTTCCCTGTGCGTTGAATTGGACAAGGAAACCTTGATGATGAACTGTCTGTTCTCAACAACCTTCCTGCCATTGATGACGTTGGCTGGTTCTGTGGCGAGGTCGTTAATGGCATTAGGCTCAACGCAGGTGAGTTTCACCTTGTCGATGTTACAGCTGGCACCTGTAATGGTGAAACGGAGAATCTGCTGACCTGCAGGGAGTTCCTTGAGGAAATTACCTGTTACAGCCTTGTAGGTGCCCCAATCACTATTGCCTGTTTGTGGCACGCTGACGTTGGCAAGCGTAGTGAAGGTGCCGTTGGTATTGACGAGACTGATGCGGAAACCTGAATTGGTCGTACCAGAAGAAACGGTTGCCTCGTAAGAGTACTTGCCAGCCTCCTTCACGTTGACGGTGTATTCAAGCCATTCATCTTTAGCGGTGTATCCAATCACTGTGCCACTATTTCCTTTCACGAGGTCAACACCCTCAGCATCGCTACGGTAAGAGGATGCATCGCCCTCAGCATTAGAGTCGGAGTCGTGGAAAGAGAGTCCTTCTCCGCCTTTGTCGAAGTTCTCTGCCTGAATGATGCCAGGGATGGCAATCGCTGTCGTTCCGTATGGCGAGCGTTTTCCGTTCGCCTTCAGGGTGTAAGAGTAAAGTTTGGAAATCTTTCCATCCGTGGTGATAGCTTCCGCTGTGACATTGTATGTGCCCTTGGCTGTCGGCTTGTAAGTAACCTCGAACGGTGCCTCTGTGGCACTTTGGAAGAATCGGTTGTCAATATAGTAATTAACACTCTGGATGTTTGTGGCAGTAGAGGTCACCTTGAGCGTTGTGTTCTCATTGACGGTGGCAGGTGCAGGATCACTTGTGAGCGTGAGCTTAAGACTCTCATCAATGTCAAGGTGCTTGAAGACAATTTTGTCGATGTCGCCATTATCGCCTGTCACATTGATACGGAGCGTATGCTTGCCTTCTGCCAAAGAAATAAGGGTGCGGCCATGTATAGGCACGTAGTTGTTCCATGTCCCATTGCCAGTTTGTGGCACGTTGATGGTCTCACTTAAGTTCTTGGAAGCAGCGTCGGTCTCTATGGTTAATTTGAAGGAAGCGCCTGTGCCACCACAAGAAACGTAGGCATCGTAGTCGTAGTAACCAGCCTTCTTCACGTCGATAGTGTATTCGAGCCACTCGCCTGAATGAGTGAAGCCGATGGTGTAGCCCACGCCGCTCACTTTCTTGATGTCCACACCGCCATGGTCACTGCGGTAGGAAGCCGCATCACCTTCAAAGTCTGTGTTGGAGTCGTGATAAGTCACTTCTTCTCCACCTACGTCAAAGTTCTCTGCCTCGACAGTGCCTGGGAGTTCGATGGCTGTACCACCGTATGGCTCACGACGACCCTTGACTTTCAACGACTTTTGTGTGGTTGACTTATTTTCCTGACCATCAGCATCTGTGGCAATGGCTGTAATGGTGTAGTTGCCTCTTGCTGCAGGTACATATTCCAATGTATAAGGAGCCTCTGTCACTGTTCCGATCAGCAGATCATTGGCATAGACTTTTACACTTGAGATGTTACCGGTAGAAACACTTGCCGTCAGATTGATGTTTACAGGTTCGCCTGTATAGACGGTGGTAGGAGAGACTGAAGAGACAGAGACAGAGATGCTCTTGTTCTGCTTATATGGCTTGAGCGTCAAGCTCTTGATGTAGAAACCGCCTTTGTCCACATTCAGACAGAGGACATGACGACCAGCCGTCAGTTTCTTGTTGAGTACACCATGCATGCTTTGGAAGGTGGTGGCACTACCCGTCGAAGGCACCTCAATGAAGTCGGTGAAGTAGGTCAGATTGTCGAAGCCGTATTCAGACAAGTGGAACACACCACCAGCATCCACTGCTGCCACCTCTGCATCAAAGGAATAGATACCTTCCTCTTTCACATCGACCGTATATTCCATCCAACCATCGTTCTTGGTCACGGTGGTGGCATTACGTCCCACACCATTGGAGTAAGAAACGCCTGATGCACCCTTATCGTATTCACCACAGTTGATGACACCTGGTATTTCTATTGGTTTTTCATTGTAAGGCTCGCGTTTTACCGTCGAGTTGAGGACTTCGACACGTGAATAGCGCTCATATTGATTGCCGTCATTGGTATAGACAATGGCTTTCAGCGTCTTGTTTCCTGTACTTTCGCTGGCAGGAACGGCATACTCAGCGATGTAAGGTTCCTCGGTCATCGTAGAAATCAGATTGCTTCCCGCATAGAGTTCCACCTTATCGATGGCGATGTCCGCTTTCTCTTTCTTAGCATCACTGGTGATGTACGTACGTACTTTGACGGGCAATACGTCACCCTTGGCAACCTTAAAGTCTTTAGGTCTTATATATACTCCCACACGCTTCTTCATGCCAGGGAATGGACTTTTGGCATTCTTGGCGGCATCTGTTTGCATGTATTTGCGCAACCAAGTCATGGCGGAGCGGTCCTTGCCATTCTTGATGAGGCCAGAATTATCCACCCATGTGGCTCCATGAATAAAACCCCATATAGTGACACCTGCACAATAATCGGCTTCCCACATCATGGGGAAAATATTCTTGTATTGTTGTTCCTGTGAGGCATCATTGGCGAGGTCAATATCCAACTCCGTGATGTACATCGGCATCTTCAGTCCGCTTTGGAGTTTATTCATTGAACTCTGTAAATTCGATTTGCTAATGTTGGTTACGTCGTGTGACTGGCATCCGTATGCATCAATGGGTGCACCAGCATCACGCAAAGCTTGCACCAATTTGAGATAGTTGTCTGTATCACTCTGGAACGTGTTGTAGTCATTATATATAAGAATAGAGTTCGGCCAACGCTCGTAAGCCATCTCGAAGGCTTTGATGAGCCAGTCGTAACCCGTCTTACCGCCACCGCCTAAGGATTCTTTCATCAATGGGTTACCCTGCTGGTGCATGCCGACAGCTTCGTTCACCACGTCAATCATGGGCAGGGTGGAATAATGCCCTTTCACTTTGTCATACCAATTCTCAATGGCGTTGAAACGGCTTGTGATGGACATGCTGCTGCTAAACCAGTTTGGATACTGTGCACCCCATACCAAGGCATGGAACTTGTAGGTGAAGTTGTGCGACTTGGCATAGTTGAACGGTGTGTCACTGCCCCAATTAAATCTACCTTTGGTACCCTCTATCGAACCCCACTTGGATTCGTTTTCAGGCGTGACCTGATTCCACAGCTGATAATACTTCTCACTGATACCTGATGGGTCCATCTGATACCGTGTAGTAATATTACCGAGAAACTTGTCCGGATTCTTCGACAGACCTTGCGTTCCCTGCGCTCCAGCCGACAGCGACAGTAACCAGCATAGGCCAGTCATGAAATACGTAATTTTTTTGTTCATAAGGTTGTTGTGATAATAGTTAGGTTTGGTAATCTTTGTATTTGCTGCAAAGTTAGGGATTTTCTTTCAATCCGACCATATCTTTTCTCCTTTTTTTATGATTCCTTCCTTCTCTTTCTCATTTTTCTTCATCTACCATTCAATCCGAATGGGGTCAATGTACAAATGTAGGGGTATGAGAGTCGAAAAACAACTTTTTTGTGCATTTTTCTCAAAAAAAAGTTGGTTTATTGTTTGGATGTTGTGATAATTTTATATCTTTGCATCCGAAAAAAGTTTTCTAAAACGGGAAACTTTTGGAAGTGCGAAAATAAAAAAGTTTCCCGTTTTGTAAGACTTTTAGAAAAGATAGAAAATCAAAATCGACTGAAATGCAGTGAGTTAGAAAAGTGCTGATGAAGAATCTGTTGAACTGAGGAAAACAAAAAGTTGTCCAAAAGTGATAAAACAAGTCATAGAAAGTAGTTGAGAAAAATTATTATACTAAGTACTAAATACCTTATATAGACGAACAATGGAAATTAGTAATTTTACCATTACGAAGAGAGACGGGTCGAAAGACAGTTTCTCGTTGGACAAAATCATGAACGCGATTGTGAAGGCGTTCGAGAGTGTGGAAGAACCTGCTGACCTTGGCACCATTTCCAAGATCATCAGCCATCTGGACATTAAGGATGACATCAAAGTGGAGGATATTCAGAACCAGGTGGAAGAGGCGTTGATGAAGGAGGGCCATTTCAAAGTGGCGAAGTCATTCATGTTGTACCGTCAGGCACACACCGAGGATCGTGAGACGTTGGCGAAGTTGCAGTTCTTGAGCGACTACTGTGAGAGTGTGAATGCAGCGACAGGTTCTAAGTATGACGCGAATGCAAATGTGGAGCACAAGAACATCGCCACGCTGATTGGCGAGCTGCCGAAGTCGAACTTCATCCGTCTGAATCGCCGTCTGCTGACCGACCGCATCAAGAAGATGTATGGCAAGGAATTGGCGGACGAGTACATTGACAAGCTGACGCATCACTTCATCTATAAGAATGACGAGACGTCGCTGGCGAACTACTGCGCATCCATCACGATGTATCCTTGGCTCATTGGCGGTACGGTGTCGATTGGCGGAAACTCTACGGCGCCAACCAACCTGAAGTCATTCGCCGGCGGATTCATCAACATGGTATTCATGGTCAGCTCGATGCTCTCTGGTGCATGTGCAACACCTGAGTTCCTGATGTACATGAATTACTTCATCGGCAAGGAGTACGGCAAGGACTACTACAAGCGTGCCGACGAACAGGCGGACATGTCGCTGAAGAAGCGCACCATCGACAAGGTCATCACCGACCACTTCGAGCAGATTGTCTATTCGCTCAACCAGCCCACTGGTGCCCGCAACTATCAGGCCGTATTCTGGAATGTGGCTTACTACGACAAGTATTACTTCCAGAGCATCTTCGGCGAGTTTTACTTCCCCGATGGCTCACAGCCCGATTGGGAGGGACTCAGCTGGTTGCAGAAGCGCTTCATGAAATGGTTCAACCGTGAGAGAACCAAGACGCTGCTGACTTTCCCTGTGGAGACCATGGCGCTCCTGACAGACGAGAACGGCGAGCCTAAGGACGAAGAGTGGGGCGATTTCACGGCTGAAATGTATGCAGAGGGTCATTCCTTCTTCACTTACATGAGCGACAATGCCGACTCACTCTCTTCCTGCTGCCGTCTGCGCAATGAAATCACTGACAATGGCTTCAGCTACACGCTGGGTGCTGGTGGTGTTTCTACTGGTTCTAAATCGGTGCTGACTATCAACCTCAATCGTTGCATCCAGACGGCTGTCAACCAGAAGAAGGACTATCTGGAGGAGCTGGGCAAGGTGATTGACCTATGCCACAAGGTGCAGTTGGCTTACAACGAAAACTTGAAGGAATTGCAAGAGCACGGCATGTTGCCACTCTTCGATGCTGGTTATATCAACATTGGTCGCCAGTACCTGACCATCGGTATCAATGGACTCGTGGAGGCTGCTGAGTTCATGGGTCTGAAGATTACACCAAACGAAGAGTACAAGAAGTTCGTGCAGGGTATTCTCGGACTCATCGAGAAATACAATAAGCAATACCGCACGAAGGATGTGATGTTCAACTGCGAGATGATTCCTGCTGAGAACGTGGGCGTGAAGCACGCGAAGTGGGATAGGGAAGACGGCTACTTCGTTCCACGCGACTGCTACAACTCTTACTTCTACGTGGTCGAGGACGACTCCCTCTCCATCATCGACAAATTCAAGCTGCATGGTGCACCTTATATCGAGCATCTCACTGGTGGATCGGCACTTCACATGAATTTGGAGGAACACCTTTCCAAGCAGCAGTATGCGAAGCTTCTTAAGGTAGCAGCTCAGGAAGGTTGCAACTACTTCACGTTCAACATTCCGAACACTGTCTGCAACGACTGTGGTCACATTGACAAACGCTATCTGCACGAGTGCCCGAAGTGTGGCTCGAAGAACATCGACTACATGACTCGCATCATCGGTTATCTGAAGCGCGTCAGCAACTTCTCTCAACCACGTCAGGAAGAGGCGGCACGCAGATATTATGCTCATGCAAGCGCTTGAGCGAGTGATTAATTCTCAATTTTCGCCATGCTGAAATACGTTAACACAGGCATTGTCTTTCAGGAGATTCCGGATGAGGTGACCCTTGCCATCAACATCTCGGGTTGTCCCTGCCGCTGCCCAGGCTGCCATTCGCAGTATCTTTGGGAGGACATCGGTATGCCGCTTACGATCGACGCCATTGACGAGTTCATCGAGAAGAACGGCAAGGACATCACTTGTGTCGCCTTCATGGGTGGCGATGCTGAGCCACGGCGCATCAACCGTCTGGCACAGTACATCCATGAGGAATATCCGAACCTGAAGGTCGCATGGTACAGTGGCAGGATGCGCGTTCCATTGGAGGTGAACAAGAATGACTTCGACTACATCAAGGTCGGCCCCTACCTCCAACACCTCGGTCCGCTTAACAAGCCCACGACCAACCAGCGGCTCTACAAGAACACTCACGACGACTCCTGGGAGGATATCACCAGCCGCTTCTGGCCTGCCCAAGCGAAAGGCGAACATTCTTGATCAACAAAATAACGGGCTGCACAGCTGTGCGGCCCGTTATTTTATTTTAATGTACGTCAATGCCGTCGAATTCCAGTTCTGAGATGACAGTGTCTGGATATTTCGTGCCAGGATAGACATCGACAATCTCGAAGCGGAGACGCCAGACGGGTTTGTTGGCATCATGGTAGCCGAAAGGACCAAACTTCTCGAGATCGAAGTATTGCATGCCACGCACGTTCTGCAAATCGAGGATGCAGAGCGGCTTGCCTAGATAGTACATTTTCAGATATTTGGGACGAGAGTTCGCCTCCCATGCCGCTTGGGTCTTCACATGACCTGGAAGAATCTTGACGGCAGTCACGCGTGGACAAGCTCCTGCAAACTCGTATTCGAGCCATTCACCGATGCCCTGCCCCTGAGCACCTTCTGCCCATACGGATTCATGGCTAAAGTCGTGGGCATTCTTTGGCAGGTAGTTAAACTTTCCCTGCGTCTTCAGATGGCTCGATGCCGTCACGCGCTGCACCTCGCCACCGCAGTACCAGCTACACTTGCCCGAGTAAAGGTCTTCCAGCACAGGATTCTCACTCAGTTCTTCGTAGCGTTTCATCAGGTTGTCGGGCAGGTCGGCATCCTCCTGCTCAAATGACTCGTTCAGCGTTCTCCACTCTTCCAATTCTTCGTCTGTGGGCATGAGCCACACATTCGAGGGTTTGATGTGGGGAAGGCTATTCGCTGAATTGGGATTAGGTCCCTGCGCCTGCATCGACAATCCTGTCAGTGCCAGCATCATGCTTAAGAAGATCTTTTTCATGTCCATGTAAGTAGTGAATAGTTTTAGGTTTCAATCGGTTGCAAAGGTATGTCTTTTCTGCACAAAAACAAAATATTTCGAGAAAAATTCGTACCTTTGCAAAAAATTTTATGCGGCTATCTGTTTTCAGTTTCGTATTGGGTTGTGTAATGCAACTGGTGGGATGCTCGATGGGAGCACCCCGGCATGAGGTGGCTGAAAGGGATAGCGCCAATCATCAGGTGATGGAAGATTTTCAATATCATTACAAGTATCCGCATCCGAGTGTGACGACAGATTGCGTGATTTTCGGATTTGACGGTGAATCGGTGAAGGTGTTGCTGATTGAGCGTGGTGGTGAACCTTATAAAGGTTGTTGGGCATTCCCTGGTGGCTTCCTGGAGATGGACGAGTCGGCTGAGGAAGGTGCCAAGCGCGAGTTGATGGAGGAGACTGAACTGACGACACCATTCGTGAAGCAGTTTCATGCTTTCTCGGCTCCTGACAGAGACCCCCGTGAACGTGTGCTGACGATTGCGTATTATTCGTTGGTGCGACTGAGCGAGGTGAAGGGAATGGACGATGCGAGGCAGGCGAAGTGGTTCCCTCTGAATGAGGTGCCGAAACTGGCATTTGACCACGAAGAGATGCTACAGGTGGCGAAAGCGGAAATCAATAAGGAGATTCGTCTGGTGACGAAAGACTGGCTGGAGCTGACGAAGGGATTCTCGAAGGAGGAAGTGGAAAAGATTGAGAAAGAATTGAAATAGAGAATGGAGAAGAACGAGATAGAAGCGGCCGTAGCGAAGTACTTGGAGCAAAAGGGTTATGAGCGGATGGCATTGAAGGCTGCGATGTTTGACATGGACGGGGTGCTATTCAACTCAATGCCAAATCATGCGAAATGCTGGCACGAGACGATGGCGCATTTCGGTTTGGACTTGCCTGAATGGGAGGCCTATATGCATGAGGGTCGCACAGGTGCTGGCACGATCAATTTGGTCTCCATCCGTCAGCGTGGACATGAGGCAACGGAGGATGAGATACACAATATTTATAAATATAAAAGCGAGCTGTTCAACCAATGTCCCAAGGCGGAACGGATGCCAGGGGCGTATGAGCTGCTCTATAAGGTGAAGGCGAGTGGGGTAGTACCGATGGTGGTGACAGGCAGTGGACAAGTGACGCTGCTGGAGCGGCTGAACAGGAACTTCTCAGGCATCTTCAAAAAGGAGTTGATGGTGACGGCCTTCGATGTGCAGTATGGAAAGCCGAATCCAGAGCCCTATTTGATGGGGATGGAGAAGTATAGAAAAGCTACCCAATCCCCCAAGGAGGGGCTTGCTCCCAATCATTTTATTGTAGTGGAGAATGCGCCGTTGGGGGTGCAGGCAGGTGTCGCAGCAGGTGTGTTCACGATAGCAGTGAACACGGGCCCATTGCCAGACGAGGCGCTGTTGAGTCAGGGGGCAAACCTGCTGTTCCATTCGATGCAGGAATTTTGCGATGAATGGGAGAAGGTTTTCAGTGTGCTTTCCTCATGATGCCGTTGATGATTCTGCCATCTATGTGACGACGGGCAGAGAAAAAACGGTCATAATTTGTATAGGTGTCGATGCCTGAAACGTGGATGTTTTCAGGGTTGACACCTTTTTCGATAAGTTGGAGGCGATTGCATTCCCAGAGGTCAATGTGCCATTTAGACCCTCTCTCCAGCTCTCCCCCGTGATGGGGAGAGAGTCCATGCGGGGTGTCTGGATTCATCAAAGGATAGCGTTTTGCCAGTTGCTCCATCGGGAAACCAGCTTGGGCGAAGAGGTCATAGACTTCGTCACCCACTTCGAAACTCTCAGGACCGATGCCAGGACCGATGATGGCATGAAGATTTTCGGACTGTGTGCCATAAGTGGCTTTCAATACATCGATGTTGGATTGGACAATGCGTTTCTGTGTACCTTTCCAACCGGCATGAACAGCAGAAACCACGTGTGTGTGGTCATCCCATAGAAGGATGGGGATGCAGTCGGCTGTTTTCACACAGACAAAAACATCAGAGAGGTTGGTGGAGAGCGCATCTACGCCATCGAGGGCAAGCACCTGTTCCAATGGATTTATGCCGATGAAAGCCTCGTCGATGATGCGGGTTGTTGTGCCGTGCACTTGGTGGTGAGGCATGAAGAGGCGTGGGATAGGGATGGAAACACCGCCATCTCGCGTGGTAGAGAAGGCGGTGATATGGGATGGAGTAGGGTAGATGTGCATGGGACGTTTGTTTGGGGTTATTGAGTCTTATAAGACTTATTCTTCATACTCGAAGTCCTCGAGGTCTTCAATCTCGTCCTCGTCAATGAACTCGATGTCCTCTTCGGGGATATCCTCGTCGCCCCAACCCTCGTCGTCATCTGGAAGTTCGTCCATATAGGCGAAGGTCTTGGCAGCATGGATGAGGGACTCTTGGGTGTTGATGGCAGCGATTTTATTGCTTTCGCTGTTCATCTCGCGCCAGAGGATGTCTTTGAGTTCTTGGAGTCCTTGCTGTGCCACAGAACTGATGAAGACTACAGGAATGTCATCGGGCAGTCCTTCCTTGAGCATTTCTTTCAGTTCCTCGTCTTGACCAAGAAGGTCACACTTGGTGATGGCGAGTACACGACCCTTGTCAAGCAGATCAGGATTGAACTGTGCCAGTTCGTTGAGAAGCACATCATATTCGTGACGGATGTCCTCTGTGTCAGCAGGCACCATGAAGAGCAGCAGGGAGTTGCGCTCGATGTGACGAAGGAAACGAAGGCCTAAGCCACGTCCTTCACTGGCTCCTTCGATGATGCCAGGAATGTCGGCAATGACAAAGGAACGGCCATCGCGATAAGAGACGATGCCCAATGAGGGCTCGAGGGTGGTGAAGGGGTAGTTGTCAATCTTGGGTTTGGCTGAAGAGATGGCATTGACGAGGGTGGATTTGCCCGCATTGGGGAAACCCACAAGACCCACGTCAGCCAAGAGTTTCAGTTCGAGAATGACGGAACGCTCCTGCATCGGTTCACCTGGTTGTGCATAGCGGGGTGCCTTGTTGGTGGGGGTGGCGAAGTTGAAGTTGCCCAATCCACCACGTCCACCTTTCAGCAGAATCACCTCCTGCTCGTGCTCTGTCACGTCGCAGATGTATTCGCCCGTTTCTGCATCATACACAGCTGTGCCACAGGGCACTTCAATGTAGGCGTTTGCCCCTTGTTTACCCGTCGATTTATTCTTTGAACCATTGCCGCCATGCTCTGCCTGAATGTGGCGGTCATAGCGCAGATGAAGCAATGTCCAGTAGTTGCGGTTGCCACGCAGAATGACGTGACCACCACGACCTCCATTACCTCCGTCGGGACCACCCTTAGGCAAATACTTGGCACGGTGCATGTGGGTGGAACCACGTCCACCACGTCCAGAGCGGCAATAGATTTTTACGTAGTCAATGAAGTTGGAATCCATTATTTTTGTGTGTCGAGGAATGCGAAGATTTCGCCCAGCATCACATCCTTGGAACCTTTCCAAGTGAAGGTGTTGCGGATGCCTTCCTGCTCAAACCACTTAGAGAGTGGCTCAGTTTGCTTGTGATACACTTCGAAACGCTTCTTGATAGTCTCTTCGTTGTCGTCGGCACGTCCCTGTTCCTTGGCACGGTTGAGCAGACGAGCGAGGAGTGTTTCTTCGTCAACGATGAGTTCAATCATGATGCCCATGTCGTGCTTGCGTTCAGCCAACATCTTCTTGAGCGCTTCTGCCTGTGCGATAGTGCGTGGGAATCCGTCGAAGATGACGCCTTTGCCTGCTGGCAGTTCGTCGTAAGTCTTGGCGAGGATGTCAATCATCAGTTCATCGGGGATGAGCTGACCATTGTCGATGTATCCTTTGGCAATCTTGCCGAGTTCTGTACCATTCTTGATTTCACTACGGAGCACATCACCTGTAGAGATGTGTCCCATGCCGTAACGTGTTACGATTTCGTCGCTGTAGGTGCCTTTACCAGAACCTGGTGCACCGAAGATGATAATATTCTTCATTTGTTGTTTATGTTATGATTTTTAGGGTCTTATATATATTAATTCATGTTATTCTTTCACCACATAGATGCTCTTGTAGTTGCGCCCCAAGCCATCGTAGTCAAGTCCATAACCCACGATGAACTCGTTGGGGATTTCCATCGCGCAGTACTTCACGTCAAGTGGCACTTGCAGTTTTCCTGGCTTCAGCAACAAGGCAGCGATTTCCACCGACTTGGCACCCTTTTCCTTCAGTTTGGGCAGGAGGTTGTACATCGTTGTGCCTGTGTCAATGACGTCTTCCACAACGATGACGTCACGATCCTTGATGTCAGAGGGAAGTCCAATCAGCTCATTCACTGTTCCTGTGGTGTCCATGCCCTGGTAAGACGAGAGTTTTGTAAACTGAATCTCATGGGCGAACGTGAGGTGGCGCACGAGGTCGGCTGCAAACATGAAAGCACCGTTCAAGATGGCGATGAGGATGGGATTCTTTCCCTTGTAGTCGGCATTGAGTTTCTCAGCCAATGTCGCAACCCTTTCTGCAATTTGGTCGTGATGAATGAACGGCACAAATTGCTTGTCCTTAATTGTGATCATTGATGTATGGGTGAACTTTGAATTTGAATGCAAAGTTACACAAAAATCACTATTTGAGGGTAAAATCGGGAAGAATAACGTGAAAAAACATCATTCGAAGTACTATTTTATTCATTTTTCATCGTTTTTTTAATATCAATTCACTATTTTTGCACACTAAACCCAACTCTGTTAGCAATTCTTTATAGGATTTTAAGCGTAAAATATGAAGATTCTATCCGCAGCCCAATTAAAGATTGTTGATGCCTATACGATAGAGCATGAGCCTGTCAGTTCGACGAATCTGATGGAACGTGCTTCTCGTGCAGTGGCAGACAAGATTCGTGAATGTTGGTCGTCCGACACCCCCATCAAGGTCTTTGCCGGCCCTGGAAACAATGGTGGTGATGCGCTGGCAATTGCCCGTATGTTGGGCGAAGCGAGCTATAAAGTCTATGTCTATCTGTTCAACACTTCTGATGGTCTTTCGCCCGATTGCCAAATCAACAAACAGCGTCTGGTGGACTTTCAGGATGTGAAGCAGAACATGTTGGGTGTGCGCAATGTGGAATTTGTGGAGGTGACCTCGCAGTTCACGCCTCCTAAGTTGGAGGAGGGTGACTTGGTTGTTGATGGTCTGTTTGGAACGGGGCTTTCCCGTCCGCTGAATGGTGGTTTCGCATCGGTGGTGAAGTATATCAACGCATCACCTGCCACGGTGGTTTCCATTGATGTACCATCGGGTTTGATGTGCGAGGACAACACTTACAACGTGATGAACCATATCATCAAGGCGAATTACACTTACACGATTCAATACCCTAAACTCGCTTTTTTCTTCCCTGAGAATGACCAGTATGTAGGTGAATGGGAAATTCTCGACATCGGTATCATTGACCCGAATACAGAGGAAACAGCGACCTGCTACCACTTTACGGAGAAGAAAGACATGGTGCCGATGCTCAAGAACCGTTCTAAGTTTGCCCACAAGGGTACGATGGGCCATGCTGTGCTCATTGCTGGCAAGAAGGGGATGGCTGGTGCGGCGATTCTCAGCGCAAGGGCTTGTATGCGCAGCGGATTGGGTAAGTTGACTATCCGCACTCCTGAGAGCAACGTACGTATTATGCAGGAGTCTGTGCCAGAGGCTGTGTTGAACATCGATGTGGATGCCAACTGTTTCAGTCAGTCGTTCGACACCAGCGAGTTTGATGCGATGGCAATAGGTCCAGGCATTGGTACGTCCTCCTATACGGTGCAAGCATTTATCGAGCAGGTCAGCATGACCAAGTGTCCGATGGTGATTGATGCCGACGCTCTGAACATATTAGGTTCACATCGTGGCTGGATCAATCAGTTGCCACGTCGTTGTATCCTTACGCCTCACAAGAAGGAGTTGTTTGGTTTGATTAGTACGACTCGCAATTCCTATGAGGAACTGGAGCGTACTCGTGAGTTGGCAGTACGTCAACGTATCTATATTCTGATAAAAGGTGCTTATTCTGCCGTTGTCACCCCTCAGGGAAATGTCTATTTCAACTCGACGGGCAATCCAGGTATGGCGACAGCTGGAGCGGGTGATGTGTTGACCGGCATCATCCTCTCGTTGTTGGCGCAGTCGTATGATCCTGAAATTGCTTTGCGACTGGGCGTTTATTTGCACGGATTGGCAGGTGACCTTGCTGCGGAGGAACTGTCTTACGAAGGACTAATTTCCACCGACATCGTCAACTATCTGCCTAAGGCTTTCAAAAAGTTGAGAGAAAAATAATCCTTAAAGCATGAAAAGAAACCTCTTCATAGCATTGACTTTATGTATGTCGCTTGCCGGTATGGCGCAGACGCAAGTGACGGAGTTCAATCCTGGCATTGCTGCCAATGGCGTGAATTATATGTTGCCAATGACAGCCCTGAAAATAGATGCTTCGGCCATCAAAGTGGTCTATACGCCAGGCGAATTTGCCAAGTATGCAGAGCGCTATCTTCATATCAGCGGTGTGGTTCCCGAACCCTCCACCACCTGGAAGATGACGAACCTCTCTGTACATCAAGAAGGAGTGCCTGACACATCGAAAATATACACTGTCAAGCTGAAGGACAAAACGGTGGCACCGATGGTGCAGCTGACTCCCAGCGGCATTCTTGTAGCCGTGAATAACCATGTGGATCTGCCAGAGCAGGAACTTCCTAAGACACGAACCACCAATCATCGGATGGATGCCCGTCAATATCTGACTGAGGAGATTCTCTCTGCCACTTCCACCTCCAAGATGGCGGAACTGACGGCACAGGAAATCCTCGACATCCGTGAGAGTAAGAATGCCATCAAGCGTGGACAGGTGGAGGCAATGCCACAGGATGGGGCGTCGCTCAAAATCGTCTTAGATGAATTAAATCGTCAAGAGGAGGCGCTTACGCAACTCTTCACGGGCTATGCCGATACGACCTACACTGCCAAGTCCTACGCTGTGATGCCTACGAAAGACCTGGACGAGCAGGTGCTGTTCCGCTTCTCCCGCAAGTTGGGTTTCGTTGATGCCGACGATCTGGCAGGCGATCCATATTATCTCTCAGTGAAAGACAAGCACACCGTTGTCCTGCCCGATGCGAAAGAAGCAGCAAAGCGGAAAATAGAAGGGCTTGTGTACAATATGCCCAGCATGGCAAACGTTACTATCAGTACGATGCAGGGTACGGTGTATGAACAGGAATTGCCATTCGCCCAGTTCGGCACAATCGACATGCTCAGCCCCACGCTCTTCAACAAGGGCGCAACCACCAAGCTGACACTCCATCCTGCCACAGGCGGTTTGCAGCATTTGGAACAATAATTTTAACTTCCGATTTAACTCCCAATTTAACTTCCGATTATTCATTTATATCACTTATTACAAACCTCTAAAAACATTTAAGACATGAAAAAGTATCTTGCAGAAATGGTGGGAACAATGGTTCTTACACTTCTCGGTTGCGGTACAGCCGTATCGCTCAATTGTGGTTATGACACTGCATCAGTGGTGGGTACAGCCTTCGCATTCGGTCTGGCTGTCGTGGCTATGGCTTACACCATCGGTGGCATCTCTGGCTGCCATATCAATCCAGCCATCACACTTGGTTGCCTCATCTCTAAGCGTATCAGCGGTAAGGATGCCGGCATGTACATGATTTTCCAGGTCATCGGTGCTATCATCGGTGCAGCCATCCTTTTTGCATTGACTTCTAACGACCAGGCTTTGGCTGGTGGCACAACAACAGGTGCAAACAGCTGTGGCGACCACGGTGTCGTGGTGGGTCTCATTGCTGAAATCGTTCTCACTTGCATCTTCGTGCTTGTAGTGCTCGGTTCCACTGACGATAAGAAGGGTGCTGGCAACTTCGCTGGTCTCGCTATTGGTCTCTCACTCATTCTCATCCACCTCGTGGGTATCCACTACACGGGCACATCTGTCAACCCAGCTCGTTCCATCGGTCCAGCTATCTTCGAAGGTGGTCAGGCTATCAGCGACCTCTGGGTGTTCATCGTAGGTCCATTTGCTGGCGCAGCCATCGCAGCAGGAATCTGGAAGATTATCGGAGAAGAGAAATAAATACACATTTATATATAAATATAAGAAAAGCGAGACACCACCAAGTGCCTCGCTTTTTTATTCTCGTCATCCTTACCTCTACTTCTTAAAGAAATCGAAGAAGAAGAACACGGCAGCGTACTTGACAGGAACCCCCTTCGCATAGCCGATGGTGGAATTGTTGGCATTCCTCACTGTGCCGTCCTTTTCAATCTTTCCGATGGTCGAGTTGCTGCCGTTCCTCACGGTGCCGTCACTCTCCACCTTTCCGATGCTCGAGTTGTTGGCATCTCGGATGGTGCCGCTCGAGTCAATCTTTCCGATGCTCGAGTTGTTGGCATTCCTGATGGTGCCGTCCTTCTCGATCTTTCCGATGGTCGAGTTACTCGAGTTCCTTACTGTGCCATCCGACTCAATCTTCCCGATGGTCGAGTTGTTGCCGTTCCTCAAATCTTGGGCATTCATCGATAACGTCGCCATGCCCAGAGCCAATAATAAAAGTAATTTCTTCATAAAAATCCTCCTTTTTATGGATTGATGTGGCAAAGGTAAGAAAAATATCTGTAACTTTGCATAAATTTATGGAAAAAGAAAGACTTTGGAATGCGAATTACGTGAAGGTGTGGATGGCGAACTTCATGATCTTCTTTTCGTTCATGGTGGTGACGCCCCTGCTGCCGCTGTATCTGAGCGAGACGTTTGAGGCGGATAAGGACACGATTGGGTTTGTGTTGTCGGGCTACACATTGACGGCACTGCTGGCTCGGCCCATTGCGGGGTATCTGGTGGACAGTTTTTCGCGGAAGGTGGTGCTGCTGACGTGCTATTTCCTGTTCTTTGCGCTGTTTGCAGGCTATCTGATAGCTGGCACGATGACGCTCTTCGCCATCATCCGCACGGCTCATGGGGCACCGATGGGGGCGGTGACGGTGGCGAACAGCACGAGTGCGATTGATGTACTGCCGTCATCACGTCGGGCTGAGGGTATCGGCTATTACGGTCTGTCGAACAATTTGGCGACGAGCATGGCACCAACCGTGGGACTGATGATTTATGACTCCATTGGCAACTACAATGTCATCTTCCTCATCGCCCTGCTGGCAGGTGGCATCGGACTGGCCATCAACGCGACGGTCCATTTCCCGACGAAGGAGATTGTGCCGAACAAGGATCCGCTGTCGTTCGACCGCTTCTTCCTCGTGAAAGGCTGGAGTGAGGGACTGGTGATGGTGTGCGTGGGACTGTCATACGGTGTGCTCGCCACCTATCTCGCTATCTACGGAAAGGAGGAACTGGGCATGACGGCAGGCACGGGCGCATGGTTTGCGGTGCTTTGTGCAGGTCTGATCATGTCGCGTCTGATTGGCGCCCGTTCGCTCCGAAAGGGGAAGGTGGTGGAGAATGTGAACCACGGCATCCTCATCAGCGTGTTCGGCTATCTGCTCTTCGCTCTGCTGAAGAATCCCATCGGATACTATGGTGCTGCCATCATCATCGGTCTGGGCAACGGACACATCTGGCCCGGGATGCAGACGATGTTCATCAACTTGGCACCCAACAACAAGCGTGGCACGGCGAACTCGTCCCAACTCACCTGCTGGGACATCGGCATGGGACTCGGCGTTGTCTTCGGTGGAATGGCGATTCACCACACGGGCTACTCCACCGCCTTCTGGTTCGCCTTTGTGGTCAACCTGCTCGGCGTGCTCTTCTATTTTATATATGTAAGGAGACATTTTATGCAGAACCGGTTGAGATAAAAAAGAAAAAAGTTGGGGAAATGTTTGGAGGTGTTGCGAAAAGATTGTACCTTTGTCCGCGAGACTCGAAAATAAGTTATTAACCCTTTACCCCCCTTTACCTTTATGAGAAAGAAGAACCTGTTTATGCTGTTGCAGACCGCCGTGCTGCTGACAGCGGGCTTCATGCTTCATTCTTGTGGAGCAGATGATGATCCTAGAGAAGTAGAAGACACGTCGCCTGATGCCAAATTGGTAATATCTCCTCGGATACTCGAATTTCCAGCTGAGGGAGGCACTCTGAAGTTTTATCTGGAATCCACTTTTTTTGAACACAGCTGGAGTTACATGGGTGATGAGGGTTATGAGGGCCATTTCACCCTTTCAGAATATCGGAAGAAAGATGAGTCGAACCGCATCGTTTATGAAATGGAGGCTGCTCCCAATGATTCGCAAGACACCCTTTATTTCTGGTTCATCGTGAAAGGAATAGATCCTTTTCAACGGGGTGATGATGATATTAAGTACAAGCGTGACACCATCTTAGCCGTGCAAATGCCGGGAGAAGGAATACCTGCCGACTTTGCCAAGCTGAAGGTGGATGTTTTTTCCGTCCACGCCTCCCATGACAGCATTCCTTGGCCAGAGGTTGACCAGGAAGCCCGACCTGATTTGATGAAATGGACAAGCATCAGCGGCTCGTCGCTGAACACGCATTATAGCACTCCTGCCAGCCAGACCATCACCACCAAGGTGACTGGCGGTAAGTATCTGGTGGACATCCAGCAGAAATTCGCCTTTCCCGCAGAGGACTTGGAAGGCATCGAAGAAGCGGCTCGTTTGGGCGCCAACAACACGCAGGAGATCAATCTCTCGCTGACCATCGGCCTCGACAAAAGTGGCGGATTCGTGATAGAGGAGGGCAAATACCGCTTCAATTATGAAAGCAAGGGATCCTTCAGCAATCCTTCGAACGGAAACATCGGGGCTTGTGAAGAGATAAGGACAATTGACCTGGATCTGCGGAACATTCCAGGAAACAGCAAACCCCAATACATCAAGGAAGGAAAATCCAAAGTGGTGGAATTCAGAACCTATTGGGGCGGAGAAACCTCTGGATATGGCAAGAAGCGCTTCTTCTACATGCCCGATCCATACCACGCAGAGGCCACCACGGCAGAAGGCACAGTGGAAGGCTGGAACTTCACACTCACGCTGACCTACGAATAGCCATCAGGCTGGCAAAACGTCGTCGGGAAGGTTTTGTGCCCCCAGCAAAAGCCTCCCGACGATGCTGAGAAGAGTTTGTACCCCCTACAAAAGCCTCCTGACGATGCTGAGAAGGCTTTGTACCCCCCACAAGAACCTCCCGACGATGCTGAGAAGGGTTTGTACCCCCTACAAGGGGTTCCCGACACCGTCGGGAGGGTCTTGTACCCCCTACACGAACCATTCGGATTTTAACATTTCGACGCTGAAACGCCCTAAAATGGGCCATTTTTTTACTAACTTAAAACAAAACCATTATGGAACAGATTCCCAACTTAGTGCAAGAATTGGCACTCAACCGCACGACCAACGCCGTGTGCATCAGCGTGGGCAAGTACACGCTCGACCAATTCGACGAGTTTTTCACCCAGCAGAATCCGGCACCAGCCAAGCTGGCCCGCCAGTTGGAGAGTTATCGAGGCCGCTACACTGCACTCGACGATGCCTACGCCCAGCAGCTGAAGGCGGAGGAGACGGCGACCATCGCCAGCCTCGACGCGGAGGGCGACCAACTCATCTATGGCGTGAAGGGCATGGTGGATGCCTATCGCCGCATGGACTTCGACACGGAGAAGAAGGCGGCTGCCAACCGCTTCTATGAGTTCGTGCGCAAGCACCGCATCGACCCGACGGAGAACATGATTTCGGAGTGGTCGAAGGTGGAACAGCTCTGCGGCGAATGGAATGCCACCCCGTCGCTCCAGGCCGATGCCGCGACGCTGGGACTGACCGCCGTCATGACCCGTCTGGCTGCCATCGAGGTGGAACTCCGCCAGCAGATGACCGCCCGCAACGACGCGGCTCCCGAGGCTCAGGCAGTGAAGAAGGCGCGTGAAGCCCTCTATCCCGAGTACCGCACCCTCATCCTCCTGCTCAACTCCTTCGCTGTGGTGAGCGACGAGCCTCAGGCCTTCGCCCTGCTCATCAACCGACTGAACAGGAACATCGACTACATACGCCAGCACGCCATGTCAGGCGGTGGCGGCAGCTCTTCCAGCTCATCCTCTCAGCAGGGTGGTGGCTCTGAGCAGGGCGGCACGACACCTGAGGAAGGCGGTGAAGGCGGCGACAACGGCGGCGGCACCGAGAATGGTGGTGGTGATGACAATGGTGGAGGAGACAACGGTGGAGGTGACAACGGAGGAGGTGACAACGGAGGAGGTGAGAACACTGGCGGCAACGGCGTGCTGGTCGACGACCCCGACGGTGATTAAAAAAGAGAAAGGAGCATCCGATGGTCGGGTGCTCCTTTTGTGTATGCTTTGGTTCCTTGCTTTATTTCTTGGCCTTCTTGCCTTTCTTTCCTGCGCAGAGTGCATCGCTGATTTTCTCGGCACGGAGCATCACTTCTGCATAGCGGCGACCGAGCTCGCGATAGCCGTCGGCAGTGAAGTGGAGATGGTCGAAGTTGCCCTTGCATCCGAGGGATGGAACGACGTATGAGGTTGGGATGACGAGTGGCATGGTGGCGATGACGGTGTTGTGGAGCTCACAGGCACCGTTCTCCTGCTGCGACATGAGTTCGCCGACGAGCAGTGGGCATGCTTCAGCCTCGAGACCGAGGTCGTTGAGCATACGTTCGTAGATGACTTTTACGCGCTGTGGCCAGTCCTGCTGTCCGTTGTCGGTGCAGCCCTGATGGAGCAGAATGCCCTTGATGACGCCGTGCTTCTGCGCCAGCTTTGCCATCTCGATGAGACGCTGGTAAGGATGGTTGTCGTATTCCTTGCAGAAGTTCTGGAGCCAGCCAGCTGACTTGGCGATGTATGCCTGTGACTTGTCCTCGTCGAAGAGGTCGATGCTGCATCCGCCGATAGCGACGTTGATGACACCGATGCTGATGTTGTCAGGAGTCTTCTCGACCATCGTGCGACCGAAGTAGTCGGCAGGGGTGAGACCGTTGTTCTCGCGGCAGAGTGGGGGAACAGCCACATACCATTTGCCCTTCTCACGGCCTGTGCGCTTGAAATCGACAGCTGCCATCATCTTGAAGCGGGTGTTGAGGTTCTCGCGGTCCTGAGGTTCGATGCGGGCATTACCTTCCATGTTCGACTGACCGAAGCAGAGGTAGATGTGGAAGTTGGGGTCGAACTTCGTGGGCTGCTGAATCTCTCCAGCCAAGCTCTGACCGTCGTTGTAGTTCAGGACGGTGTTCTTCTCATAAAAACTGGTGACCTCTCCTTTTTTGTCCTGAGCATAGCCAAGACACGCAACGAGAGCAAGCGCAACTGTTAAACAGATAGTTCTCATAATTTGGTAAATAAATTAAAATAGGTAAGATTTTCGTGTGCAAAGATAAAGAAAAGTTGGGAGTTGGGAGTGAGCCGTGGGATTTTTTTGCAGGATACAGCCCCATATTTCCCTTTTTTTCGCCCTTTTTCTGGGTGAAAGTAACGAAAATGAAAGGATAGGTAACATGATATAAAGGCTTTTCGGGCGGAAAGCGATACCTTTGCAAACAAAAATGAAACCAAGACTAAAAACTAATCAACAAACATCAATGAGAAAAATTTTTCGTTATTTAGGTGCTGTTTGCGGGGCGTCGCTCATTGCCCTGCAAGCATCGGCACAGAATCCTTTCGTACAAACCTGGTGTACCAGTGACCCTGCCCCTATGGTGCATGGCGACAGAATCTATGTCTATACGGGTCATGATGAAGACAATGCCGACTTCTTCTGGATGCAGGAGTGGCGTGTGTACAGTTCTGCCGACATGGTGAACTGGACTGACCACGGAAGCCCTCTTGCGCTGGAAAGCTTCAGTTGGGCTGACGACCGTGCATGGGCAAGCCAGTGCATCGAGCGCAACGGCAAATTTTACTGGTACATCTGCGCTCATTCGCGTCTGTCTGGCGGTATGGCGATTGGTGTGGCAGTGGCAGACAGTCCGACGGGACCATTCCGCGATGCTATCGGCAAACCCCTCTATGAAAATGGCAGCTGGGATCACATCGACCCGACCGTGTTCATCGACGACGACGGTCAGGCTTGGCTCTACTGGGGCAATCCCCGTGTCTATTGCGTGAAGCTGAACGAGGACATGATCAGCCTTGCTGGCGAAGTGTTCAACCTGGAGATGACCGAGGAGGGTTTTGGCGCTCCAGATATGGCAAAGCGTGACAGAACCAAGAAATATAAGGACACCTACACAGAAGGTCCTTGGATTATGAAGAAGCCTCAGATGGGTGATGCCAAGAAGGGCGCCAAGGGATATTATCTCCTTTATGCTGCAGGTGGTGTGCCAGAGCACATTGCTTATTCCGAGGCTCCATCCCCTACAGGTCCTTGGACTTACAAGGGAACCATCATGCCGGAAGGTGGCACAGGTTCCTTCACCAACCACTGCGGATATGAGCGTTTCAAAGGTCACGACTACTTCTTTTACCATACGGGCAAACTCCCTGGCGGTGGCGGTTTTGGTCGTAGCGTATCTGTGGAGGAGTTCAAGTTCAATCCTGACGGCACGTTCCCAACCATCCAGCCCACAGACAAGGGTGTAGAACCTATCGCCACACTGAATCCTTATGAGCGTGTGGAAGCCGAGACGATGGCTTTCTCTCGTGGTGTCAAGAGCCAATGGAACGACGAGACGGGTGTGTATATCTCTGCTGCTCATGCTGGCGACCCTAAGCATCTTCTTGACAAAGCGCATGGTGACGACTACATCAAGGTGCAGGCTGTGAACTTCGGCAAGAAAGTGCCTCGCACCTTCACCGCCAGTGTGGCAAGTGCCCTTAGAGGTGGTGCCATCGAAGTGCGCATCGACAGCCTGAACGGTAAGACCATCGCACGTCTCGAAGTGCCTCACACCGGTGGTTGGGAGAAATGGCAGCAGGAAGTGGTTGACATCCGCGTTCCTGTGGCTGGCGTTCACGACCTCTACTTCGTGTTCCGTGGTCGCATGGGTGTGCAGGTATGCAACTTCGACTGGTGGCAGTTCCGTGGCATCGAGGAGTGCAACATGCCAATCTTCACCACGAAATATACAGCAGACCCATCACCCATCGTGGTGGGCGACACGCTGTTCCTTTATACTTCTCACGACTCTCATCCAGAGGACATCCACGACCCCAACGAGCGCAACTCAGCAGGTTTCTATATGTACGACTGGCTGCTTTGGTCAACCACAGACATGGTGAACTGGACAGAACATGGTGCTGTAGCATCCCTTCGTGACTTCGAATGGCGCAGCCGTGAAAATGGTGCTTGGGCTATCCAGACAGTGGAACGTAATGGTAAGTTCTATCTCTATGCACCGCTGCACGGACATGGTATCGGCGTGTTGGTGGCTGATTCTCCCTACGGTCCCTTCAAAGACCCACTCGGAAAGCCACTCGTATGGCAACAGGAGCATTGGGATGACATCGACCCATCTGTGTTTATCGATGACGACGGTCAGGCTTGGATGTTCTGGGGCAACCCTCATGCTTATTGTGTCAAACTCAATGAGGACATGATCTCCACGAAGGGTGACATCTATGTGCTCAATCAGAAAGACGGCATGATGCGTCCCGTGAAGGAGGAGGGCTCCAAGATTAACCTCCGTGTGTCTTGGCAGGAGAAAGCCAACTGGGCTATCCAGCACTATCAGGAGGGACCCTGGTTCTACAAGCGCAACGGACATTACTATATGGCATTCGCTTCCACTTGCTGTCCTGAGGCGCTGGGTTATGCGATGAGCGACAATCCGCTGGGTCCTTGGAAGGAAATGGGTTACATCATGCGTCCTACGGAGCGTGACCGTGGTAACCATCCTGGCATCTGCGACTATAAGGGCAATAGCTATGTGTTTGGTCAGAACTATGACATTATGCACATCGACACATGGGAGCACCATGAGCGTCGTTCGGTGAGTGCCAAGGAAATCACTTACAATGCCAATGGCACTATTCAGGAGATTCCTTACTGGCTGGACGAAGATCCAATGAAGCAGCTCCACAGCCTCAATCCTTACAAGCGTGTGGAAGCTGAGACCATGAACTGGGGCTATGGTTTGAAGACTTGCAAAGTAGGTATCAAGAATACGGGTATCGTGAAGGATATGCCTTACTCACCAGGACGTAAGAACCTCTATGTGACTGACATCGATGAGGGTGAATATATCCGTGTGAAGGGTGTTGACTTTGGTAGTGCTGGTGCGAAGAAGTTCTTGGCAAGTGTGGCATCAGCCAAGGGTAGTGGTAACATTGTGCTCACTATTGATGGCATCGAAGGACAGGAGATTGGTCGTGTGGCAGTGAAGGCTACAGGTGGCGATGAGAAGTTCAGCATGGTCAATGGTAAGGTGGAGAACGTGAAGGGTGTTCACGACCTCTATCTGCACTTCGAGAATTTGAACGGCACGTTCAACTTCGATTGGTGGCAGTTCCAGTAGTCAATTGGGATTATAGAAATGATTCAATGGTCGTTGTCCAATCCGTAGAGGGTGGGGCGACGACCATTCCATTTTGTGTCTTTGAGGTGTCAACGTGTAAGGTGTGGAAACCCAAAGCTGCTGCAGCCTCGAGGTTGGCTGAAGAATCGTCGAGGAAGAGGCACTCATCAGCTTTTGCGTTGATTTGACGGAGTACTTCCTGATAAATATCATCATTGGGCTTCGCCATGTGCATCTCTTGGGAAAGGAAGACGTGGTCAAACAATTCATCTACCATTGCTTGACCTCCAAAACATTTCTCCACAATCTTCTGCCAATGCGCTTCGTTGGTGTTGGACAACATGCAAATGGTGTAACCCTGTTGCTTCAATGCTCTCAATTTGTCCAGTCGGTAGGAAGGAATGGCGATGCAACAAGAGTTCCAAGCTTCCAAGACCTGTTCTCTCGTGGTGCCCTCCTTGCAGTATTTCCTGACACCTTCCAGAAACGCCTCTGTGGTGATGTCACCCGTTTGATAGAGGTGCATGGCTCCGTTTGCCACAATGCCTTCTCCCAACACTGCCGCTTTGGTGCCTATAGGTGTTTGCATTCCCTTCTTTTCAAAAGCTTCGATGTCAATTCCTAATGCCTGCATCTGACGCATGCAGTAATTGAGATCAATGTCCAATAACACCCCTCCCAAGTCAAATATGATGTTGTGAATAGCCATTCCTTTTATTTCTTAATGTGAATATCCATTTGCTGGAAGGGAATCTCAATGCCAGCTTTCACCAGTTCACGATAGATTTTTTCAGTCGTGTCAAACTTGACATCCCAGAAATCGGCAGCTTTTGCCCAAATACGCATCTGGAAGATGATGCTGCTTTTGCCCATATTGGTCATGGGGATGTAAGGTGCGAACACGCCACTTCTCATGATACGCTCATCACCATCAATGATGCCCATCAACACCTGGCGTACAGCATCAGGGTCTGTACCATACGCCACTTCCACATCAATATCCACACGTCTGGTAGGTGCTTTCGTGGAGTTCTTCAGACTTCCTGTTGCCAAAGGACCATTGGGGATAATGATGGTTTGGTTGTCAAGGGTGGCCATTACTGTGTTGAATATCTGAATCTCCCTCACAGTTCCAGCAAATCCTTGTGCTTCAATGAAATCACCCACCTTGTAGGGTTTCAGTAACAAGATGAGTACTCCTCCTGCAAAGTTCTGCAAGGTGCCACTCAATGCCATACCGATGGCGATACCTGCTGAAGCGAACACAGCCAAGAAGGAACTGGTATCAATGCCCAGGATGCCGATGATGATGATGGCCAATAAGACATTCAGTGAGATGGACACGAGGCTATTCAGAAACGACGTCAGCGAGGCTTCCACATTCCGTTTTTGAGTGACCTTTCTTAATGCCTTGATGGTATATTTGATGATGAATCGTCCGATAATAAAAACGACAATCGCCAGTAATACGTTTTTCCCGAACTGTGTCACATAGCCAATCACGTCACTCCAAGCAATCTTGCTGAAATCCAGATTGCTCAGTTCCGATATGATGTCTCTTCCTGTTCCGATGCTATTGACGGTATCGATGCTATTTCCTTCCATAATTCTTTTATACCTTAAAAATTGGTGCAAAGGTACGACTTTTTTCTTAAATATTTACTTATTGGGAGATAGTTTCTGCCTTTAGTCTGATCGGCCAGCTAATAACTAATTCTGCGAAGTCGGCTTTGGTCAGGTGCGCTTTCACCTCGATTCCTGCTGTCAGATTGTGTAATTGGGGAATGGTGTAATGAACGCCTATCCGATTAAAGAAGAACGGGTCTTTACGATTGGAATAATCTCCTAAATGCTTATACAGATAGACACCTCCACCCAATGCCAGCGATACATTGCCATAGAAAAGCGTGTGTTTTGCGTCCACAGCTATTATCCAGGGATTATGCTGACAGTCAATGCCTTTCTCTGTATCTATGTTTCGGATATGGGCATAACAGGAATTGTATTGAATGTCGATGCCACCACCGATGGCTCCGATTCTTGCATAGCGATACATGGCATCAGCTTGGAAGGATGCCACAGAATAGAGGGTGAAATCCTCTGTTCTCCAGTCAGAATGGTCTTTGGTGATTTGGTATTGTGTGCGTTCCCAATCTTCCATACAGGTTTTCATGCCTATGCCACCCTTGAAATTCAGATACCAGTAGGGCTTGAACTTAGGAGGCGTATAAGTCAGTCGTTCCTTGTATATAGTCTCATAATATGGGTAATAGATCACACCGATGGTTGGACCACAGATATTGGCACTGCGGTTGGGTTGACGGGTGCTTCCATTACTGATGTGCCAATAATCCAATCCAGCTTTAATACCCCATGAAGGAGCAAAGCGATAGGTGGCATTCATCGCTCCTCCTGCGTAAAACAACACTTTGGAACCAATCATGTCGTTGTCCACGCTGGTTTGCTTGTCATATTTGCTGGCAGAGTATGCCAGACCTAAGTTGGCGCAAAGGTCAAATTCCCAATGGTTTCCCCGATAGAGAGGGTAGGAGAAGGAGCCAAAGACGGCAAAAGAGTTGCCCAGATGGGTGTTGTAGGGAGCCAGTTCATAATAGTCATCACTCATGCCATCCCAATGAGGATAATCTTCATTTCGATGCATGGTGGCGCCATTGTTCTTGCTGAACTTCCCCACGATGGAGAAGGTGGGGTAGTGGTAGTCGTAGGCAAAGGCATCGCTGTCTGAAGGCAGACTCACATGGTTGAACTTGAAGGCTGCTGAGTAGTCCGATTTGCTGATCATGTAGGCTTTCTGGTATTTGTCCAAAATCAGTACCCTTCCAGCCTGAAATTCTGTCTCATACCCCCAATGCTTTGTCTGAGCTTTATCGTCAACAAGGGTGTCAGTGACAACCGACTGACAATACGCTGTTAGACTTGAGAGTAAACACCATATAATGATAACAAATCTCATCAGTTTCTGCTTTTGTGGTGCAAAGTTACAAAATATATTTGGTTATTCGTACCGTTGGCTACGCCGAAAGTAGGCTGCATCTCGGAAATATAAAGAAAAAGGAGTTTTCCTTTGGTATTTCGCTCGATTTGCACTACCTTTGCACACAATTATATATAGTAGAAAGAAAATATGAACGTACTTGAACTTTCGGAACAGGAGATGAACCGCCGTGTGAATCTCCAGGCATTGAAGGATATGGGCATTAATCCATATCCAGCAGCAGAATATCCAACTGACGCATTTTCAACTGAAATTATAGCTAACTTCAAAGACCCCGAGGTGGATGCTGAGGGTAACCCTACAGAGCCACTGAGAGAGGTTTGCATTGCTGGTCGCATGATGAGCCGTCGTGTGATGGGTAAGGCAAGTTTTGTGGAGTTGCAGGATTCCAAGGGCAGGATTCAGGTGTATGTCACCCGTGATGACATCTGCCCAGAGGAGAACAAGGATTTATATAATGTGGTGTTTAAGAAGTTGCTCGATTTGGGTGACTTCATTGGTGTGAAGGGTTTTGTTTTCCGTACTCAGACTGGAGAAATCAGTGTTCATGCCAAGTCTCTCACCGTGTTGGCAAAGAGTTTGAAGCCGCTGCCAGTGGTGAAGGAGAAGGATGGTCAGGTGTTTGATGCTTTTGAAGACCCAGAACTGAGATACCGTCAGCGTTATGTGGATCTGATTGTTAATAATGGAGTGAAGGACACATTCCTGAAGCGTGCCACCATTCTCCGCACCATGCGTCAGGTATTTGATGAGGCAGGTTTCACGGAGGTGGAAACTCCTATCCTTCAGCAGATTGCAGGTGGTGCGACGGCTCGTCCATTCATCACCCACCACAATGCCTTGAATGTGGATCTCTATCTTCGTATTGCCACAGAGCTGTACCTGAAGCGTCTGATTGTAGGTGGTTTCGAAGGTGTATATGAGATTGGCCGTAACTTCCGCAATGAGGGTATGGACAGAAGCCACAACCCAGAGTTCACTTGCATGGAGCTGTATGTGGCTTATAAGGACTATAACTGGATGATGACGTTCACGGAGCAGCTGTTGGAGAAGATTTGTATGGCTGTGAATGGCACAACCGATGTGAAGATTGGTGACAATGTGGTCAGCTTCAAGGCTCCTTATCGCCGTCTGCCTATCTTGGATGCTATCAAGGAAAAGACGGGTTTTGACTGTGAGGGTAAGTCGGAAGAGGAAATCCGTGCCTTCTGTAAGGAGAAGGGTATGGAAGTGGATGAGACGATGGGTAAGGGTAAGCTCATTGACGAACTCTTTGGTGAGTTCTGCGAAGGCTCCTTCATCCAGCCAACCTTCATCACCGACTATCCTGTGGAAATGTCACCACTCACCAAGATGCACCGTTCAAAGGCTGGTTTGACTGAGCGTTTCGAGTTGATGGTCAATGGTAAGGAGCTGGCAAATGCTTACTCTGAGCTGAATGACCCGATTGACCAGGAAGAACGTTTTGTGGAACAGATGAAGTTGGCAGATAAGGGTGATGATGAGGCAATGGTGATTGACCACGACTTCCTCCGTGCGCTCCAGTATGGTATGCCTCCTACATCAGGTATCGGTATTGGTATTGACCGTCTGGCTATATTGATGACAGGTCAGCCCACCATTCAGGAAGTATTGCTCTTCCCAACCATGAAGCCAGAGAAAAAGGCTCCTCGTGATGGTGTGGACAAGTTTGTGGAACTCGGCTTCTCTGAGGACATCGTTCCTGTGCTCTACAAGGTGGGTTACAACCTCGTGAGCGACCTTGAAGGTGGCAATGCACAGAAGATTCAGCAGCAGATTGGTGAAGTGCTGAAGAAATACAAGTTGGACATTCAGAAACCGTCAGTTGACGAGCTTTCTAAGATAATTGAAAAATTGAAGAATTGAAAAATTGAATTCCATGCGGCTTGTGCACATCGCGTTAGCCCAAACTTCAATTCTTCAATCTTTCAATTCTTAAAATCTTAATAATATGCAGTTTCAATCTTGTGGCAGGGTGGCAGTCTTGGGAGGTGGTAGCTGGGCAACAGCTATCGCGAAGATTATCATGCACCACGAAGAAAAGATAACGTGGTACATGCGTAGGGATGACCGTATTGAGGACTTCAAACGGATGCACCACAATCCTGCCTACCTGACAGGTGTTCATTTTGATGTGGACAGAATCACCTTCTCCAGCGACATTAACGAGGTGGTGAAAAACAATGACACCCTCATCTTCGTCATTCCTTCACCTTACATCAAGAGTCATTTGAAGAAGTTGAAGGCTAACATGCGTGAGAAGATGATTGTGACAGCCATCAAGGGTATTGTTCCAGAGGAAAGCCTGACGGTGAGCCGCTACTTTGAACGTCAGTACAATGTACCAGAAGAACAGGTGGCTTGTATTGGAGGTCCCAGCCATGCTGAGGAAGTGGCGCTGGATCGTTTGTGTTACCTGACTGTTGGATGCCGTGATTTGGAGAATGCTCAGGTGATTGCGGATTTGTTTGCCAACAAGTATGTGAAGACCAACGTTTCTCCTGATATTGAGGGAATTGAATATTCATCCGTCTTGAAGAATGTGTATGCCATTGCAGCAGGTATCTGTCATGGTCTGAAGTGGGGTGATAACTTCCAGGCGGTGCTGGTTTCCAATGCCCTGCAGGAGATGAAGCGATTCCTCAAGGCTGTTCAGCCAGAAGACCGCCATGTGAGTGATTCCGCTTATCTGGGAGACCTGCTGGTGACCATGTACTCCAACTTCTCCCGTAACCGTGTGTTTGGTACGATGATCGGTCAGGGCTATTCGGTTAAGACGGCTCAGTTGGAAATGGAGATGATTGCTGAGGGCTATTATGGCACCAACTGTATGAAGATTCTCAACAAGCGTTATCATGTGAACATGCCGATTCTGGATGCTGTCTATAACATCCTCTACGAGAAGATTTCTCCGATGGTGGAGATCAAGATATTGAGTGATTCGTTGAGATAAAAATCAAAAACTTAAAAACCATATAACTATGAAAATTGACATTACAAAAGCTGCCTCGTTTGTGAAGGCAGGAGCGATTGAGGCATTGGCGCCTCAGGTGAAAGCTGCTCAGGAAGCTCTTGAGCAGGGTACATGTGCT
>JAGAAZ010000088.1 GCA_017614895.1 Bacteroidaceae bacterium | reverse complement strand
GTTAAGATAATTTGGCATGTCGAAAGAGAAACCACTGATACATAATAAACGCAGGAATAAGATCCGTCTTCACCATGAGGGCAAGCACTCGTTGCTCTATGCAGGTTGCTTGGGTGCCCTCATTATTTGTTTGGCATGGTTCGCCAAGGATTCGCTGTTCTGGGGTTCGTACATCATCATCGCCATTGTGCTGGTGGTGTATGGCATCTTGCTGAACTTCTTCCGTTGTCCGATTCGCATGTTCAATGGTCCGACGAACAAGTCGGTGGTGGCTCCTGCGGATGGTCACATTGTGGTGATTGAGGAAGTGGAGGAGACAGAGTATTTCCACGACAAGCGACTGATGATTTCCATTTTCATGAGTCTTACTAATGTACACGCGAACTGGATTCCATGTGATGGAACGGTGGTGAAGGTGGGGCATCAGGACGGTAATTATCTGAAAGCATACTTGCCCAAGGCGAGCACGGAGAACGAGCGTTCGATGGTAGTGATTCGCACGCCTCATGGTGTGGAGGTGATGGCACGTCAGATTGCAGGTGCGTTGGCTCGTCGCATCGTGACGTATCCAAAGGAGGGTGAGGAATGTTTCATCGACGATCACATGGGCTTCATCAAGTTTGGTAGTCGTGTGGATGTATATCTGCCCTTGGATTCAGAGGTGCTGGTGAAGATGGGACAGGCGACTGTAGGCGATGAGACGTTGATTGCGCGACTGAAATAATCAAGAATAATGAAAAAGCATATACCTAATATCATTACCTGTTGCAACCTCATCTGTGGATGTATCGCAACTTATAGTGCCTTTCACCACGGTTATCAAGATGCCTTTATTTTCATTCTGCTGGGTGCCTTCTTCGATTTTTTCGATGGGAGGATTGCACGCGCATTGGGTGTGAGTGGCAAGTTGGGGTTGGAACTGGATTCGCTGGCTGACTGCGTGACCTTTGGTGTGGCTCCTTCTGCGATGATTTTCACGCTGTTCAATCATGTGGCATATCCATCGTTCATGGGCAACGAGTTTTTCTTCCACGTGATGCCTTTCACGGCTTTCCTGATGGCGGCCTTCTCTGCTGTCCGCCTGGCAAAGTTCAATCTTGACGAGCGTCAGCATACGGAGTTCATTGGTATGCCGACTCCAGCCAATGCCATTTTCTGGGGCGCATTGATTTCCAGCTGTGAGGCTTGGCTGACCAGTCCTCGTTTCAATGCCTTGTTCCTCTTCCTGTTCATGATTCTGTTCTGTTGGCTGCTGGTATGCGAGGTGCCGATGTTTGCGTTCAAGGGTCGTCTTTCATGGTCAAAGGGCTTCACTGAAAAGATGAAAATCATCTTTGTGGTGTTGGCTGACCTTATCCTCATTCTAAGCGCAATCATCTGTGAAGAGGGTATCTGGATTGGTTTGTCACGTGGTGCAGCTGTCAGCATCGGACTTTATGTCGTGTTGTCAATCGTGGCATCATATTTGCCTAAAGATGAGGAGTAAGGGGGAACGAACTCTCTTATTCTAAAACGACTGCACGGATATGTCAGCATTCTTAACAGCCTTATTCACTATACTTTTCATTGCATTCATTTTCATCATCCTCGGCTTGTTTCTGGTGAGCCGATTGGTGGGTGGATTTGGCAATTTGCGTGCCATTTATCGCCTTTTCTCAGGAAAGGGTGCCAAAAATGCGCAGGGTGGTTCTGCCAAATCGTCATCATCGGGCAAGTCCTCGCGTACATATACTAATAAAGAGAAGGCAACAAAAAAATCTGCCCAATCATCTGGCAAGATGTTTGAGCAGAATGAAGGAACGTATGTGGAGTTTGAGGAGGTGAAGTAATTATTTGGGTCTTACTTGACCATCACCTTCAATCAACCACTTGTACGTGCAGATTTCTTCCAATGCCATAGGACCACGAGCGTGGAGTTTCTGGGTGGAGATACCTATTTCTGCACCCAAGCCGAATTGTGCGCCATCGGTGAACGAGGTGGGCACGTTGTGATAGACACAAGCTGCATCCACCTGCGCCATGAACTGGTCGGCTGTGGCACGATTCTCTGTGATGATACACTCTGAGTGTCCTGAACCGAAACGACGGATATGGCGAATAGCCTCATCTGCTGAGGCAACGGTCTTGATCGCCATCGTGTAGGCCTGGAACTCTGTACCATAACTCTCTTCTGTCGAAGGCTTGAGCAATTCAGCAGGGTAATTTCCTTGGAGAACTGCCATCGCTGGTTCATCAGCATAGATGAGCACATTGCTGGCTTTCAGAGGTTCGCAGATTGCAGAGAGGTCAGCCAAGCGATCTACATGAATCAAGGTGCAGTCGAGGGCGTTGCACACACTCACACGACGCGTCTTGGCATTGTTGATGATGCGTGCACCCTTCTCTGTGTCACCATCCTTGTCGAAGTAAGCATGACACACACCAGCACCCGTCTCGATGACTGGAACAGAAGCCTCTTGACGCACAAAGTCAATGAGACGCTTGCTACCACGAGGAATCACCAAATCCACATAGCCGTTAGCATGCAGAAGGGCACCTGTCGCTTCGTGGGTGGCTGGCAGGAGGGTGATGGAATTCTTGTTGATGCCGAAGTCCTTCAACACAGATTGAATCAGGCCGACAATGGCACGATTGCTGTCGTCAGCATCCTTACCACCCTTCAGAATACAAGCGCTACCAGCCTTCAGACAGAGTGAGAACACATCGAACGTCACATTAGGACGTGCCTCATAGACGATGCCTATAACACCAAAAGGCACACTCACACGCTTGAGGTCGAGTCCGTTAGGCAGGGTTGAATGTTTCAGCACCTTGCCCAGGGGAGAAGGCAGGGTAGCCACATTGCGTGTGTCACCAGCGATGCCCTCGATGCGCTCCTTCGTCAGTTTCAGACGGTCGTACATGGGGTTCGCAGGATCCATACGGCTGAGGTCTTTGGCATTGGCAGCCAGAATGGAATCGGTTTCTTGAATGGCCTTATCAGCCACAGCCAGCAACACCTTGTTGATGGTGTCGTTGTCGAGCATTGCAAGGTCGATGCTTGCATCCCTCGATGCTTGGAATATTTCTTCTAACATAAGAATTCTGTGCAGGGGGTATTCGCCCTGTCGTTCATAAGTTTAACCAGGATGTCGTCTCTCTTTCCGTTGGCAATGATGACGCTGATGCCAGCGGATGCCGTCTGTGTAGCCACGTTCGACTTGCTCTGCATGCCACCACGTCCAGCCGTCGATTTCTTGTCTTGGATGTACTCGTCGAGTGCCTTGCCTGGCTCGACCGTACAGATGAGTCGTGAGGCAGGATCGGCAGGGTCACCAGTGAAGATGCCGTCGATGTTGCTCAAGATGATGAGCATCTGCGACTGCGTCATCCTTGCGATGAGTCCAGAGAGTTCATCGTTATCTGTAAACATCAACTCTGTCACAGACACTGTGTCGTTCTCGTTCACAATGGGCAAGACGTTGTTCTCCAGCATCACCCTCATGCAGTTCTCCTGATTTTTGCGATGCTCTGTGTCAGAGAAGAAATTCTCCTTCGTCGTCAACACCTGTCCTACAGCGATGCCATATTCCCTGAACATCTCGAAATAGCGATTAATCAGCTTTGCCTGTCCCACGGCCGAGAAGAGCTGACGCTGATCTACAGAGTCGAGGTCGTGCTGAATGTGTTTCAGTTCGCTCCGACCACTTGCCACAGCACCTGACGACACGAGGATGACCTCATGCCCTTCGCTGCGCAACCAGGCAATCTGGTCCACCAATGCCGACATGCGTGTCACGTCCAGCGACCCGTCCTTGCGTGTCAACACATTGCTTCCTATTTTGATGGTAAGTCTCATTTGTATGGTATAGTTTTTATATGAATCAATGGGGTTTTGGGTTAGCCACCAATGATGGCTTGAAGACCCTGCTGGTGCATAATGAACAGTGCATGTTGCTGCAGTTCCTCCGATGGGGCTTCCATCTGGATGCCATCAGGGTTGTAAGTTGTGCCCAGTCGTGTATGTTTGCCGATGCCCACATCGTGATAGATGAGCAAGTTCACCATTTCTGGCTTTGTGGGCAAGGATGCCAAGAACGCTGCTGAAGCGGTCAAGTTTGCATCGTCGGCATTGATTCCAACGATGAGTGGAATACGAATCCAGAACTGCTTGCCCATCTCGCTCAGCAGACGGATGTTCGCCAGTATCTGCTCATTCCCCACACGAGTGTAACGTCGATGCTTCTCGCTGTCCATCAGCTTCAAGTCCACCAGAAACAGTTCACAGCGCTCTGCCACTCTTCTGACATTCTCTTCTGAACAAAACAAGGTCGTATCAACAGTCCGATGAAAACCTCTTTTGCCCAGTTCGTCCAGCACCTCACACAAGTAATCGGCGTGCATCAGGGGTTCTCCTCCACACAGCGTCACACCTCCCCCACTCTCTTCCATCACCTGACGCTCCTTTTCCACCACAGCCATCAAGTCCTCCATCTTCCACTCCTTCCCAGCCATCTCCAAAGCGAGGGTCGGGCATTCATCCTCACACTTGCCACAAGCCACACAATGACCCAAGTCCTTGATGCCGTCTGGGGTCAGCACGAGGTTCTTCTCTGGACACACCTCCACACAACTCTGACATCCGATGCACTTCTTCTTCGTGTACATCTTCACAGCCTTGTCCTCAAACCCTTCAGGATTGTGACACCACACGCATCTCAGGGGACATCCCTTCATGAAGATGGTCGTCCTGATGCCTGGTCCATCATTGATGGCAAACCGCTTGATGTCGAAAATCAGTGCCAACTTGTTTCCAATTTGGCTGCAAAGTTACGATTAAGTGAGAGAAAAAACAAATATAATTTGGATTTTTCCCACTTTCTCAGAGACAGTCATTCTCTGTACGTGCAATGATTTCGTTTTGCAGCTGTTCAGTCATGTCGTTGAAATAGTCTGAATAGCCAGCCACACGCACGAGCAAGTCTTTGTAATCATCGGGCTGCTGCTGGGCATCGAGCAGGGTTTGGGTATCAACGATATTGAACTGGATATGGTGACCACCCATCCGGAAATAGGTACGGATGAGGGAAACGAGCTTCATGAGATCTTCATCACGCTTCAGCAATGAAGGCACGAAACGAACATTGAGCAGGGTACCTCCTGATTGAGTCTGGTCGAGTTTGCCCAACGACTTGATGACAGCCGTAGGTCCATTCGTGTCAGCACCATGCGCAGGGGATGTGCCATCGCTGATGGCGAAATGCGCCATACGTCCGTTAACAGAAGCACCACAAACGGAGCCAAAGTAGTTGTGACAAGTGGTTGAGAGCATATTCAGCTGGGTCTTTCCACCACGTGTGTTGGGATGTCCCTCGATGGCAGCCACCAAGTCATTATACACCTTCACTGCAATGCTGTCAGCATAGTCGTCATCATTGCCAAAGAAAGGCGTGCGATTGAGAATAAACTGACGAGTTTTTTCGAGTTGACAGTTGACAGTTGACAGTTGACAGTTGTCACCTCTGCCCCAGTTATTGGCGACAGCTTCGAGGAGTTCGTCCATCGTGAACTTCTTGTCTTCGAAGACGTGCTTTTTGAGGGTGGACAAACAGTCGGTGATGGTGCCAAGACCTGTACACTGGATATAGGTGGTGTTGTAACGTGCACCTCCGCTGTAGTAGTCACGACCTCGAGTGATACAATCATCAATGAAGAGCGAAAGGAAAGTGGCAGGGGCATAGAGCGAGAACATACGCTCAATGTAGTTGTTCACTGCCAGTTTCAGGTTCACGAAGTAAATCATTTGCTTATGATAAGCTTCGTAGAGCTCCTCGTAGGAAGTGAAGGTACGTGGGTCACCAGTCTCCAATCCGAGCTTCTTGCCCGTCATGGGGTCAATGCCGTTGTTGAGGGTGATTTCCAGAATCTTGGGGGTGTTCAGATAGCCTGTGAGGATATAAGCCTCCTTACCAAAGGCACCCACCTCGATACAGCCCGAACAACCACCTTCGTTGGCATCTTCCTGCGTCTTTCCTTGGCGCATGAGTTCCTTCGTGTAAACGTCTGGATTGAACACAGAAGGATAGCCGTGTCCCTGACGAATCACTTTGGCACCAGCCATCACAAACTCGTCTGGCGTGACCTCCGACACATGAATACTCAAGCCTGGCTGCAACTCGTGCAGTTCCTCCTGAATCTCCAAGATGATGTAGGAAAGCTCGTTCACAGCGTTATGGCCATATTTGTCGATACCACCGATGTTGATGTTGGTAAAGTCGTTGTATGTGCCCGATTCCAATGCCGTGATGCCCACCTTAGGAGGGGCAGGTTGGTTGTTGAACTTGATCCAGAAGCATGACAGCAGCTCCTTGGCCTTCTCACGCGTCATCGTGCCCTCTGCAAGCCCCTTCTGATAGAAAGGATAGAGGTGCTGGTCAATGTGTCCAGGGTTCATGCAATCCCATCCGTTCAACTCTGTCACTGTGCCAAGATGCACAAACCAGTACATCTGTATGGCTTCCTGCATATCGCGTGGTGCATGGGCTGGTACCCAACGACACACCTCAGCAATCTTCAACAATTCTGCTTTTCGTTGTGGGTCACTTTCTGTTACAGCCATCTTCTCTGCCAACTCTGCATGACGCTCTGCAAAAAGGATGGCAGCATCGCAACTGATGTCCATCGCTTGCAGTTCCTGCTGCTTGTCGGTGGCTTCAGGGTCATTGATAAAGTCGAGTTCAGAGAGCGTCTTGGCAATGAGCGCCTTGCAATCAAGCAAACCACGTTGGTACATCTTACCATCCATGGCCGTATGACCACCAGCACGTTGCTCCATAAATTCTGTGAACACACCTGCATGGTAAGCCTCTTCCCACTCCTTGCTCACATGGCTGAAAATGCGTTCGCGCTGGGTGCATCCCTGCCAATAAGGGATGACTTCACGCTCGTAGGTGTCAATGTCTTCCTGCGAGATGAAGTAGGGTTGCAGTTCGCGATCGTTGAGTGTATGGAGATCTTCAACGGTATGACAAGTCAACTCAGGGAAGGTGGGCACAGCCTT
>JAGAAZ010000087.1 GCA_017614895.1 Bacteroidaceae bacterium | reverse complement strand
GGATAAATATCATCTTTTATATTTTCCGTGTTGAAGTTGATCACATATCCCAATTCGCAGTTCATCATACGCAGGTAGGTCAATAATTGTTTCTCAAACAATTTTCTGTATTCTACAACGGATTTCAACTCCAATATGAGTTTGTTGTCCACAATGAGATCTAATCTCAAATCAGGGCAAATAAGCTCGCCTTTATAGAAGACAGGAACTGGTACTTGATTCTTGACATCAAACCCATTCATCTGTAATTCTTTTATCATGGCTTGCTCATAAATGCTTTCTAATAAGCCTGGTCCCAACTGCTTATACACTTCGTAGACACAGCCTAATACCCTGTATGTATAATCTCTGTCCATATTTTTTATTTGTCTAAGGAATTTAGGAACCTTTAGCTCGGCGAAGCCAATTTGGGAATATTTGTCGATGCTGTGCATCGACTTCCTTGATTCCTTGATTCCTTAGACTTAAAATTTTAGTTTCTACTCCTTAGCAAAACACGTTTTTAATTCTTTGCAATGCCAGTTGCATCTTCTCGTCCTTGGCACAGAGGCTGATGCGGATATATCGCTTGCCGTTGCTGCCAAAGATGAAGCCGGGGGTGATGAACACACGGGCTTCGTGCAGCACCTTCTCCGTCAGATCCTCCACGTCAGCGATGCTGTCAGGGATGCGTCCCCAGAGGAACATGCCCTGTTGGGTCGGGTCGAAGGTGCAGCCAAGGGTGGTCATGATCTCCTCGGCAATCTTGCGACGGGTGGCATAGGTCTCGATGTTTGCGTGTGTGTGCCATGCTTCCGTGTTTTCGTATGCTTGTGCTGCGGCTAATTGCAGGGGACGGAACGTACCAGAGTCGATGTTGCTCTTGATTTTCAGAATACACATTACGAATGTTCTGTTCGTTGCCAGCATACCCACACGCCAGCCAGGCATGTTGTGGCTCTTCGACATGGAGTTGAATTCGATACAGCACTCCTTGGCGCCCTCCACCTGTAGGATGCTCAGGTGTTCGTCGCGGTTGAGGATGAACGAATAGGGGTTGTCGTTCACCACCACGATGTTGTGCTTCTTGGCGAACGCCACGATTTTCTCATACAGTTCGCGTGTGGCACGACCACCTGTGGGCATGTTGGGATAGTTTGTCCACATGAGTTTCACACCCGTCAAGTCCATCGCCTCCAACTGTTCGAAGTCTGGTTGCCAGCCGTTGCTCTCCAGAAGGTCGTAGTTCACAATCTCCTGACCCAGAATCTTGCTCAGTGACGTGTAGGTGGGGTAGCCAGGATTGGGCACCAGCACCTTGTCGCCAGGGTTGCACAGCGCCAAGGTCACGTGCAGGATACCCTCCTTACTGCCAATGAGCGGCTGAATCTCCGTGGCAGGGTCGAGCGTCACCCCATACCAACGCTGGTAGAAACTTGCCATTGCCTTTCTCAGTTCTGGGATGCCGACTGTGGGCTGATAGCCGTGGGCATCAGGACGATGGGCATGCTCGCAGAGCACGTCGATGGTTTCTGCACTGGGTGGCATATCTGGCGATCCGATGGCAAGTGAAATGATGTCCTTGCCCTCAGCATTCAACTGAGCCACTTCCTTTAGTTTTCTCGAAAAGTAGTACTCGCTCACAAGCGAGAGTCTGTCTGCTGGCTGTATCATATCTTGATTGTACTTTTTCCTTCTTTATATTCTCCCAACACTTTCAACTGCTTGGTCAGTGGGCGCACGGCATCGATGCTCTGGCGATAGCGGGTGTAGTCGTCATACATCACGTCGATGTAGAACATGTACTCCCACTCCCTTCCGATGATGGGCAGCGACTGAATCTTGGTCAGGTTGATCTTGTAGAATGAGAAGATGCTCAACACTTGTGAGAGGGAACCCTCGCTGTGAGGCAGGCTGAACACGATGCTCGCCTTGTTCGATTGGCTGGGCTTGCTCAGTTCTTCTGCCAACCAAGGGTCGGCGAGTACGAGGAAACGGGTGAAGTTGTGCTTGTTGGTCTCGATGCCCTCCTCCAGAATCTTCATGCCGTAGAGTGGGGCAGCAAACTTTGAACAGATGGCGGCATGACCCCTCAGTCCCTGTTCGCTGATGGTTTTGGCAGATCCTGCTGTGTCGTCCGTCTCCACAATCTTCAGCTGCGGATGCTTCTTCAGAAACTGGCGGCATTGCATCAGGGCGACAGGATGAGAGTTCACCTCCGTGATGTCCTCCCACGAATCCTCTGGCAGACACATGATGCTGTGCGAGATTCTCAGTTTGTGTTCACCCACAATCTGCATTCCGCTTTCGCGCATCAGTTCGTAGTTGTGGAGCAGGGAGCCTGCGATGGTGTTCTCAATCGCCATCATGCCAATCACGTTCGAGTCCTCCTTCATCGCCTCAAACATCTGCTCGAACGTGTCGCAGCAGATCAGTTCGATGTCTTCGTTCTCGAAATAACAGTGGCTGGCTACGTCGTGGTAACTTCCCACCTCTCCTTGTATGGCTATTCTTCTCATATTTATATAATGTATAAGCCCCACTCATTTGAGCGGGGCTATATTGTTATTCTCGATGTATCTGTCCATGATTGTTGAAACACATAACTACCCGCTCTTACTTGTTGTCAAAGTAAAAGTAAAAATAGTAATATGCGTTAAACAATGATTTCATGTCTTTTTCTTAAAAGCGCTGCAAAAGTACACACTTTTCGTGAAACCACCAACACTTTTTCACAAAAAAATCCACTTTTAGATGAAAAAAGTTGTGTTCACCCTCAAAATGGTATCTTTTTATTGGTAATCAAACGTGCTCTTTCCCTCCTTGTCAACAAATCCCCACTTCCCGTTTTGCTTGTCCTGCAAGGCTGCCAAACCCTCCGAGAAAGGATTGTAGGCATAATACTTGCAAGGCACGATGAGCTTGCCCGTGCAGTCGATGTAGCCCATGTGCTCACCGTCCCACACCAGCCATGCACCATCGCCATAGTGGTCAACATTCTTGTACTGCCTGTCCAGTTCAAACACCTTCTTGCCCGTTTTGTCAATGAAGTAAATGGGGTTGGGATCATCCATCACCTTCGCAATGCCGCCATGGAAGTCACCACCACGATGATCCATCTTGATGACCATCTTGCCTGTCTTGTCGATATAGCCCGATTGCGTGCTGCCGTCAGGAAGCAACTCTGTGACTGCTGCCAGTCCCTCTGAGAAGTTTGATTCATATGAATACACACCTGGGAAGGCACGCTTGCCCGTCTTGTCGATGAAGCCGAAGTCCTCGTGCACATCGTCCACCATCACAGCACATAGCCCTTCGTGGAAGTCCGTGGGTTGGCGTTCTGAAGGCCATTCATACTGGCAAGGAACCACCAGTTCGCCCTTTGTATTGATGAAGCCAATCTTGTTGCCAGATTTTTCTGTGGCCACCCAGCACATCCCATCGCTGAATTCACCAGTGTAGTCATATTGTGGCGCAATCACCATCTTGCCCGTCTTGTCGATGAAGCCGATGCGACCGATGCCGTCAGTCTTCTGCTCCCTGTTGCTGCACAGCCCGTCATAGAAACGGCCGAAGCTCTGGGTACGGAATAGCTCCTTGCCTTTCGTGTCCATGTAGATGACATCATCGCCCTTGAACACAGTGCCCACACCGTCGCTGAACACCTGCGTAGGCGGATCATACTCGAATGGAATCACCACATTGCCCATCTTGTCGATGTAGCCGATCTTGCCGTTTTTCTTCACAGCAGCCAAGCCGCAATTGAAACTCTCCAAGTCCTCACATCCATCAATGGCCTTCGCAATCGCCTCCAGATCATAGGCAGACTCGTTCACGGCTTCTGTTTCCACAGCTATACTGTCCGTTGCATCGGCTGCCTCTGCAGCACCACCTTTCTTGTTGTCGCAGGAACTGACCGTCAGCGCCAGCACTGCTAGACCTCCCCAAAGGAGTCCCTTCATGTTTTTTCTGTTCATATTGCTTGTTTTTAATGAAAATTACTGTCCAACCATGAACAACTTTCCTGCCTTGATGTAGAGACCTGGACGTAGGTTCTGTTCATCGACAAGGCGACCACTGAGGTCGTAGGTGGCATCCTCTTTGACTACAGGACTCTCCACCGCTTGGATGTCATTCTCTATCTCCTTTTCCTTCTCAATGATCCGATGACGCAATGCAGAACGCACGGCATAGTAGGCTGGTTTCTTGCCTACACCAGCATCGTAGAGCAGTGGCGATGAGGCTTCGCGCCAACTGTTGTTGTCCTTCAATCCCCAGATGACGAGGTTGGGGCAATTGTCATTGTTCAATACGATGTCGGTGATGACACGATAGTTGCGTGCCTGTTCCTCAAGGTTCTTGGCTGTGGTGGATGAAATGCCCATGTCAAGCTCTGTGATGATGCACTTGAGCCCTGCATCAGCAAACCTTTGGATATTCTTGGCGAGCTTCACGGAATCCACATCACCAATGGAGAAGTGACATTGCAAACCTACGCCGTCAATCGGAATATCGCTGGCTTTCAGACGCATGGCAAGGTTGTAGAGGGCTACTGATTTAGCCTTTCCCTGCATCTCCACGTCATAATCATTCAGATAGAGTAGGGCGTCAGGGTCGGCACGATGCGCATAAACGAAGGCAGAATCGATGAAGTCCTCACCAATGGCACGTGTCCACACGCTCTCACGCAGGTCGTAGCCATCAGGATTGGTGCGCACCGTGGTTTGGTCGTCGTTCAGACATTCGTTCACCACATCCCATTCAGCCACCTTCCCCTTGAAGTGCTTCACCACATTCGTGATGTGGGTCTTCAGAATCTCCAAGGCTTCTTCACGGCTCCAGTTCTGGTCATTCTTCTTGCCGTCGCTCGACACCCATGTGGGCAGCTGCGAATGCCAAGCCAGACAGTGTCCTCGCATCTTCATGTTGTTCTTTTGGGCGAAGTTCACCAGGTTGTCGGCTGCCCAATAGTTGAATCCGCCACGTGAAGGCTCCAGTTCATTCCACTTCATCTCATTCTCTGCCACAAGCATGTTGAACTGCTGTCTCACCTCCTTGGTCTCTGCCAGGCTCTCGTTGGTGATGTCATTCTTCCAGGTGGAGATGGCTGTGCCGATGTACTTCCCGTTCTTCTCGGCATACTCGCGCAGGGTGGTCTTGTCGGTGTTGTCATCAATGCCGTCATCGTAGAAGGCACCCATGTGCTCGTCATCATCTGGGTTATCAGGATTGTCAGGGTCATCGGAATGGTCTGCGTCTTTGAAAGAGACGAGGCGTGCAACCACACGATAGGTGCCGTCTTCCTCTTTCTCGTCGATTTCCCATGTATAGCGACCCGGTTGTTTCAGTTCGAAGTGCCAGTCGCCTGCTGCCGATGCCTTGCTCTTGGCGGTCAGCAACACGAACTCATCCCCCACCTTCATACTGGCGTCTTGCGTGAGTACAATCTCAATGACGGGCATCTTCTCGCTGGTCGAAAAGTCCTCCATCATATTGAAGTACTTGACGGCGCCATTGACATTCAGTTGGTCATGGTCAGATGTTGAGTCGAGTTTGAAACGCAGCACAGAGGCTGGGCGCACAAACAGATTCGAACTTTTCGCTGTCGTGACATAGTTCTTCAGCGTGAGTGTGCCAATTTCATCTGTACCAGGTTCAATGGTTCCATAGTTGTCCACTGTGCCGCCAATGCTGCCTGTACCACCCAGCACACCCTTCTCAAACACATAGGCAATCGGCTCGTTCTCGTTCTGCTTGGCACCCAACGCACCTCGCAGTCCCTTGCTCTCTGCTTCAGCACGGTCATTCATCACCAGCACACGTCCCTCCATCACACGCAAGGCACCTGTCAGATAGTTGTCGTTGGCTGTCAGGCTGTATGTGCCCTTACCTTCCTTGATGATGCCCACAGGGTGGGTGTCGCTGTAACTGGGGGGTGCAATCTTGCCCGCCATCGTGGCGTCTGTACCCAGATTTCCCACAAGGAAGTAAGCCGCACGAGTGTTCTTTTTGATGTAGCCCTGAATGGTCGAACCTTTTTCCGTGTTCAGTTCACCAATGCGGAAACCAGCGCCGTTGCTGTTTGCTTCACAACAGAGCACAGCCCCGTTGTGCAGCGTTACATGGCTATTCACCATCGAGTTGTTCACCTTACCCGACTTGATGGCATCCTCCATGTTCTCAGGCGAGAAGGACTTACCGCCATGCGCCATCACCACACCATAGTACCCCGCCTTGGAGGAATTCTCAGGAAATGGGATGATATGTATATCGCCTGTGAAGCTCGACCAATTTGGCCAGCTGGCCCCCTTTGTCGTACCTAAGTAACAACGGTCGCCACCAGCATAAAGATTCAACGTGCCGCTGCCTGTGAGGACTGAATTGAGATAGCAATAACGTGCCATCTTCACATTCACTTCCTGACCCTTATCGATCCGGATGGAAGAATCGTATGTAGTATAACTTTTGTCCGAGTTGTCACCACTGATATCAATCGTTTTGTTCTGCGCCATTCCTGGCAGCATCAGCAACGCCCACAGGAGGGTGAGTAATACTTTTTTCTTCATTTGATGTTTATCGATTAGTGTTTCTGTATGCAAAATTACGCCAAAGCATTGACATAGCCAAATTTTTCATCCCTACAAATGGTTAATCCACGTTTTATTTTGTATTGTCTGCGATTTGTATTACCTTTGACACGATTTACCAAATAACCTTGATGAGTATGAAGAAGATTCTTTTTATTATCGGTTCGTTGAGGACGAAGTCCTTCAACCGCCAGTTGGCAAATGAAGCCAAAGTTATCATCGGCAACCGTGCCGAAGTGTTGGAACTTGATTATAGCGACCTCCCGTTGTTGAATCAGGACATTGAACAACCTGAACCTGCTCCTGTAGCTCGCATTCGTAAGACAATCGGCGAGGCTGATGCTATCTGGATTTTTACGCCAGAATACAATTTCAGTTACCCAGGACACTTGAAGAACCTGCTCGACTGGCTCTCACGTCCTGTCATTCCTCTGGACTATGCCACTCCAACCTGCATCAACGGCAAGCGCATTGCCATTAGTGGAGCAGGCGGAAAGGCTGCTACTGCCAACTGTCGTGCCAAGCTGACGGAACTGCTCACTTTCATCAAAGCTGAAGTCCTGCCCGAACAAACAGGAATTGCTGTTCCTGCTGAAGCCTGGGGGACGGATGTCCTGATTCTCACAGACGAGCAAAAAGCAGAATTGAAAGCTCAGGCCGACAAGTTGATAGGATAAATGTGAATCAAAAATTTGCGGAAAGGCCTGCAGGCATGTGGTCATTAGGTGGCTTAATAGATTAACATTCTATTGATCTTCTCCCCAAAACCTGAAGTTGTGATGGTGATGGGAGGGAACAGGTCTGGCTCATGAACCATCATGCCTGTGGCTTCATCCATTCCTTCCGCTCCTTCTCTCGCATCTTTTCGATGGCATAGCGGAGCATGGTGCGAGGCATCTCATGTGCATGGAGTTGGAGGAAATCACGTAGCAGGTCCATCGAGACACGTTTGCCCATCTCGCGGAGCATCCAACCCACAGCCTTGTGCATCAGGTCATGGGGATGGTGCAGATGAATTTCGGCATAGCGCAGACACCACGAGGGATCACCCTGTTGGGAGGTCTTCCACGAACAGACGATGCTCATGCGCTGTTTCCAGAGGCAAGGGCTGGCAGCCAATTCATCAAGCACCTTGATCTTGTAGGCCCTGTCACCCAAATTCGTGGGCAACAGCAACCAATGACCCAGTATCTTGTGAACAGACAAATCCACTAAGTCCCAGTTGTTTGCCTGTTCAGCATATTGCAGGTAAATCGTCACGATCTCATCACGTTTTGCGATGGCTTCAGCATTGTTTTCCAAGCGTTTCGTCGCCAGCATCTCGAACTTCAACACCAGCAGCAGGAGTCCACAGAGACGCACTTCATGCCAGCGTGACAGCAGCAACTCTGGCACTTCACTCAGAGGAAGATCCCCTGCCGCCTTGACCACTTCCCTTGTCTCTGGCACCTTCAGTCCCAGAAACTCATCACCATAGCCATATTCCCCTTCGCCTGTCTTGAAGAATCGCATCAGCACCTCTCGCTGCTCCTCATTGCGCAGCGACTCCATATATTCGATGATTTCCTGCGCATTCATCCCTTTCTATACCTTACTTAAAGATATTCTTCAGGATTTCGTTGGTCACTCGTCGTGTGGCGGTATTGGCAGCGGTCTTGGCTGCACTACCAAGGATGGAGCCTGAGGAACTTTTCTTGGAAGATGAGGAAGTCTTCTTCTTGGTGGAGGTGCTGCGAGAAGAACTATTGCCTGTGATCTTCTTGCCAACGGAGGTGCCGACCTGATGGCCTACGCTACCCAGGACAGCACCGATGAGGGTGCCGAAGATGGTGCGTTTCCACATGCTGGATGATTTGGACTTCTCCTTGGCTTTGCGTTCCTCTTCCTTGCGCAGACGTTCAGCTTCACGCTCTTCTTCACGGCGACGGCGTTCTGCCTCTCGTTCTGCATCACGTTGGAGTTTCTCCTCCTCACGACGACGGCGTTCTGCCTCGATGGCTTCAGCACGTTTTTTCCTCTCTTCTTCCTTCTCCACTTCGCGCAGTTGGCGTTCCTCTTCCTTACGCAGACGTTCTTCTTCCTTGCGCAAGCGTTCCTCTTCCTTCTCTGCCTCTTTCTGTGCTTTCTCCTCTTCCTGACGGCGCAGCATGGCAGCTGCTTCAGCATCTTCCTGCTCCTTCTGGGCTATGAGTACTTCGTAGGCACTTTCACGGTCGTAGTAGTTGGCATAGTCCTTGATGTGTTCTGGGGCTGCATTCTGGATGTCGAGTCGCTGACCTTCGGTGATGGCGCCAATCTGACTGAGTGGGAAGAGAATCTTGGCACGCTGCACGATGGTGGGCGCACCTTTCTCGTCGAGCACGGAAACAAGTGCCTCACCTGTACCCAGTTCCATGATGGCATCTTCTGTGTTGAACGCAGGGTTGGCACGGAAAGTCTGAGCAGCTACACGCACAGCTTTCTGGTCTTTGGGTGTGTAGGCACGAAGGGCGTGCTGGATGCGGTTACCCAGCTGTCCGAGGATGGTGTCTGGAATGTCGGAAGGTGACTGCGAGATGAAGTAGATGCCGACACCCTTGGAACGGATGAGTCGGATGACCTGTTCGAGCTTGTCCACCATCGCCTTGGAAGTGCCGTCGAAGAGCATGTGTGCCTCGTCGAAGAAGAAGACGAGCTTGGGCAGTTCCATGTCGCCCACCTCGGGCAGGGTGGAGTAGAGCTCTGTCATCAGCCAGAGGAGGAAGGTGGAGTAGAGTTTTGGATTGAGCATGAGTTTGTCGGCTGCGAGGACGCTCATCACGCCCTTACCATCTTCCAGGTCGATGAGGTCTTCGACATTGAAGGCAGGCTCACCAAAGAACTTGTCGCCACCCTCACTCTCAATCTCCAACACCGCACGCTGGATGGCACCGATGCTGGCAGGAGAGATATTGCCATAGACGGTGGTGAAAAGACTGGTGTTCTGACCTACGAAGTCGAGCATGAGACGGAGGTCTTTGAGGTCAATCAGCAGGAGTTCCTTATCATCGGCAATGCGGAAGACGATGTTGAGCACACCGCTCTGCACATCTGACAGATTCATCAGACGGCTCAACAGCTGTGGACCCATCGCAGACACGGTGGTGCGCATGGGGTAGCCCTGTTCGCCAAACACGTCATAGAAACGCACAGGACAAGGCTGGAAGTCAGGGTTGGACACACCAAATTCCTCCTTGCGCTTCTCGATGAACGAGGACAGTTTACCAGCCTGAGAGATACCTGAGAGGTCACCCTTCATGTCTGCCATGAAGCAAGGCACACCTGCCTGAGAGAAAGTCTCTGCAAGGACTTGGAGGGAGACGGTCTTACCTGTACCTGTGGCACCAGCGATGAGACCATGACGATTACACATTTTGCCCACCAAGTTGATGGGACCATCAGCGCAATGCGCGATATAAAGATTTCCGTCTAAATACATAGGGTTGAGGTTAGGGAGTTAAGAATTAAGAATTAAGAGTTAAGAGTTATTTCAATTGGAAACGGGCAAGACCGTTATTGAGCCAAGTGAGGAAGGCTGGGATGTCCTCGTCGTAGGAGTAGCTCTTTTCGAGTGGGTTGCCGTCTGGGTCGAGTAGCACGTAGAAAGGTTGTGCTGTGGCACCAAACTTCTGCGACTGGAGGTAGCTCCATTTGTCGCCTACAGTGCGAAGTTTTCGGGTGTTACTGTCATAGGCATTTTCATATTGATACTGCTCGCTGTTCGTGTTTGTCGAGATACTGAGATCTGCTGTTACGCCCACACTGAACAGTGATTCTCCGTCCCCCTGTTCTTTCACAACAATGGGTTCAGGGAGGTCTTTCTTCTCATCCACATAGAGCTGGATGAGCACGTATTTGTTGGTCATGATATCAGCCACCGTGGGGTCTGTGAACACAGCTGCCTCCATCTTGCGGCAGTTCACACAGCCATAGCCCGTGAAGTCTATCATGACAGGCATGTTGTGCGCCTTGGCATAGGTCATGCCCTCTTCATAATCGGTGAACATGGGCTTCACCTCCTGCTCTGGAGCGAGGTTGAAGTCCTGCGTCTTCATGGGTGGAGCAAAGGCGCTGACAGCCTTGAGTGGAGCGCCCCACAAGCCTGGAATCATATAGATGGCAAAGGCAAACGAAATGAGTGCCATGAAGAAGCGTGGAATGGAGGTCTTGGGGTGCATGACCACATTGCCCATCTCGTCATATTCCTCTTCATCATGTGGGAAGCGAATCCAACCGATAAGGTAAGCGCCCAGCAGGATGGCAAGGATAATCCAGAGGGAGAGGAACACTTCACGGTCGAGGAGTCCCCAACCGTAGGCGAGGTCTGCCACAGAGAAGAACTTGAGGGCAAACGCCAGTTCGATGAAGCCCAGCGTCACCTTCACCACATTCATCCAGTTGCCACTCTTTGGCACAGCATTGAGCCATTGGGGAAAGAGAGCAAAGAGGGTGAAAGGCAATGCCAAGGCAATGGCGAATCCCAACATGCCGATGACAGGTCCCACGATGCTGGAAGTGACCACCTGCACCAAGAGGAAGCCGATGATGGGACCTGTGCAGGAGAAGCTGACCAGCACCAGCGTGAATGCCATCAGGAAGATGCTGAGCAGTCCTGTGGTACTGTTGGCTTTGTTATCGACAGCCGTATTCCACTTCGAGGGAAGTGTGATCTCGAAACCTCCGATGAAGGAGATGCCGAAGATGAGCAGCATGAGGAAGAAGAGGATATTGAACACGGCATTGGTCGCCAAGTCGTTGAGGGCTGAAGCCCCAAAGATGGCAGTGATGGCCAATCCGAGTGTCACATAAATCACGATGATGCTGATGCCATAGAGAATGGCGTCACGAATGCCACGTCTCTTCGCTGCTGCCTTCTCCTCTGCTGTGGAGTTCTTGGTTGTGCCGCGTTTCAGGAAAAAAGACACGGTCATGGGGATGATGGGCCACACACAGGGCGTGACCAGAGCAATCAGACCACCCACCAATCCCAAGAGAAAAATCTGCCAGAGGGAGGTGTTGGAGGTGTCGCTGTTGCCCCCTTCATCGAAAGCAGAAAGCTGGTCGGTGACGGGGGCCCAAATGGAGGATGAAGCCGACACGGGGGCTGTCACAGAGTCTTCACTGACGGATTCGTCGGCAGCCTCAATCTCCTCAGGGACTTCTTCTGGCGCCTCCTCCTTCTTGGCTTCGTCCTGTGCTTGCGGCAAGGTTACTTCACCATTAATTTTGAACTCTACAGAGGTGGGAGGTGTGCAGCTTTGGTCGTTGCAGGCACCATAACGCAGATAGCCCTCCACCACGTACTTGCCACCCAATAATTTTATTTTCTGGGTGAAGGTGGCAGTCTTTTCGAAGTAATACACGTCTGTGCCAAACATCTCCTCAAATTTCTTGATGGGCGCATTGGGGTGGGTCAAACCACCTTCCAACTGGGCTCCAGAAATCTTCTCCACCGTCAGGGTGGTGGGGGTAGGACCATTCACGTCCTCAGTACTGTACATGTGCCATCCGTTATCGATGGTAGCTACAAACGTGAGGACACCTTCGTCTTTCGATGTCACCTTGAAGGATGAAGTCACCTTCACAGGCTTCATGGGTTGTGCACACACCACACCCATGCAACAGAGCGTCAATAAGAGTGCAAATATTCTTCTCATACGATACCTTTCTCTTGTAAGTAATGTAATGCATCAATGGCTGCATGACAACCGCTGCCTGCTGCACTGATGGCTTGACGATAAAGTGGGTCTGCCACGTCGCCGGCAGCAAACACACCTGGAACGTTGGTGGCTGTGGTAGGATGCTGCACCTTGATGTAACCCTGTGCATCCACCTCCACATCAGGACGGAAAATCTCGCTGTTAGGATGGTGACCAATCGCCAGGAAGAAGCCATCGATGGGCAGGTCGTAGCGACGTTCGCCCTCCTTGCCCTTGTTCTCGATGAGGTGGGCACCTTCCACACCATTGTCGCCATAAAGTCCTTCTGTCTGTGTGTTCCAGAGGATTTCGATGTTCTCAGCCTCCTTCACCTTCTGCTGCATGGCATCAGAAGCGCGCAACACATCACGACGCACAATCATATACACCTTCTTGGCAAGGCTTGCCAGATATTGTGCTTCCTCACAAGCTGTGTCGCCGCCACCTACAACAGCCACCACCTTCTTGCGATAGAAGAAGCCGTCACAAGTGGCACAAGCAGACACGCCCTGTCCTGCGTATTTCTTTTCGTCGTCCAGACCCAGATACTTGGCAGAAGCTCCTGTCGAGATGATGAGGGTGTGCGCCTCCAGCACTGTGCCATCATCTGTGGTCACCTTGTGGGGCTGTGAACCATCCTTGGAGAGTTCCACCTGGGTGATCATGCCATATCGGATGTCTGTGCCCAGACGCTCTGCCTGCTTGCGGAGGTCATCCATCAACTCTGTTCCTGTCGTACCCTCTGGGTAGCCTGGGAAATTATCCACTTCTGTTGTCTGTGTCAACTGTCCACCAGGCTGCATGCCTTCGTAGAGCACAGGTTCCAACGAACTTCTCGAAGCGTAAATCGCTGCAGTGTAACCAGCAGGGCCGCTTCCTATAATCAATGTTTTTAATGCCATTTCTCTTTCTGTTTTTTGGTTTTGTGGGCAAAATTACAACTTTTCTGCCTATCTGCCTATTTATTCACATTTTTTATGAGTCATAATCTCCAACACACAGCGGTCTGTCTCGTCCATCGCGTCTTTGCCGATGCGAGTGAGGTTGTGAATGGAGCGATCCACATCGTCCTCGATGATGCCCTCCACAGAGGTGACGCAATTGTGCTGCACCGCCAGCATGGCAGACAGCACGGCTGTACTCACACCTGAAGCGAGTTTCAGCGCACACGAAGGTTTGGCGCCGTCGCAGATCATACCCGTCAAGTTCGCCACCATGTTCTTCACAGCATAAGTGATCTGTTCGTAATTGCCACCCATCAGGTAGGTGATGCCACAAGCGGAGCCCGTCGATGCCACCACACAGCCACACAAGGCTGAGAGGGCACCCAACGACTGCTTGATGTAGATGGCTGTCAAGTGGCTGAGCATCAGGGCACGAAGCAGTTCGTGGTCTGTGTTGTGGTTCTCCTCTGCAAACTTCACCACAGGCAAGGTGGCACAGATGCCCTGATTACCACTGCCAGAGTTCGACATCACAGGAATCTTTGCGCCAGCCATACGGGCATCGCAGGCACAAGCCGTCGAGGAAATGATGTGCGAGAAGATGGTGTCGCCAAAGATGCCCTTGCCCAACGGACGGGTCAAGGTCTTGCCCAGCGTGTGTCCGTAGTTGCCTTTCAGCGATTCCTCAGCAGCCCGTTCGTTCAACACCTGTGCCTCACGGATGAATTCAATCTCCTCAATGGGGGCAGTGGTGGCAAACTCATACACCTGACGAAGGGTCAGCCACGAACACTCTTCACCCTCCTCGTTCTCCGACTGGCAGGGTTTTTCGTAGAGGAATGTCCCATTCTTCTTCACAGACAGGAAGTCCTTGTGGCTGGTGCAGATGATGGCTTCTGCTGTCTCATCGCCAGCACTCACTTTCACTTCGATATAGAGTTTCTCTGTGATGCCTTCTTTCAAGCTGATGTTGATGCGGTTTTCAGCCAGATACGCCTTTCCACGTTCCACGGCTTCGTCCGTCACATCCTTCAACACCTCCAGCTCATACGCCGACTTTCCTATCAACGCACCCAACGCAATCGCAATGGGCAAACCAATCATCCCTGTGCCAGGAATGCCCACACCCATCGCATTCTTCAGGATGTTGGCAGACAAAAGCACATCAATCTTCTCAGGTACACAACCCAAGGTTTCCGTTGCCTTTGCCACACACAATGCCACTGCTATAGGCTCTGTACACCCCACAGCAGGCACCACCTCACTCTTCACCAGAGCGATAATCTGTTCACGTAGTGTTTTCTCCATTTTTCACTGAATGTTCGGCAAAGGTAGCAAATATAATTGACATAATTAGTGTACAAAATGAAAAATAACAGATAATCATCATGCCGAATGGGAGAATTTATGAATTATCCATGAGCATTTATCAATTAAAAGGCGTACCTTTGCACCCACATTTGACAATGAACGATATGGCAACGACTGTCGCAATGCGCAAGCCGCACAGCAAAATGAATTATGCTTTACAGCACCCAGAGAATGAGGGTGGCATGAATGAACGTGTAAAACGTCTGCATCAGCAGAGCATTGACACCCCCACCACACTCACCATCGAACGTGCTCTCATCGAGACGGCATTCTACAAGGAGAACTATGGCAAGATGCCCAACTGCATCCTGCGTGCCCGTAACTTCTACGAGATTTGTAAGAAGAAAACTATCTATATCGGTGAGGATGAACTGATTGTGGGTGAACG
>JAGAAZ010000086.1 GCA_017614895.1 Bacteroidaceae bacterium | reverse complement strand
TCTAAATGGAATTTTGTACCTGTACGATACTTAAGTGCCAATTCCTGCAATTCTAACAAATCTGATTCTTCTTTTTTCTCCATCTTAAAACGTTGGTTTTGATTCAACGTTTTTCAGGGTAAGACAACCTTTTCAGTACAAAATTTGCTCCCTAGTTAGGAAAAACTTTTTCTCTGCCTAGGGAGCAAAAATGAGGTGTGAGGTGAGACGCGAGAGAATAAAAAATCACAAAGACAGAAGTAACTTTTGTGCGCATGATTTGGTTGATTCGCAAATTGTATGTAACTTTGTCGCCCAAACTTGTTGAAAGAAATGAGATACGGAGTGATTGGAACAGGTGCCATTGGCGGCTATTATGGGGCGAAGTTGGCACAGACGGGGAAGGAGGTGCATTTCCTTTTCCACAGGGATTATGACTTTGTGAAGGAGCATGGATTGCAGGTGGATTCGTGCGATGGAAGTTTCCATCTGGAGGATGTGAATGCCTATCGGAGCACACAGGAGATGCCAAAGTGTGATGTGGTGCTGGTGGGGTTGAAGTCGGTGAATAATCACTTGCTACCAGATTTGTTGCCTCCATTGCTGAAAGAAGACACGCTGGTGGTGATGATCCAGAATGGCATCGGCATTGAGGAGGATGTGCAGAAGATGTTTCCAGGGGTGCAGTTGGCAGCAGGATTGGCATTCATCTGTAGTGCGAAGACGGAACCGGGAAAGGTGAATCATCAGTGCTATGGGTATATCAACATCGGCAACTACTCGTGCAAGCAACAGGAGAAGATTGATGAGGTGGTGGATGACTTCCGTCAAGCAGGTGTGGATGCCAATGAAGTGGAATATTGGGAGGCTCGATGGAAAAAGGCTGTGTGGAACATGCCATTCAACGGAATGACGGTGGCGCTGAACACGCAGACGGACATCCTCTTGCAGAATCCAAGCACCTTGCAATTGATCAAAGACCAGATGATGGAAGTGATTGAGGCAGCACAGGCTTGTGGGGTGAAGAATATTGATGAGAGCTTTGCTGAAAAGATGATTTACAATACTGTCCACATGACGCCATACTCGCCCAGCATGAAACTGGACTTCGAGTTCAAACGTCCGATGGAAACGTACTATCTTTATACACGTCCCATTGAGGAGGCCAAGAAGGCAGGATATGAGATGAGGAAGCTGGAGATGCTGGAACAAGAATTGAGATTTCTGGAGGAGACCCGTGAATGAAGACAACCATCATCTTTGATTTGGACGGCACCCTGATGAACACGCTGGACGACTTGCACGACAGCGTTTCATACGCCTTGCGTGAAGCAGGGTTGGAGCCAAATCTGAAGCAGGATACACGTCGCTATTTGGGCAATGGCATCCGGAACTTGGTGAACAGGAGTGTGGAGCAGACTTGTCCAACAGCTGATGAGGCATTGAAGGAACATGTGTTCGAAACTTTCAGAGCCTACTATGTGGCGCATTCGATGGACAAGACAGCCCCATACGAGGGAGTGGAGGAGATGCTGAAGGAATGCAAGAAGAGAGGCTTCTGCACAGCCATCGTGAGCAACAAGCTCGCCCCTGCTGTGAAGGACTTGCACAAGGCTTTCTTTGCTGACAGCATTGATGTGGCGATAGGAGAGACGGAAATGGTGAGAAGGAAACCTGCCCCCGATATGGTGAACGAAGCAATTCGCCAACTCTCGCTGTTACATGGACGAGAGATACAGAAGTCTGAATGTATCTATGTGGGCGATAGCGAGGTGGATCTGAAGACGGCAGCAAACGCTGAACTTCCCTGCATAGCTGTCAGTTGGGGATTTCGCGACAGGGATTTCCTCATTGAGCAAGGAGCGAAGATGATCATTGACAGTCCTAATGAACTTTTTGAATATTTATAGTTTTTTATTAACCACTTAAACAACCAAACAACAATGAGAAAACTGACATTTATTTTGACCATTGCCTTTTTGGCAATCAGCGTGTCGCTTTGTGCACAAAACGCCAAGAAAGGAAAGGTGCTCGTAGCTTACTTCTCTGCCTCAGGCAACACAGAAGCCGCTGCCAAGAAAATTCAGGAGGCTGCAGGTGCCGATCTCTACAAGATTGAACCAGAAAAGCCTTACACGAAGGAAGACCTCGATTTCCGTAATCGTCAGGCACGTTCTGTCGTGGAGATGGGTAATCCAGATTTCCGCGAGAAGTTGGGAGGCAAGCCTATTGACATCAAGAAATACGATGTCATCTACCTCGGTTTCCCCATCTGGGCAAATCATGCGCCCAGCATCATCCTTTCTTTCCTCGAGTCACAGGATTTCAAGGGAAAGACCATCATTCCTTTTGCCACTTCAGGTAGCAGCCCTATTGACAACTCTGTCAACCTGCTCAAAGCTGCTTACCCTAACCTGACTTTTAAGGCAGGCAAGCGCATGAACAATGCCACCGATGAGGACATCAAGGCATTTGTGGGAAAATAATAACCTTAAAAAAGAAATTTATGAGAAAAGCGTTTCATTTGATGGGATTTGTTGCCGCAATGCTGCTGGCAAATCCTGCTGTTGCACAAGACAAACAGCTCTTCAACCATCTGGCTATCGGTGCAGAAGTGGGTACAACTGGATGGGGCTTCGAAGCAGCCATGCCTCTGACTCATTATGTCACCTTCAGAACAGGCTTCACAACCCTTCCACGTTTCAATATCAAATTTGATATAAACTACTCCACCCACGGCACAGAGAAAAACGTGGATGTGCTGGGACGTATCCACATGTCGGACTATAAACTGTTGGCGGACATCTATCCTTTCACGCACAGTTCCTTCCACTTGACTGGAGGTTTCTATGCTGGTCTGCCCAATCTTGGTACGGCATACAACACGGAGAAACTGGATGTGAAAATTGGCGAAGGTCTTGAGATTGGTGGTCTTTTCATTCGTCCAGATGAGAACGACCAAGTTCGTTTGAGATTGCAAACCAACAGTTTCAAACCATACGTAGGATTGGGCTTCGGACGCCCCGTCTCTTCCAAGCACAAGGTGAGCGCCGCCTTTGACCTCGGTGTAATGTTCTGGGGAACACCTAAGATTAAAGTCTATTCACCAGATGAAGATCAATGGGTTCGTGTAACCAAGGATGATATAGATGATGAGGACTTCCACGATGCTGTGAATAAGTTGGAGAAGTTCACCGTCTATCCAGTGCTCAACATCAGAATCTATCTCAACACGTTCTAAAAAACTCAACAACTAAATCAATAACCCTAAAACTTAAACAATATGAAAAAGAAACTTTTTTATTTGGCATCCATTTTGATTGGATTGACATTTGCAGCATGTAGTAGTGATGATGGTGGCTCTGTGGCTCCTGATCCAACACTTACAAATTCTTTACTTACTCATACTGATGATGCAACAACGCTGAAGAATCTGGACGACATTGGCGCACCATTCGAGGAGATTGCCCTTACAGAAACAGGACGTGCCGTCATTGGTCCTTTCACCAAGAGTAGCAGTGCTAAACAAAGACGTATTGGAGGCACAGGAAGCTCCAAGTATATCATCGGCACATACAAGAGAGCAAGTGCCCTCTATACGGTTTACAACGAAGATGGCTCTGAGTATTGTACCATTGAGTTTATCAGCAAGGCATCAAAGACCGCAAATGTGAAGATTAGGCTGATGAGTGCATCCGAGATAGAAGAAGAGTTTGAAGGTGAAGTGTCTGTAGCTGAAAAGATTGCTGCTGATGAAGCTACTGCGGCAATTTGCCGTGAATGGACTGTGGCGACAACCCGTTTGACTCACAAAGGCGGTGTGAAAGGTGTGATGCAGTTTGAGAGAGGTAAGGTTTATGATGGTGGAGAAACTTATGATCCAAGTAGTTTGAACGACATTCTTAGATACGCTAAGACCGTTGCCTCTATCGATGAAGATTTTGATGAAGACATGACCATCACTAGCGTAGAGTTCACAGATAAGGGCTATTTCTTCATCTTCTTCAAGAACGGGAAGCATTATGTAGGTAAGTGGTATTGGACTAACAAGTCAAAGGGCTACATCAAGTACGATTGGAGCGATGAAGAAATGGGTAATAAGTTTGAGAACGGTGAGGGTGTGTTTGACCTTCGCCAGTTCCAGATGAAGAAATACTACACTCTGACACTTGGTGCTGATGTCGAGAGCGGTGGTGATAAGTATCAGGTGGAACTTTCCTTCTATCTGAACGAGAAGACAAAATGATGTAAGGGAAAAGTAAAAAATAGAAATTAAAAATTTGCTACCGCATTGGTACGTCAACGATGGACGAACTGTTGCGGTAGCAATTTTTTCACTATTTGCTCTTCACTGCGATTACTTCTATTTCCACCAGAGCATTCTTGGGTAACGTCTTCACAGCCACTGCAGAACGGGCAGGATATGGTTCTGAGAAAAATTCGGCATACACACTATTCATCTCGGCAAAGTCGTCCATATTGGCTAAGAACACTGTGGTCTTTACCGCATTCGCCATAGAAAGACCTACCTCTTCCAAAATGGCCTTCACATTGCTCAGCGATTGCCTTGTTTGTTCCTTGATGCCCCCTTCCGGGAAAGCACCTGTTGTAGGGTCAAGCCCCAACTGTCCTGATGTATAGACAAATTCTCCTGCCTGAATGGCTTGGCTGTAAGGACCTATCGCCCCTGGAGCCTTCTTTGTACTGATTGCTTTCATGTTCGTTGATATTGATGATGATGCAAAGGTACGAATATTCCTTCATCCTATTGCAAGCCAAAGGATTTTATTAAAAATTTTGGCATTTATATTTGTTTGAACACAAATATTTGTCTAATTTTGCAGCAGAAACCTTTTAATTGATAAGAATATGAGAAAGAAGTTTGTGATTTTTAGTATGAGCCTGTTGTTTTGCTGTGTGACGGTCTTTGCACAGGAGGCAGGAAAGAATGAGTTGCAGGAACGTGCAGAGTCTGAGTATGCGAAGGGTAATCCGATTGCTGCACGTGCATTGTACATCAAGGCTTTTGAGAGTTATGTGAACAATGGCAAACTGAAACAGGGTGTAGATTGTGGCGTAAAGGCGAACAAGCTGTACTATGAGAAAGAGAACCTGTACAAGGAGGCTTTCGACCTGTTGCGTCGCATTGACCAAACCATTGAGGCGAAGGGTCAGGGTGCGAACAAGTCTGCCCTACACTACTGGACATCAAAGGAACGCCATCTGATGTATATGAAGATGCGGAAGTTGGAGAGTGCAAAGGAGCAGATGGACAATATGGAGAAGCACGCTAATGCAGCAAATGATGCTTCCGTGAAAAATGACTTGCTCTACACCAAGACCATCTACTATTATACCATCGGACAGAGTGAGAAAGGCAATGCAACCTTTAAGGAGATGGCTGATCAATTGACTGCCAGCAAGGAATATGGTAAGGTGGATGAGGTGTATCAGACACTCATCGCCAATGGCCGTAAGAGCAATAGCGCCAGTCTGGTGGCAGAGAGTTACAAGAGTTATCTGGCTTGGAAGGATTCTGCAAATGCTTTGGCGTTGGCAGATACGGTCAATGTGCTGAAAAAACAGATTGCGGACAATGAAGCTGAGATTGAGGAGAAAAACAGTTCATTGACTGCCCGTCAGGTTACCATCATTGGATTGGGAATTCTGGCAGCAGTATTGGCTGTGGTGTTGGTATTGGGTGCCCTCGCATTGATGCGTTCTATCTATCTGACACGCAAGCAGAAGAAGACCATCCATCAGTTGAGCGAGAACAATGCCTTGCAGGCAAAGTTCATCAGCAACATCTCTGCTCAGTTGGCTCCAACCTTGCAGAAACTCGACACGAAAGTACCTGAAGTAAAAGCTTTGCAGGATTTCTCTGCACACATTCAGACGCTGTCCGAATTGGAGACCAACACGGAAACCGTAGAGAAAGAAGACGTACAAGTGTCAGCATTGTGCGAAGGGTTGATGGATCAGATACGAAGCCAAGTGAAGAGCAGCATCAATCTGAAAGTGGATGCCCCCAAGATGACAGCGAACATCAATAAAGAATATGTGTCACACATTCTGTTGCACTTGTTGAACAATGCAGCTATTTACACACCAGAAGGTGGTCATATCGCTTTGGAATACAAGAAGAGGGGCGCACACAAGCATCAGTTCCTTGTGTCGAACACGGGCAGCACCATTCCAGAGGAACAACGTGAAGAGGTGTTCAAACCCTTCAGAGAAGTACGTGACCTCACCAAGGGCGACGGTCTTGGCTTACCTATCTGCAAGCAGATGGCGATGAAGATGAATGGTGACCTCGGCATCGACCCTGCTTTCACGAAGGGTGTTCGATTCGTACTGCACCTGACGGATTAAGCCTATTTCAGGTAATCCTCAAAGTAGCGTGTGATGACATTGTGCAGATGCACGCGATCGGTACCTTGCATATTATGTCCATCGCCTGGATAGGTGAAGAGGTCTGGGTAGGTATCAGCATCGATGCAAGCACGCATGAAAGACAGTGTGTGCTGAGGCACACAGACAGGGTCGTTTCCTCCATAGATTACGAGGAGACGACCTTTTAAGTTCTTGGCCTTATTCAAAAGAGAAGTTTTCTCGTAGCCTTCAGGATTCGTCTGGGGCGTGTCCATATAGCGCTCTCCATACATGACCTCATAAAAACGCCAATCGATGACAGGACCTCCTGCCACACCTACCTTGAACACATCAGGATAGGTGGTCATGAAACTGGTTGTCATGAAACCACCAAAACTCCATCCATGTACACCCAGACGGTCACCATCCACGTAGGGAAGGCTCTTGAGGTATTCCACACCTTTCAGTTGGTCTTTCATCTCTTCCACTCCTAAGTTGCGGAAAGTGGCTTGTTCAAAGGCAAGACCGCGATTTTCACTACCACGATTGTCGAGACAAAACATCACGTAACCCTGCTGTGCCATCCAGATGTCCCAACCACGTACTCCCCAATGGCGAGAGGCGTCGATGTTGTGGGCATGAGGACCTCCATAGACATAGATGACAGCAGGGTACTTCTTTGTGGGGTCAAAATTTGTGGGCAGGATGAGGCGATAATAAAGATCGGTCACGCCATCAGCTGCCTTAAGGGTGCCAACTTTGATTTCAGGTACTTGGAACTCGTCCCAAGGGTCGTTGGCTGTAAAATAGTTGAGTGTTGATTGTTGAGCGTTGGCAGTTGAGACAATGTCGATATTGCGGGCAATGTCGGGTGATGAATAATTATCGAAGAAATACTTGCCCGACTCGGAGAGGGTGGCATCGTGCCAGCCAGTCTTGTTGCCAAGGAGGGTGCGTTTCCCCTTCATATCAATACTAAATACATTCTGTTGCAGGGGATCTTGTTCGTTGGAGGTATAGAGAATGGTTTTCTGCTCTTTGTTAAAGCCCAACACATCCATTACCTCAAAAGCACCTGTAGTGAGTTGCTTGAGGCACTTTCCTTCTACATTATATAAATAGATGTGGTTGTAACCATCCTTGCGAGTTTGATAGATGAACTTCGTATCATCCCATGGCAAGAATTGGATGGGATGGAGAGGCTCAAAGTATTTGTCGTTATCTTCTGTGAAGAGTGTACGAAGTTTCTCACCAGTCGTGGCATCGTATTCATCGAGTGCCCCCTTGTTTTGGTCACGATTCAGTTCAATAAGATAGAGTTTCTTGCCATCTGGTGCCCATGCGATGTTGGTGAAATAGCGGTCGGTAGGATCACCCGTGTTCAAATAGATGGTCTTCTCCGTCTGAGGATTGAAAATGCCCACATAAACCTTATGGGATGTCTCACCAGCCATCGGATATGGGTCAGGGTCAAGGTTGGCACAACGGGAAGAATTGACTGTTGAAGATTGAGCTTCAGGCAGTTTGATGTTTACCTGTGGGTATTTGGTCACCATACTCTGATCCATCTTGTAGAAGGCCAGTAGGGTACCGTCAGAACTCCAGAAAGTACCCTTGTTAATACCAAACTCATTGCGATGCACACTCTCGCCATAGACGAGGTCAATACAGCCATCAGAAGAAACTTGGTGCGTCTTGCCATCAGCCGTTAGGACGAAGAGGTTGTGGTCTATTGTATATGCGTATGAACGAGAATCCTTCTGCCAATCCTCATTTTTTGCTTTGGGATCAAGGTCAACCTTCCATACCACCTTGTTCGCTGACCAGTCGATGAGGGTATGCCTACTGCCATCGGAAATAAGAACCAGTGACTTTTCTGCATAGGGGAAAGAAGTATTATATAAGTGGTGAACGATTTTGCGGTCAGCAGCCATGAGGACATCATTGATTTTTTCCAGCGTAATGAGCGTTTGGACAGAGCCATCCTTCTTGCTGACAATACGACACTCGTGTATGTCTTGCTCAATGCATTCATCCCCCCACCAAGTAAGGTTTTTGTTCTCTGGAACCGAACTCCGATAGTAAGCAGAGCCGCCAGGGATAAGATCGTTGAGAGAGAAGGAGGTTTTCTGTGCCATAATTGGAAGGATGAAGAAAGTGAAGAAGGAAAGAAGGATTGTCTTTTTCATTGTTTCAGTTCTTTTGAGGTAAGATTTCTCGAAGAGGTATGAGCACAAAGTCGCGCTCGTACATACGGGGATGAGGTATTGTCAGTTTCTTGGTGTTGATGTGTAGGTCATCATAGAGGAGAATGTCAATGTCAATGATACGGTCATGGTACTTCCCATCCACCGACTTTTGGGTGCGTCCCATATCACGTTCTATCTGTTGAGTGGCATGCAACAAGGCATTAGGAGATAGTTCCGTCTCTACACACACAGCAGCATTGAGAAAAGTGTGTTCACTCTCAAATCCCCATGGTTCAGTGGAAAGAAAAGCGGATTGTGCCCTAACTGAGCCAATCCGCCTATCTATTTCTGTGATGGCGGACAAGAGGTTTTGCTCTTTGTCGCCGAGGTTGGTACCAAGTGAAAGATATACAATGTGCATAAGAAGAATTGAAGATTCTTCAATTTTAGTCGATAATCAACATGGCATCGCCATAGGTGCCAAACATATAGTCGCCTTTGAGAGCCTCTTTGTAAGCATTCATGACCACATCATAGCCACCAAAAGCAGTGACAAGCATAAGCATGGTGGAGAGAGGCGGCTGGAAGTTCACAACAATGGCATCGGCAACAGTGAAGTCATAAGGAGGGAAAATGAACTTATTGGTCCATCCTTCGAATTCCTTGATGAAACCACCTGGACCTACTGCTGTTTCAAGCGTACGGAGAGTCGTTGTGCCGACTGCACAAATCTTATGACCATTCTCCTTTGCCTTATTCACAATGTCACAAGCCTCTTTGTTGACGAAAATCTGTTCAGAGTCTGTCTTGTGCTTGGTCAGGTCTTCCACATCAATATTTCGGAAGTTACCCAAACCAGCATGCAAGGTGATGAAAGCCTGTTCGATGCCCATAATTTCCATGCGCTTCATCAATTCGCGAGAGAAGTGGAGTCCTGTAACAGGTACAGTGACAGCTCCCTCATGGCGTGCGAAGATGTTCTGGAAACGCTCATGGTCTTCTTCCTCAGCAGGGCGGTGCATACGGATGTCGTCTGGGATAGGTGCCTCACCAAGATTGTAAAGGGTCTCTTTGAACACATCGTGAGGACCATCATAGAGGAAACGGAGCGTACGTCCACGAGAAGTGGTGTTGTCTATCACCTCAGCCACCAATGACTCGTCAGGACCGAAATAGAGTTTGTTGCCAATACGAATCTTACGGGCAGGATCCACCAGCACATCCCAAAGACGGAGATCTTCGTTGAGTTCACGAAGGAGGAACACCTCGATGCGGGCACCTGTTTTCTCCTTGTTGCCATAAAGACGTGCAGGGAACACCTTTGTGTCATTGAAGACGAAGGCATCACCCTCTTCGAAGTAATCGGTGATTTCCTTGAAGATGCGATGCTCTATCTCACCAGTCTTTTTGTGTACCACCATCAGTTTCGCTTCATCGCGGTTGTAGTACTTGGTTTCGGGATTGTAAGTGCGAGGATAGAGTGCTATCTTCTCGTCTGGGAGTCTGAATTTAAATTGTGAGAGTTTCATCTATTTATAAACTATTAAACTATTTACGATTTATGATTATTCTTCCTTTTCCAATGTCTGTTGGTCGAGCCATTGGGGGAACTCGTTGATGTCCATACAATCTTGTAAGGTGTATTTCCCTATTCGTGTACGGATGAGGCCTGTGAGATAGCCGCCAGAGCCGAGTGCCTGTCCGATGTCGCGTGCCAAAGCTCTGATGTATGTGCCCTTGCTGCACACAACACGGATGGTGAGCGAGAGATGGGTGCCTGTGAGGTTGTCACGCTGATATTTGATGCGCTCTCGTGGGTCGTGACTTTCGTCTGCGCTTTCATTCTCCACTTCGCCAAAGTGCAAAATCTCCAATTCATCTATGACCAAAATCTTAGGTTTCAACTCTATCTCTTCACCTTTTCTGGCATACTTGAAGGCGCGTTTACCATCCACCTTCACTGCTGAGAATGTGGGTGGAATCTGTTCGATGCGTCCCACAAACGCCTTGAGTTTCTCTTCCACCAACTCACGAGTGATATGTTCCGTCGGATAAGTGGCATCTTCTGAGGTTTCCATATCGAAGGAAGGGGTGGTTGCGCCCAATTTGATAGTAGCAACATATTCCTTCGTATGTGCTTGCAACTCGTCAATGAATTTGGTGCTTTTGCCTGTGCAGATGATGAGGACACCAGTAGCAAGAGGATCGAGCGTACCTGCGTGTCCCACTTTCAACTTCTTCACGCCCAACCGATGCGAGAGTTCACCTCGTACCTTTGCCACCACATTGAAGGATGTCCAACGGTAGGGTTTGTTGAAGACCAGTATTTCACCTGCCTGAGGATTCATTTTTGTTGACTATAAACTTGACATGTAGATGGCCAATGCTCCAACCAATGCACAATAGACAGCAAAGTAGATGAGCTTACATTTCTTCACGAAGGCTATCATCCAATGGCATGCGAAACATCCACTGAGGAAAGCGGCAATGAATCCGACGACCAATGTACTGACAGGAATCTGTGCAGCTGCACCATTTTCTGCGATGTATTCAGCGCTGGGTGCTACGAGATGCTTGAAATCCAACAATGCCTCTCCTAAAATGGGTGGAATGACCATCAGGAAGGAGAATTGTGCCAGTTTCTGACGGCTGTTACCCAACAGGAGTCCTGTTGCAATGGTCGAACCGCTTCGTGATAGACCTGGTAACACGGCAAGAGCCTGTGCTATACCAATGATAAAGGCATGAAGGGGAGAAATATGTTCACGCTCCTGAGGTCTGTAGAAGTGGGTGAGTGCCAACAAGAAAGCCGTGACGAAGAGGCAAACGCCTACAATCATCAAGCTTCCTTGGAAGATTTCATCGATATAATCCTTGAAGAAAAGGCCAACGATGCCAATGGGAATCATGGAGATGAGAATGTTCAGCGCATATTTTTGTTCCTCGTTGATCCTTCCTTCCCACTTGAAAAGTCCTTTGAAAATCCAAACGACCTCGTTCCATAGGACAACCAATGTGGCAAGCACCGTTGCCACGTGTACCACGATGTCGAAAGTAAGACCTCCGACCTCGTTCACACCCAACAAATGCTGCCCTATCTGAAGGTGTCCGCTGCTACTCACGGGGAGATATTCCGTGAGTCCCTGTACAATACCTAAAATGAGTGCTTCAATCCATTCCATATTCAATTCTTACTTCATGAGTTTTTTACGTCCAAATCTTTCTTGGGTGGCCATAGAATCGCCACTACCTCAAAGAGGAAACCAAACAGACACACCATCGGAGCCACCTTGATGCGCATGTCACTGAAAATGTCTGGGTTAAAAGCCTCTTCTGTTGTTGCATCCCCCGACATCATGATGAAGCCGACGATGATGATGACAAATCCTACCAACAGCAGGATGTAGTTGATTTTTGTAAATGCAAAGTTCTTCATTATGTTGTGTTTTAGAATTCTTGAAATACGCGGGTTGTCTAAATGTAATAGAGGTCGTTGCTGCTCATCTTCAGATACTTGTTGAGGGAGAAGAGCGTGCAAAGATATGTGATGATAATGCCAAACAGGAATACTGCAGCCGATACGATGACAATGACCTTCAGGTCGATAACAGCGCTGATTTGTGGCTCAAAGTTATACAACCAGTAAAGTCCTCCGATCAATAAGGCATCAGCAAGAATAGCTGAGGCAATACCTAAAGTGAAACTTTGGGTAAGGAAAGGTTTGCGAATGAATCCCCAGCTGGCTCCTACCAATTTCATCGTGTTGATGATGAAGCGTTTGGAGAAGATGGTCAGACGCACGGTGTTGTTGATGAGCGCAAAGGAGATGTAGGTAAACAGCGCAGCAATGATAAGCAGGATGATGCTCACTTTACGGATATTGTCATTCACCGACTTGATGAGGTCTTTCGAATAGATGACATCCACCACATTAGGATTTCCCCTCAGCTTCTGCACAGCTGCACTGATGCTGTCTGGGTGTGCGTGCTCGGCATTGATTCTGATTTCGAAAGATGCTGTGTAAGGATTCATTCCGATAAATTCAGTGGGGTCAATACCCTGCGCCTGAATCTCCTCTTTCAGCGCTTGCTCCTTGGATATATATTCTACGCTCTTGGCATACGGTGCCTTTTTGAGCATATTCTCCATACTCACGATTTGAAGACTGTCCATCTCATCACTAATCAACACACTGACGTTGATATTCTCCTTCACGTAGGTGGACAAATTTTGTGCTGTGAGGACAAAGAGCACGATAGTCCCCAACAATACCAACACCAAGGTAGTGCTGATGGCTGCCGTCAGAAACTGGGTGCTCAAAAACGAATGTCTTTTCTTACTCATTGATCTCGATACCTTTTAAGGTTGCTGAACTGGATTCTACAATCTTCACCATCACAAAATCGCCAATATGGTGATTGCCCCGATTGAACACCACCACCTTATTCTGTGGAGTACGTCCGAAGAACTGTTCCTTGCTGCGCTTCGACACACCTTCCACCAACACTTCAAATGTCTTCCCTACATCCTTCCTGTAACTCTCAGCCGAAAGCTCGTTCTGCAAGGCAATCATTTCGTTTAAACGATGAATCTTAGTCTCTTCAGGCACATCATCTGGAAGGTGCTTAGATGCGTATGTGCCAGGACGTTCTGAATACTTGAACATAAAGGCTGAGTCGTAGCCACACTCACGCATCAGGGACAGCGACATCTGATGGTCTTCCTCCGTTTCCGAATGATAACCCACAAAAATGTCAGTGGTCAAGCCGCAATCAGGAAGAATGCGACGGATGGCTGCCACACGACCAAGATACCAATCGCGAGTATATTTCCTATTCATCAGTTTCAGGATACGGTCGCTGCCACTCTGAACAGGCAGATGAATGTGGCGACAAATGTTTTGGTGGGCAGCAATCACCTCCAACGTCTCATCACTCATGTCCTTGGGATGAGAGGTGGTGAAACGGATGCGCATCTTAGGCGCCGCTTCTGCCACGATAGCCAACAACTGAGGGAAGCCTACTTCACCACACTGGTAACTATTCACGTTTTGTCCCAACAGCGTCACTTCCTTATAGCCTTTTCTTTCCAAATCCTTCACCTCATTCAAGATGCTGTCCACCTCACGACTTCTTTCCCTTCCACGAGTGTAAGGCACGATACAGTAGTGGCAGAAATTGTTGCAACCACGCATAATGCTGACAAAACCGCTAATATGACCACCACACACACGCTCTGGAATCACATCGCGATACGTCTCCGTTGTGCTCAGTTCCACATTGATGGCTTGCTCTCCCAACTCAGCAGCAGCGAACAGTTCAGGCAGCGACAAATAAGAATCGGGACCAGCCACGAGATTGACATGGTGTTTCTCAATCAACTCTTCCTTCACACGTTCTGCCATGCATCCCACGACACCAATAATGAAAGCACGACCCTTCTTTTGCAAGGCATACAGCGCTTCCAACCGGTTGTATATCTTATTTTCTGCATTTTCACGAACGGAGCAGGTGTTCAGCAACACAGCATCAGCATCCTCAAGCGATTCGCAGGTCTCATATCCTGCCATTTTCATCACAGAGGCAATAACTTCACTGTCCGCCACGTTCATTTGGCAGCCATAAGTCTCAATGAAAAGTTTCTTCATTAAAAATGAATTTGTACAAAAACGCTGCAAAGTTACAACTTTTAATTGTCAATGTCAATAATTTACCCTATCTTTGCACTCGAATAACAACTTTTAAATAAAAAAGACGTGAAACTCAGCTTTCAGAAAAGCATTGCCAGCAGTCAAGCCACGCTTCCCATTGTGGCGATTGTCGTCTTCGCACTCTGGTTTTTGCTTTCACCTGTTCAGCCTTCCTTGTCATTCTCCACACCCGACTACGGATTGTGGAAAGATGTGCCTTCATTCCTGCAGGAAGGGTACTGGGCATTGGGCATTGGTGCTTTTTGCGCAGCCTTGGCGGTGTATCTGATGGCAGAGTTGAACAATGCCAACGTGTTGTTGCGAGTGAACTCGAGAATGTTGAGCAGTATGCTGGCCATTTTGCTGTGTATAGCAGTATTGTGTCATCGTTTTCAACCTGGGAGTATCGTGATGCTATTTTCGTTGACGTCCTTTTTTTCGTTGTTCGCCACCTATCAGCAACCCAATCCTTTGCTGACATTTATTACTTTTTTACTTGTTTCAGTGGCATCGCTGGTATTCCCCAGATTACTATGGCTCGTTCTTGTTTATTGGTTCATTCAAGGCTACTTTCGTGCTTTTTCCCTTCGATGCTGCGTCGCTTCTGTCTTGGCAGTGATGTTGCCCTATTGGTTCTATGGAGGCATCGCTGTGTTGACGGGATCTCTGGAAGACTTTCTGATTCACTGTCAGGAGATTATCTCCTTCCAAACATACGACTATACGCAATTGGAAGTTCGTGACGTGCTTCTTTATGCATTTGTCCTCATCCTTTTCATGACAGGCGTCATCGATTTTTACCTCCATCAGTACATGGACAAAACACGTACGAGAATCATCTTTAACGCCTTGATTGTTTATGGTATAGCCATCGCTATCTGGATAGGCATTCAGCCTCAGCATTTCTCCACGTTGCTGCCTTTGTTGTTGCTTCCCACCTCTATCGTTTTTGGTCACTTCTTCACACTCACCCATACGAGATTCTCCCACATCTATTGTATTGTCTTGATGGTGTTGGCAGTAGTAGTCTTGGTGGCACAATATATCCCCATCAATCTATTACATCTAACCTCATACCTCTAACATCTCACCTCTAACATCTCACGCCTTGGATTCTCTCAATCAGTTTTTCATCGAATACGGCTATCTCGGCATGGCAATGGCATCATTCCTGGCAGGCACCTTTGTTCCTTTCAGTTCAGAGGTGGTCATGGGCACGCTGCTTGCCACCACAGGGATGGATCCTGTCCTCACCATTCTCAGTGGCACCATCGGAAACGTGTTAGGGTCCCTTTTCAATTACTTCATAGGACGTATCGGCAGCATCGAACAGATTTCCCATTGGATGCACATCAAGGAACGTCGTCTGCGTACGACGCGTGATTACGTGGAGAAGCGAGGCTCTTGGATTGCTGCCTTCTCTTTTCTTCCCATTTTCGGCACTGCCATTTCCATTTCTCTCGGCATTCTGCGTGCCAATGTGTGGGGCGTGCTTATCTGGTCAACGATAGGCAAACTCCTGCGTTACATTATCTTTATGCTCCCTATTATTTCTTGGCGCTAAAGAACTGATTTCCAAAGGATTTTTATTTGCCACTGTGGCGTTCCCAAAAGACCCCATCGGTATAGCCTTGGATGCTCTTGTCTTCGTCGGCAAGGAGGAGGCGCTTGGCAGCCAGGAGGCAATAGTCAAGATGGAGTTCGATGCCACAATAACGGCGACCTAATTTCTTGGCGACAACAGCTGTGGTTCCACTTCCCAAGAAGGGGTCAAAGACCATATCCCCCTCTTGAGACGACGCAAGAATGAGTTTGGCAATGAGTTTTTCAGGTTTTTGCGTGGGGTGATCTGTGTTTTCGGGCATTGACCAGAAGGGCACAGAGATGTCATCCCAAAAGTTGCTAGGGCAAGTGGTACGGAAACGCCCATCCTGCGTCTCTTCCCAGTCTTTGGGCTGTCCGTCTTGCCGATAAGGGGCGAGCACACGACGACGTTGCTTCACAGCTTCAAGGTCGAAATGGTAGTCATTGGGATTCTTGACAGCAAACCAGATGTCCTCCATCGAATTTTTCCAGTTATGGGCAGCACCCCTTCCTTTCTCCCGTTGCCAAGTGATGCGATTGAGGATGGTAAGCCTTTCCTCAATCACCCGTTGCATGGAGGAGGAACAACGCCAGTCGCCACACATATAGAGGGAACCGTTAGATGCCAATTTATCACAAAGAGGGTGGAACCAACTACGAAGATAGTTTTCGTATTGTTCGGATGATGTGGGAGTGAACTTTTTTCCGCCAAAGTCCTTTGCCAAATTATAAGGAGGATCCACGATGATGAGGTTGGCAAAGCCATTGGGCAGATTGGAAAGGGCAGAAAGTGTGTCCCCGTGGATGATGGACTTTCCGTCCACCATCTGCATCAAGATTTCCTTTTCCTGTTCTTGCACCTGTATCGTTCGGTTGTTTGGAGCTTTCATGCTACAAAAGTACGAAATTCTGAATGAAAAATGAAAAATGGATAGTGAAAAATCTAAGTTTCCTCCATCTGAATGGCAAGTAATATAGATTTTTCACTTTTCACTTTTCACTATTCACTTAAATTCGCTATCTTTGCAACGTCAACATTCGTTAACTATGACAAAGAAATACGATTTTCTCATTATCGGCTCAGGTGTGGCTGGTATGAGTTATGCCCTGAAGGTGGCTGAGGCAAAGAAAGGCAAGATTGCCATCATCTGCAAGACTACCCTCGAAGAGGCGAACACAGCGAAGGCGCAAGGAGGTATTGCGTCAGTGACAAACCTGCTGGTCGATAACTTCGAAAAGCACATTGAAGACACCATGATTGCTGGCGACTGGATCAGTGACCCTGAGGCAGTGAGGCAAGTGGTCATGGGTGGTCCACAAGGCATCAAAGACCTCGTTAGGTGGGGTGTGAACTTTGACAAGAAGGAGGACGGCTCCTTCGACCTGCATCGTGAAGGTGGTCACTCTGAGTTCCGCATCCTCCACCATGCTGACGACACGGGTGCTGAAATTCAGCGTGGATTGATGGCTGCTGTCCGCAATCATCCTGACATTGACGTGTTGGAGCATCATTTTGCTGTGGAGATCATCACCCAGCACCATTTGGGCATTCGTGTGACACGCCGCACGCCCGATATTGAGTGCTTTGGCGCTTATGTGCTGAATCCCAAGACGGGCAAGATTGACACCTATCTGTCGAAGGTGACGCTGATGGCAACGGGTGGTACGGGTGCCATCTATGCCACCACTTCTAACCCCAACATCGCTACAGGCGACGGCATCGCAATGGTTTATCGTGCCAAGGGAAAGGTGAAGGACATGGAGTTTGTGCAGTTCCATCCCACGGTGCTGTTCAACCCTGCTGAAACCCATCCTGCCTACCTCATCACGGAGGCGATGCGTGGTTATGGCGGCATTCTCCGTCTGCCCGACGGCAAGGAGTTCATGCAGAAGTATGATGAGCGTCTTTCCTTGGCACCACGCGACATTGTGGCACGTGCCATCGACAACGAAATGAAGATTCACGCCCTCGACCACGTATGTCTGGACGTGACCCATAAAGACCCCGAAGAGACCAAGCATCACTTCCCCAACATCTATGCGAAGTGCCTCAGCATCGGCATCGACATCACGAAGGATTACATCCCCGTGGCACCGTCAGCTCACTACATGTGTGGTGGCATTCAGGTCGATCTCGACGGATGTTCAAGCATCAAGCGCCTCTATGCTGTAGGTGAATGTTCCTGCACAGGTTTGCATGGTGGCAACCGTCTGGCTTCCAACTCCTTGATAGAGGCTGTGGTCTATGCTGATGCTGCTGCCAAGCATTCATTGGAGGTGATTGACCAGTATGAATTCAATGAGAAAGTACCTGCATGGAACGATGAGGGTACGATGACCAACGAGGAGAAGGTGCTCATTGCGCAGGACGTGAAGGAAGTGGGACAGATCATGTCCACCTATGTGGGCATCGTGCGTTCCGACCTGCGTCTGCATCGTGCTTGGGAACGTCTCGACCTGCTCTACGAAGAGACAGAACACCTCTTCAAGCGTGTGAAGCCTACACGCGACATCTGCGAACTCCGCAACATGATCAACGTGGGCTATCTCATCACTCGCCAAGCCCTCGAACGCAAGGAAAGTCGAGGCCTCCACTACACCGTGGACTATGCGCCTCATGCATTAGACAACAAGAAATAATAAATAATTAATAAGATGAAAAAGTTATTATCACTCTTTATTTTTAGTTTTACACTATTCATTTCCGTATCGGCACAAGACGCAACGATACCGATGGATCCAGCAGTGCGTAAGGGTGTGCTGCCCAATGGATTGACCTACTACCTGCGTCACAATGAATGGCCAGAGAAGCGTGCCTTCTTCTATATCGCCCAGAAGGTGGGCTCCATCCAGGAAGATGATGATCAGCGTGGTTTGGCACACTTCCTCGAACACATGTGCTTCAATGGCACCACCAACTTCCCTGGTGACCATTTGAAACAATACCTCGAGACCATCGGTGTGAAGTTCGGTGAGAACCTGAATGCCTACACTTCCTTCGACGAGACCGTTTATAACATTGATAATGTGAACGTGGAAACTCCAGGTGCCATCGACTCCTGTCTGCTTATCCTTCACGACTGGAGCCACGACCTCCTGCTCGAAGACAAGGAGATAGACAAGGAGCGTGGTGTCATCAACGAGGAATGGCGTTCGAGAAGTTCTTCCATGATGCGCATGTATGAGAAGGCGCTGCCTGAGCTATTCCCTGAAAGCAAATATGGGCATCGTCTTCCTATCGGCACGATGGACATCGTGATGAACTTCCCTTACGAAACGCTGCGTAGTTACTACCGCAAGTGGTATCGTCCTGACCTGCAAGCCATTGTCATTGTGGGTGACCTCAATCTCGACGAGATGGAGCAGAAGATACAGAAGGTGTTTGCTGACATTCAGCCAGCGGCTCCCGATGCAGCCAAGTTCGAGTACTATCCTGTGCCTGACAATGCAGAGCCTATCGTTTCCATCAACAAAGACAAGGAGCAGCGCAACAACGGCATCATCTTGATGTGGAAGACGGAAGCCTTCCCACGCGAGTTGAAGAATAATCCTCTTTATCTCATCCGTAACATCACAGCCAACGCAATGTCCAGCATGTTCAGCGAGCGCATCGGTGAGATCCTCCAGAAGGAGAATCCTCCGTTCATGGCTGCAACCTTCGGTTATGGTGATTTCATTGTGTCGAAGACAAAGAACAACTTCGAGGCTAGTGTCACTTGTGAGGACAACAAGTATGAAGAAGGTGTCAAGGCACTCTATCGTGAGATTCTCCGTGTGAAGAAATATGGCTATACTGCTGCTGAATATGAGCGTTTCAAGTCCAGAATTCTTTCCTCCATCGAACGTGCTTACCTCCACCGCGACAAGGTGGAGAGTGGCAATTATGTGAATGACTGTGTGCGCCACTTCCTCGACAATGAGCCGATGCCAGGCATCGAGTGGGAGTATGAGACCTTTAACCAGCTGATTCCTGCTACGACGGTGGATATGGTCAACCAGTTCGTGCAGCAGATGCCAGACAACAACTTTGTCGTGGCGATGTTTGCTGCCGACAAGGAAGACAACATCCTGCCCACCCAAGAAGACCTCTTCAAGTGGATGAAGGAAGTGGAGGCTGAGAACATCGAACCGCTGAAGGAGGAAGTGAACGACGAACCCCTCATCGCCAAGATGCCCAAGCCTGGTAAGGTGAAGAAGATTCAAGATGACAAATACGACGCCAAGCTCATCACCCTGAGCAATGGCATCAAGGTGCATGTGAAGAAGACCAACTTCTCGCCTAACCAAATCAGCTTATCAGGACACAGTTGGGGTGGTACGTCATTGTATGGTGATGATGAGTATGACCAGACCTCCAAAATCAACTGGGTTGATGTTGGTGGTTGGGGTAACTTCAGCAATACGGAGCTCCGCAAGAAATTGGCAGGTAAACAAGTTTCTGCCCGCACCTATGTGGGCACTGACAACGAAGGTGTTTCTGGTGGATGTGTGAAGAAAGACCTTGAGACCATGCTGCAGCTCGTCTATCTTCAATTTACGGCACCACGCAAGGATCTTGAAGCTTACAACTCCAACATCCAGCGCACCAAGGCCAACATGAAGAATGCTGAACTCCAGCCGACGACGGCCCTGAGTGACACCATTGCGAAAGTGGTTTATAACAACCACAAACGTGCCCTCCGTAACAAGCCCGAAGACCTTGACAAGATGAACTACGACCGCATCATTGAACTCTATAAGGAGCGTTTCGCTGATGGTGACGACTTCGAGTTCTTCATTGTGGGTGACTGCGATGCCGACACCATTGCACCACTCTTGGCAAAATATCTCGGTGCCCTGCCTACGAAGAAAGGCGCTGAAAAGTGCGACACCATCGACTTCAAGATGGTGGACGGCATCCACAAGAATGTCTTCGAGAAGCATCAGGAGACACCCAGTGCCACCGTGCTCTTCATTTATCACGCACCGATGAAGTACAACCTTAAGAACGACATCATCTGTAGCATGCTTGACCAGGTGATGGATATGATGTACATCGAGTCCGTTCGTGAGGATGAAGGTGGCGCCTACGGTGTGCCTGTCGGTGTAGGTCTGAGCCGCTATCCACAAGCAGAGGCGACTGTCCAGATTCGACTGCCCACCGCTCCTGAAAAGCGTGAGAAGATGACCACCATCATTTATCAGGGTGTGGAAGATATGGTCAACAATGGTCCTAAGGAAGATTTTCTGCAGAGGGTGAAGGAGTACATGCTCCGTAGCTATGAGGAAGCCGTGAAGCAGAACGGCTATTGGATGGGACAGATGACGAACTATGTCCTCTATGGCGAAGATGATGATGCCATCTATGTGGACACCGTCAAAAGCATCACCGCTGCCGACATTCAGGAAATGGCACGCCAAATCTTCAAGAGCGGCAACCTCATCGAAGTCGGCATGACTAGCCCGATGGAAGACGTGGAACAGGCAAAGAACAACGAATAGCGTGAAGAACCCTAATATGCACACACATCTTTACAGGCT
>JAGAAZ010000085.1 GCA_017614895.1 Bacteroidaceae bacterium | reverse complement strand
GCTGATGCCGTCAATGCCAAACGGCTCAGATGCCACTTCTGGATGAGTTTCTTGTCGAACTCATAGGTGAGGGAGATGTTCTGTAACTTCACATAGTCGGCACTTACCACACGCGCTGTGGAGTAGTCATACATCGTCCAGGCATTACCGCTGAAACGAGGACCAGTATAGAGGTCGCTGCTGCTCCAATGGTTGGCATACTGCCAATAGCTGCTGTTGCCACTTCCCATGATGGAAGGGATATTCGTATGCGCTTCGTCACCAGGCTTCTGCCAACGGTTCATCAAGTCACGACTCACATTTGCCTCGCTGGAATAGCCCCCCGTGAAGCCATCGTAGAGACGGAACAGACGGGTGCTGGCACCAAAGGCATAAGTGAAGGTCACACCCAAACGCCATTGCTTGTAGGTGAAGGTGTTAGAAAGGCTACCCGTGACGTCTGGCTCACGCTTGCCACTCGGTACAAGCACCTTCGTGTATGCCTCATAATTGTTCAAGTTCTCAATTTCACTCTGACGGTCTTCCCAATCCTCGAAGACAGGACCACCATCTTCACTGCTCAAACCCACGAACTTATAACTGTAGAATGTGCCCACAGGCTGTCCTTCCACCACTGCCGTACCATTCAGGAAATCGTTCAACTCATACGACTCACCACCAGGAGTCGTGGTCACCTTGTTCTTGATCTTCGACAGGTTACCAGACAGAATCCAATAGAAGTGGTGCAACTTGATGGGGGTTGCAGAGAGCGTGATGTTGTAACCCTTGTTGATGACGGTACCAGAATTGACGATATAAGAGGTGTAGCCATTCACATCGCTGATCGTCTTCGACATGAAAGCGTCGGTGGTGCGCTTATGGAACAACTCAATGCCTAACTGGAAACGCCCTGCAAAGAAGCTGGACTCAAAGCCCGCATTGGTGGAATGGGTCTTCTCCCATTTCAGATCGGGGTTGGCAAAGTAGGCAGCAGTCGTCACCATCTCGCCATAGTAAGCATCCATCGTACCCTTCTTGATGACCATCACAGGGGTCTGGTCATCCAACATATTACCCTGTTCGCCATAAGAGGCTTTCAAGGTCAGGTTGTCCAACCAATCCACATTGAGCTTTGCGATGCTTTTCAAATTGGCATTGCCTGAAACTGACCAGATAGGCAAGAGCTTCTCATTGCTGCGGCTTCCAAACTTGTTGGAACCATCATAACGCGTATTGGCATTGAGGGTGAACAAATCCTTGTAGGTGTAGGACAATGTAGCGTAGGCAGAAAGGAGGTTGGTCTTCTGGTCTGTAATCTTAGGCACATTGCCGCTGACCCAGGTGTAATAACTGGAATAGGTGGATGGTACATTGACCACAAACGTCTCACCACGATCTGGATAGAAACCACGATCGGTACGCTCATAACCTTTGTAAAGTGTGGATGATGCCTCACCACCCAATGAGAAGTTAATGAGATGATACTGCTCCTCGCCCAAAAACTTATTGATATCCATCTGCAGACGAGCCGTATAGCCCTTGGTGCTGGTGGTGGACTTCGTGTATTCACCTCCGTATGGCATCTCGCTATCCGCTCCTGGCAACACGCCCACCTCACTCCGGCGCAAGGAGGAACTGTAGAAGGTGCTCTCCCCATACAAAGTTTCAGCAGAACTTGCGGACGAGTTCAAGGAAAGGATGCCGTTGAAGTGCAACCACTGCAAGGGTTGGAAATGCAGGTTGGCAGTCGCCATCATATTGTTGACAGACTGATTCTGACCCGAATTATCCAGTTCGTTCAGGATGTTATAGTTCAGATAACCAGCAAATCCGCCCGTGTTCTTCTTATAATAATAGTAGGATCCATCCTCATTATACGCAGGAATGGCACGTGAGGTATTGTAAGCATAATCGGTCGGATTGATGCCGCTGGCATTATACTTACGGTCATTGTGATAGCCGTTGATGTTCAAGCTCAAGTCCAGCTTTCTCATCAACTGGATGTCCAACTTCGCCATACCTGTATAACGGCGATTCATCGTGTTCTTGATCACGTCGTCCTGATCGGTATAGCCTAATGAAGCGTAGTAACGAATCTTGTCACTACCGCCCGAAACTGACACGCTATGGTCGTGGGAGAAGGAGTTGTGACACAAAATATCAAACCAATCTGTGTTCATCGCTGCCATCTCATTCACGGCTTGGTTGAACTCACTTTGGGTATAAACTCCTGCATACAGATTGTTAAGTGCATTCTCATAACCCACCAAAGGCATACCACTTGGGTACAAATAGTGTTGGTCAACCAGATATTGAGAGAACTGGATGCGCTCATCAGAATTCATCAGGTTGATCTTGGAATCCGTGTAATAAGGACGGCGGCGCCCCGTCATCGTGGCAGAATAAGACAGAACTGGCTTACCTTCTCTACCGCTCTTGGTGGTGATGACAATCACACCATTCGCCGCACGTGTACCATACAAAGCTGTAGCGGCAGCATCCTTCAACACGTCAATACGAAGAATATCTTGCGGATTGATGCCAGAAACGGCATTACCAATACGATTCACATAATCAGGGTCGTTCAGCACATCAGGACTCAACGCCACTGGATCGGTGAGAATGATACCATCCAACACCCACAGAGGCTCACGGTTACCGATCAACGTCGAAGTACCACGAATACGAAGACGAGGGGTCGCATTGATTTCACCACTGTTTGTCGTGAACACCATATCAGGAATCTTACCTTCCAGCATCTGGTCAAGACTTGCCACACCTGGCAAATGGACATCCTCCATCTTCAACGAGGTCACGGCACTGGTCGAATAGCGCTTGTCAATCTTCTGATAACCAGTCACCACCACATCTTCCAACGAATGAGAATCCTCAATCAACATCACATCCAACTGAGCCTTCTTGCCTATCATCACGATTTCCTTCTTCATGCCCAACATCAAGAACGTCACTGATTTCGCTTCAGCTGGCACATTCTGCAAGACGTACTTACCATCCATATCAGTAGCTGCACCCAACTCCACAAAATTCGTCGGGAACACCGCCACACCTGGCAAAGGCTCGCCCTTCTCATCCGTCACACGACCGCGCAACACCCGTTTGCCGTCGTTATCTGCAGGACCTGCTGCCACATCAGCAGACGACAGCACCGTCACTGCCTCTACCCCCATCGGCAACAAAGCCAACAAACACAATATCAAAAGATTTCTGAAACCTCGCATCTTTCTGTATAAGTGATTTAATTATTTATATGAGATTCAACTGCAAAGTTAATAAATATTTCATAGAAGACAAAGAATTCAAGACAAAAAGATGAATTCCCCACAGGATTGTGAAGAAATAAGAGCCACACAGGACAAAAAGAAAGAGACACTCTCAGGATCTCTCCTGAAAGCGTCTCTCCTCAAGAAGGCGGCGACCTACTCTCCCGCATTGCGGTGCAGTACCATCGGCGCGCCCGGGCTTAACTTCTCTGTTCGGGATGGGAAGAGGT
>JAGAAZ010000084.1 GCA_017614895.1 Bacteroidaceae bacterium | reverse complement strand
GTATCCATCCTGACGGCAGCACTGACTGCCTTAGGAACCACGAGTTGCATGAGACTACTGTAAACCCCTCCGACTCCATTCTCTCCCCTAAACAGGGGAGTCGGAGGGGTCTTGTAAGAAGGGCTGGGATCGCGAAATGCGGTGCCAGCCCTTTTATTCATTCAAAGCATGATTTCTCCTTCGAAAGAGATGGCTGCGGGGCCTGTCATGAGGATGTGGTTATCGGCCTCGTTCCATTCGATTTGAAGAGTGCCGCCATCCATCTTGATGGAACTGAGGCGATTGGCACGACCTGTCAGATGGGCTGCCACAGCGGTGGCACAGGCTCCAGTGCCACAAGCGAGCGTGATGCCCGACCCACGTTCCCAAACTCGCATACGGAGGACACCATTAGAAGTCAGAGCGCTGACGAACTCGATGTTGCATCGTTGAGGAAAGACGGGATGATGCTCCAACAGAGGACCATAATGCTCCAGAGGGAATTTCTCCACGTCCTCATTGAGGAAGATGACGAAATGGGGGTTGCCCATCGAGACAAAAGTGCCATAGAATGTGCGCCCATCGACGGTGATGGCATAATCCTGCGCCTGTCCGTTCTGGTCTCCGAACTGCTGAGGGTCTTTGAGGATGGGCTCGCCCATATCCACCGTAACTGCCGACACCTTGTCCTCGCTGTCCAGATGCAATTGGAGGACCTTGATGCCCGAGAGCGTTTCGAGGCGAATGGGATTCTTGTGGGTCATGCCTTTGTCGTGGAGAAACTTTGCCACGCATCGGGTGCCGTTGCCGCACATCATGGCTTCAGAACCATCATTGTTGAAGATGCGCATGGAGAAGTCTGCGTCGGGACGGGTGGGTGCCCCGATCAGGATGAGTCCGTCACTTCCGATGCCGAAATGAGGTTTGCTCCATGCGATAGATGCTGCTGCAGGGTCTAGTATTTTATATAATAATGTGTTGACGTAGATGTAGTCATTGCCAGCACCATGCATCTTTGTAAACTTTATAGCCCTTTTCATATCTTTTTGTTATGCTTTTTGTTTAATTACAGTACAAAGGTAAGCATAATTACTAAATAATACATCAAAAAGACATCAGTTTTTGTCGTATTATTGACATAAATCAATATGTAAGCAAAAATATGAAAATATTTGACGTTTTGCTTTATCATTTACAGAAATAGCTATAACTTTGCATCGAAAATAAAAACAAACACGTTCATTATGACACTTAAAGGTATCAACATCGTGACAAATCTGATGAATAATAATAATCAGAATCAGCAGCAGGGCCAGAAGCAGAATCAGGACTCTACATTGCTTATGGTGTGAATCTACCAGTCGGATGAGCACTTGAAATTGAGCACAAATACAAAAACAATACAAACAACACAAACACACAAATGAGGCTGGTTCATAAATGATGGATCAGCCTCTCCATTTTTTAGAGCACAACACATTTTACAAACAACACATAGTATTAACAACACAAAAAAACACAGAAACAATGAAAAAGATTGAAGCAATCATCCGCAAGACGAAGTTCGAGGATGTAAAAGAAGCATTGTTGCACTCAGACATTGACTGGTTTGAGTATCACAACGTGCACGGCATCGGTCAAAGTCGTGAGGAGCGCATCTACCGCGGTGTGCAATACTCGACGGACGTGATTGAGCGTGTGGCCCTGACCATCGTGTGCCGCGACCAGTTCGTGGATCCGACGGTGAAGGTCATCCTGGAGGTGGCTCACACGGGAGAGATCGGTGACGGACGCATTTTCGTGAGTGACATGATAGACACTTGGAGCATCCGCACAGGTGAAAACGGTGACACCGTACTGAGAGATAAGAAGTAAATAATTAAGTCACAACACAAACAAAACACAACTATGAACGAAATAGGTATTTCACTCGACACCGTATGGATGCTGTTGGCAGCCATGTTGGTTTTCTGGATGCAACCAGGATTTGCATTGTGTGAGGCAGGATTCACACGTAGTAAGAACTGTGCAAACATTCTGATGAAGAACTTTGTCGATTTCATGTTCGGCTCGCTGCTGTTCTTCTTCATCGGCTTCGGCATCATGTTCGGAAGCGACATTCTCGGCGGCTTCATCGGACTGCCCAACTGGGGCGATCTCTCTTTCTACAAGAGCGACCTGCCAGTGGAAGGCTTCCTGATTTTCGAAACCGTTTTCTGCGCCACCAGCGCCACCATCGTCAGTGGTGCAATGGCTGAGCGTACAAAGTTCTCCATGTATTTAGTATATAGCGCATTCATTTCTCTCATCATCTATCCTGTGGAAGGTCACTGGACTTGGGGTGGCGGTTGGCTCTGCAACGATGCTGCTGACAGCTTCATGATGACGACCTTCGGCGACGTGTTCCACGACTTTGCAGGTTCTGCCATCGTTCACTCAGTGGGTGGCGTGCTCGCATTCATCGGTGCCATCGCACTCGGTCCACGTCTTGGCAAATATGGCAAGGACGGTAAGAGCCGCGCTATTCCTGGCCACAACCTGACCCTCGCAGCGCTTGGCGTATTCATCCTCTGGCTCGGATGGTTCGGTTTCAACCCAGGTAGTCAGCTGGCTGCCTCTGGCGAAGTGAACCGCGTGGCTATCTCTCACGTGTTCCTCACCACGAACCTTGCAGCTGTGGCAGGCGGTGTGGCAACCATGTTCCTCACTTGGATCAGATACGGAAAGCCCTCTCTCTCACTGACCCTCAACGGCATCTTGGCAGGTCTCGTAGGCATCACAGCCGGTTGTGATCTCGTTTCACCTATCGGCGCAGTCATCATCGGTCTCGTCTGCGGTATCGTACTCGTGTTCGCCATTGAGTTCATCGACCACAAACTCCACATCGACGACCCTGTTGGTGCATCCTCAGTACACGGTGTCTGCGGTATCCTCGGCACCCTGATGACAGGTCTGTTCTCTACTTCTAACGGTGCATTCTATGGAGGCGGTTGGGGCTTCTTCGGAGCTGAGTGCTTTGGCATTCTCGTCATCGACCTCTGGGCAGCTGCATGTGGCATCATCCTCTTCTACGGCATCAAGAAACTGCACGGCCTGCGTGTGGATGCTCGCATCGAGGAAGAAGGTCTCGATATCTACGAGCACGGAGAAAGTTGCTACAACTAAACAATAAACCCATAATTTTTTCGTATATATAATCAGTGTAAATCAAAAAGTAGTCAATTATGAAAAAGGTAGAAATTTTGTTCAAGGGATTCTCCCTCACGGCTCTGTTGCTCCTCGGGGCAACAGCCGTAGAGGCACAAGAGATCGAAACAACTGTTAGTGCAGATGTCGTGAATCAATACATCTGGCGTGGTCAAGAGTTAGGAAACACGGGATTCCAACCCACATTGGGCATCGAATACAAGGGTTTGTCCCTCACGGGTTGGGGCAATGTAGGACTGACCGATCCTGCCGACACGAAGGAGTTTGACCTCACGCTCGGTTACACCGTCGGAGGCTTCAACATCGGTATCTGCGATTACTGGTTCAGCGCAGGTCAGGATCCAAGAGGACGTTACTTCAAGTACGACGCTCACGGAACCAACCACATCTTCGAGGCGAACCTCGGTTATGACTTCGGTCCTGTCGCTTTGCAATGGTTCACCAACTTCTCTGGTAACGACTACAAGGTGTCGAACGGCAAACGCGCTTACAGTTCTTACTTCGAAATCAGCGCTCCGTTCAAACTCGCCACTTGCGACTGGACAGCCACAGCAGGCGCCGTTCCTTTCGGCTCCGAAGCGGTTTACGGAACAGAGAAATTCGCAGTGACCAACCTCTCGCTTCGTGCCACCAAAGACATCAAGATCACTGACTCGTTCAGCATCCCAATCTTTGGAGAGGTGATTGGCAATCCATGCAGCCAGAAAGCTTATCTGGTATTTGGATTAACATTGCAACCATAATTCAAATCCAACAAAGGGGCTGTGCCAAAACAGGTACAGCCCTTTCTTTTTTTGCCTCTCTCCAACACCTTTTTTAACCAAACTGAACTTTCATTTATCATAAATGGAACAGGATTTGGTCACGTTCATAATTTTCCGTTACTTTGCACCCGAATAAAGATGAAAGGTTAAAGATGGGCACAACGATACTGACAATTACGGGTAGTGACGGCACTGGAGGCTCTGGTGTCCAGGCTGACATCCGCTTCATCAACGAGTTGGGAGGTGTGGCAGCATCAGCTATCACGTCCATCACCGTGCAGAACACGCTGGGTATTCAGGAGTTTCATGACCTGCCTGCCTCAGTGGTTCGTCAGCAGGTGGAGGCCATCATCAACGACTTGCAACCGCAGGTGGTGAAGATTGGTCTTTTGCGCCGCATCGATGTAGTGGAAACACTGGTGGATGTCCTTCGTCGATACAAGCCACAACACATCGTCTATGCCCCTGTGCTGAAATCAACCAAAGGCGAGCAACTGGTTTCCGCCAAGGTGTACGACGCCATCCAGCGACTGTTGATACCTATCTGTACGGTGGTGCTGGAACCCTCGGACTTACCCACTGGCCCTCGCAAGCACGGTCATGCCAACCATTTGGCGTCGGCAGTCGCATTCTACCTGAGCCGCGGGGAAGCTGTGGACGAAGCGATGCTCCACGCACGAACCTACCTGAAGCAGTTGCCAACCGACTATGCAGAGGGAAACAGCCGAAGCGAGGAACTTTACAACCAGTTCCGCGATGCGGTGGAACACTATTTCCATCGTTATGCCGATGTGGCTTTCTATGCGGAACAGCTGAATGTAAGTCCACGCTATCTCGGACAGGTCACCCGACGCATTGCTGAGCGTTCCCCAAAATCCATCATCGACGAACGCATCACGACAGAGATTGCGCTGCTGTTGACCACCACCAACAAGCCTCTGAAGGAAATCGCCCTGCAACTCGGCTTTTCATCGCAGGCACACCTTTCCCGATATTTCAAGAAACAGAAAGGCGTTTCTCCCAGTCAATACAAACAATTATCATAAAACACAACAAAATGAAAGAAGACAGACAAGCGTTAAACCGCCAGTTGGCACAGATGCTGAAGGGCGGCGTAATTATGGATGTGACCACTCCTGAACAGGCTCGCATTGCCGAAGAAGCTGGTGCATGTGCCGTCATGGCATTGGAAAGAATCCCTGCTGACATCCGTGCAGCTGGTGGCGTATCAAGAATGAGTGACCCGAAGATGATTCGTGGCATCCAGGAGGCTGTAAGCATTCCCGTGATGGCGAAGTGCCGCATTGGTCATATCGCTGAAGCACAGATCTTGCAGGCCATTGAGATTGACTACATCGACGAGAGCGAGGTGCTCAGTCCTGCCGACAATATCTACCACATTGACAAGACGAAGTTCGACGTACCTTTCGTCTGTGGCGCCAAGAATTTGGGCGAGGCGTTGCGACGCATTGCCGAAGGTGCCACGATGATTCGCACCAAGGGTGAACCTGGTACGGGTGATGTGGTGCAGGCGGTGAGCCACATGCGACTGATGCAGAGTGAAATCCGTCGATTGGTCAGCATGAGCGAGGACGAACTCTTCGAGGCTGCCAAACAGTTGCAAGCCCCCTACGAACTGGTGAAATACGTACACGAAAACGGCAAACTGCCTGTGGTGAACTTCGCCGCTGGTGGTGTGGCGACTCCTGCCGACGCTGCTCTAATGATGCAATTGGGCGCTGAAGGTGTGTTCGTGGGCAGCGGCATCTTCAAGAGCGGCAATCCCCAGAAACGAGCAGCCGCCATCGTGCAGGCAGTCACGAATTATCAGGACGCGAAACTGTTGGCTGAACTCTCCGAAGACCTCGGTGAGGCGATGGTGGGCATTAACGAACAGGAGATAGAATTGTTGATGGCTGAAAGAGGTAAGTAATAAGATAAGTAGTATGAGAGTTGCTGTATTGGCCCTGCAAGGGGCATTCATCGAGCACGAACAGGTGTTGCAGAAGTTGGGCGTGGAGACCTTCGAGGTACGCCAACTGCAAGACTGGCAACAACCGAAGGATGCGCTCATCATCCCTGGTGGCGAATCGACCACCCAAGTCCACCTGCTCAACAGTTTGGGACTCCTCCACCCTATCCGCCAAGCCATTCTCGAAGGCCTGCCCGTCTTTGGCACTTGTGCAGGATTGATCCTGCTTGCCAAACAGGAAGATGGGCATCCCCGTGAAGGGCTCTGCACGATGGACATTGATGTTTGCCGTAATGCATACGGACGTCAGTTGGGCAGTTTCCAGGCAACAGGCGAAGTAGCTGGCATCGCCGACAAGTTGCCGATGACCTTCATCCGCGCACCTTACGTTCATCGTGCCCTCTCCCCCGAAGTGGAGATTCTTTCTGAGGTGGACGGTCGTATCGTCGCCGTCCGACAAGGACACCAGCTCGCTACCGCTTTCCACCCCGAACTGACCACCGATCACCACTTGCATCAATATTTTATCCAGCAAATCAATCGTCTGTCTGCCTGACATCATCACGTGGACGAATGTGACACCCAAAAATTGGCAGGAATGAAGTGCTTTTGTGCTTTGTTCCTGCCTTTTTTATAGGAAAATCGAGAAAAACAAACAAAATAACACTAAAAATTAAAATTTTATTACAAATTGTTTGTGTATTAAATATAAAGTTTGTAATTTTGCAACCGAAATCAAGAAAATAAAAACAATTTGTTCTAGAACAACGCAGACATAAAAACAAAAAGACATGTGCGGATTTGTAGGAATACTCAAAACGAAAGGCGATGCTCGAAAGAAGCGTGAGCAGGCGTTGAAGATGTCGGCAAAGATCAGGCATCGCGGTCCTGACTGGAGCGGAGTGTATAGCAGCGAGAAGGCGGTGCTGGCGCATGAGCGACTGGCAATTGTTGACCCGCTGTCAGGTGGACAGCCACTGTATTCGACTGACGGCAAGATTGTGCTGGCAGTCAACGGCGAGATATATAACCATCAGGAGATTCGGCGTCGCTATGCGGGACAGTATGAATTTCAGACGGGTAGCGACTGTGAGGTCATCCTGGCACTCTATCAGGACAAGGGCGTTGACTTCTTGGACGAGCTCAGCGGCATCTTCTCATTTGTGCTCTACGACTCAGAGAAAGATGACTATCTGGTGGCACGCGACCCCATCGGCGTTATACCTTTATATATAGGGCACGACAAAGACGGCACCGTGTATGTGGCGAGCGAGTTGAAAGCCCTCGAGGGTCAATGCGACGAGTACAAGCCCTTCCCTCCTGGACATTTCTGCACCAGCAAGCACGACGGCAAGATAGAACGTTGGTATTCGCGCGACTGGATGAAGTACGACGGCATGAAGTGGGCAACCAGCGACCGCAAGGAGGCTGTGCAGATGGTGAAAGACGGGTTGATGGCAGCCGTGAAGCGCCAGTTGATGTCCGATGTTCCTTATGGTGTATTGCTGTCGGGCGGTCTGGATTCCTCTGTGGTGTCGGCTATTGCAAAGCTCTACGCAGCCAAGCGTATCGAGACCAATGACGAGCACGATGCGTGGTGGCCTCGCCTGCACTCTTTCGCTGTGGGTTTGAAAGGTGCTCCCGATTTGGCAAAAGCACGGGAAGTGGCGGAGTATATCGGCACGGTGCATCACGAAGTGAACTACACGATTCAGGAAGGTTTGGACGCCATCCGCGACGTCATCTACTATATTGAGACCTACGATGTGACGACCGTCCGCGCCTCTACCCCAATGTATCTGCTGGCACGAGTTATCCGCAGCATGGGTATCAAAATGGTGCTCTCTGGCGAAGGCGCTGACGAGATTTTCGGTGGTTACCTCTACTTCCACAAAGCTCCTGATGCAAGAGCATTCCACGAGGAGACCGTTCGCAAATTGGGCAAACTCCATTTCTACGATTGCCTGCGTGCCAACAAATCGCTGATGGCGTGGGGCATCGAAGGACGTGTTCCGTTCCTCGACAAAGAGTTCCTTGATATCGCTATGCGTATTGACCCTGCCCTGAAGATGTGTCCTGGTAAGACGATCGAGAAGGGTGTGGTTCGCGAGGGATTTGCCGACATGTTGCCTGAGAGCATCGCTTGGAGACAGAAGGAGCAGTTCAGTGACGGCGTGGGCTATTCGTGGATTGACACCCTCAAGAAGATCACCTCCGAGGCTGTGACTGACGAGCAGATGGCACATGCAGCCGAACGCTTCCCCATCAACCCGCCGCTCAACAAGGAGGAATACTACTACCGCAGCATCTTCGAGGAGCACTTCCCCAGCGCGTCTGCCGCCAAGAGTGTCAACCAGGAGGCATCGGTGGCATGCAGCACCGCTATCGCCCTCGAATGGGACGAGGCCTTCAAGAACATGAACGACCCCAGCGGACGTGCCGTGAAGGGCGTACACGAACAGGCTTATTAACCAGCCCGTGCGCTGGGCGATTTTCATTCCCCAATAGAACAACAATATAACACAAACAACTAAATAAACAAACGCTACTATGAGCAAACTGAGATTTGACGTGGTGCAGGATGCTTTCAAGAAGAAGGCGGTGCCTGCTGAAAGTCCAGCCGAGAGGACTTCAAAGTATTTCGGAGAGTTAGTTTTTGACCGTGAGAAGATGCACAAGTATCTGAGCACAGAGACTTATGAGGCACTCATCGACTGCATCGACAACGGACATCAGCTCGACCGCGCTATTGCTGACGAGGTGGCTGACGGCATGAAGACTTGGGCGATGGAGCACGGCGTGACACACATCACCCACTGGTTCCAGCCACTGACCGAGGGTACTGCCGAGAAGCACGACTCGCTGATGGAGTATGACGGCAAGGGCGGTATGCTGGAGGAGTTCACGGGCAAGTCACTCATTCAGCAGGAGCCAGATGCCAGCTCGTTCCCAAGCGGCGGTATCCGTGCCACTTTCGAGGCTCGTGGTTACACGGCATGGGATCCAACGTCTCCTGTGTTCATTCAGGACGACACCCTCTGCATCCCGACCGTATTCATTTCTTATACAGGTGAGGCGCTCGACTACAAGACTCCTCTGAAGAAGTCGCTGAAGGCTGTGAGCGACGCTGCTGTACCTATCTGCCAGATGTTCGACCCCAAGGTGAAGAAGGTTTATTCTTATCTGGGTTGGGAGCAGGAGTACTTCCTCGTGGACGAAGACCTCTTCGCTGCACGTCCTGACCTCATGCTGACTGGCCGCACGCTGATGGGACACGAGTCTTCCAAGAACCAGCAGTTGGACGACCACTACTTCGGTGCTATCCCATCCCGCGTGATGGAGTTCATGAAGGATGTGGAGATTGCAGGTTATCGTCACGGTATCCCATTGAAGACCCGTCACAACGAAGTAGCGCCTAACCAGTTTGAGTTGGCTCCTATCTATGGCGAGACCAACCTCTCGAACGACCAGAACCAGATGATGATGAACCTGATGCAGCAGATTGCCCGCAAGCACGGATTTGTGCTTCTCCTGCACGAAAAGCCATTCGCAGGCATCAATGGTTCGGGTAAGCACAACAACTGGTCGCTCGGTACCGATACCGGCACTCTGTTGCTCGCTCCTGGCAAGGATGCGATGGGCAACCTCCAGTTCGTCACCTTCTTCGTGAACGTGCTCGTGGCTGTGCAGAAGCACAACGCCCTGCTGAAGGCTTCCATCGCCACAGCAACCAACGCACACCGTCTGGGTGCGAACGAGGCTCCTCCAGCCATCATCTCGTCCTTCCTCGGACACACGATGACCCAGGTGCTGCACAAACTCCTCGAAGTGCCATCCGACACCCCGATCGAGATTGCCGGCAAGAAGGAGAAGTCTGTGGGTCTGGTCGAGATTCCAGAAATCTTCATCGACAACACCGACCGTAACCGTACTTCACCATTCGCTTTCACGGGTAACCGCTTCGAGTTCCGTGCTGTGGGTTCAAGTGCAAACTGCGCAGGTGCGATGACCACACTGAACGCCGCCGTAGCCGACCAGCTCACCGCCTTCAAGGCCGCTGTAGATAAGGAAATGGCTGCCGGAAAACCAATGAACATCGCCTTCATGGACGTGCTCAAGCCACTCATCTCCAGCATCATCGACACCGTCTGCTTCGACGGCAACGGCTACACCGACGAGTGGAAGGAAGAGGCTAAGCGTCGCGGATTGGACACCGAGACTTGCGTGCCAACCATGTTCGAAGAGTTCACCAAGCCCGCATCCGTTGAGATGTTCTCCCGCACTGGTGTTTACACCGAGGCAGAGCTCAAGGCCCGCAACGAAGTGAAGTGGGAGACCTACACGAAGAAAGTGCAGATCGAGGCACGTGTAATGGGACGTATGGCTCAGAACCACATCATCCCTGCAGCCCTCGCCTACAAGACCCGTCTGCTCACCATCATCACACAGCTCAAGGCGCTCTATCCAGAAGACTTCGAGTCGATGGCACAGACCGAGCTGGCACTGCTGCAGCGCGTCACCAAGCTCATCGAGGACATCCGCACCAAGTGCGCCGCGATGGTCGATGCCCGCAAGGCTGCCAACAAGATTGAGGACGAGCATGAGAAGGCTATGGCATACTACGATATCGCTGAGTCGCTCTTCGCCATCCGCCGACCCATCGACAAGCTCGAGGAAGTGGTGGACAACGACCTCTGGCCACTGCCAAAATACCGCGAACTCTTGTTCATCAACTAATCGAAACAAAAACACACAAATTATCTTCCAATACAAATGCGTGGAGGGGCTACATTCCAACAGGGTGTGCTCCTCCTTTTTTAGTTCATTCATTTCAAAGGAAAGAGAATCATCACGTAAAAAACGACAAAATGTCAGTCTTAAGGAGGACTGGCATTTTTTTTGCTTTGGAATGGGGAAAGACAAATTCTAAACATATTAATATAATGGCACAACAAGGTAACATCGGGGTTACGACTGAGAACATCTTCCCCGTCATCAAAAAGTTTCTCTATAGCGATCATGACATCTTCATTCGCGAGATTGTGAGCAATGCGGTGGATGCCACCCAAAAGTTGAAGACGCTTGCCTCGAAAGGTGAACTGAAAGAAGAGGCTGGCGACTTGACAGTTCGCGTAAGCATCAACAAAGAAGCGGGTACACTGACAGTGAGTGACCGCGGTATCGGCATGACCGAGGAGGAAATAGACAAGTACATCAATCAGATTGCCTTCTCTGGTGCGAACGACTTCCTGGATAAGTATAAGGAGGATGCGAACGCCATCATCGGTCACTTTGGTTTGGGTTTCTACTCAGCTTTCATGGTGAGCAAGAAGGTGGAAATCATCACGAAGAGTTGGCAGGAAGGTTCGAAGGCTGTAAAGTGGTCATGTGACGGCAGTCCAGAATTCACCATTGAGGATGCGGAGAAGGCAGACCGCGGTACGGACATCGTGATGTATATTGACGATGACTGTAAGGATTTCTTAGAGAAGTATAAAATCAGCGAGTTGCTGAATAAGTACTGCAAGTTCCTGCCTGTTCCTGTGGCTTTCGGCAAGAAGACAAAGTGGGACGATAAGGAGAAAAAAAGCGTGGAAACGGATGAGGATGATGTGATCAACGACACCACTCCACTCTGGACACGCAAGCCCAGCGAACTGAAGGACGAGGACTACAAGGAGTTCTACAAGAAGCTCTATCCCATGAGCGACGAGCCGCTATTCTGGATTCACCTGAACGTGGATTACCCCTTCAACCTAACGGGTATTCTGTACTTCCCGAAAGTGAAGACGAATCTCGACATCCAGAAGAACAAGATCAACTTGTACTGCAATCAGGTGTTCGTGACTGACAATGTGGAGGGTATTGTGCCTGACTTTATGACACTCCTGCATGGTGTGATTGACTCACCCGACATTCCGTTGAACGTGAGCCGCAGCTATTTGCAGAGCGACTCAAACGTGAAGAAGATTTCGACCTACATCTCGAAAAAGGTGAGCGACAGGTTGTCATCTATCTTTAAGAGCGACAGGAAACAGTTTGAAGAAAAGTGGGACGACATCAAGATTTTCATCAACTACGGAATGCTTTCAGAAAGTGACTTCTACGACAAGGCAAAGGCATTTGCTCTGCTGAAGGACACGGAAGGCAAGATGTACACCTTCGAGGAGTACCAGACCCTCATCAAGGGTGAGCAGACCGACAAGGACGGCAACCTCATCTACCTCTACGCCAACAACAAGGACGACCAGTACAGCTACATTGATGCAGCCAACGCAAAAGGCTACAACGTGCTGCTGATGGACGGACAACTCGATCCTGCCATGTGTAATCTCTTTGAGGAGAAATTCGAAAAGAGTCGCTTCACACGTGTAGACTCTGACGTAGTGGACAAGCTCATCGTGAAGAGCGACGAGAAGAAGGAGGAACTGCCAGAGGATGACAAAAAGGCACTCACGGAAACCTTCAAGAACGCACTGCCAAAGATTGAGAAGATAGAGTTCAACGTGGAGCCACAAGCATTGGGCGAGACCGCTGCACCCGTGGTGATGACCCAAAGCGAGTACATGCGCAGAATGAAAGATATGTCACGTCTGCAACCTGGTATGGCATTCTATGGCGAGATGCCAACGATGCTCAATCTCGTACTCAACACTGACCATCCGCTCATCAAGGCCAACATCAAGGATGCGAAGGCTGAAGTGGTGAGTCAGCTCATAGACTTGGCACTCTTGCAGAACGGACTGCTGAAGGGCGAAGCACTGAACAAATTCGTGAAGAGAAGCATCGAACTGATTTAATCAGTCCACATGCCGAGATAACAAAGAGGGCTTTAGCGACCATGCTAAAGTCCTCTTACATTATTTATATATACGTAAACTCTCGAATATACGATTCGAGACTTATTTCTTTTTCTCCTCTTTCTTAGGAGCATCCTTGCTGTAACGCTTGTTGAGTGCCTTCACCACCTCGTCAGTCACATCATACGCCTCGTTGGCATAGAGGACATTGTCGATACCAGAAGATTTGCAGAGGATGAAGTCATAACCCTTCTCCTTGGCATAGGACTTGGTGAAGTTCTGGATGGTGTCGGTCAGCGCCTGGAACTCCTTCTGGTATTCCTCCTGAAGCGAATTGCTCAGACGTGCTTCGAGATCCTGCAAATCCTGCTGCAACTTCTGCAGACGAACCTGTTCAGCCTCAAACTGCTGCTGGGTGAACTGGTTGCTCTGATACTTGCGGTTGAAATCCTGCAACTGGGCTGTGAAGCTCTTGCCCTTCGCCTGGATGGTGGATTCGGCATTGGCACGCTTCTTGGTGAATTCCTCTTCCAGATCCTTGCACTTCTGATACTGAGAAGTGAGGGTGTCAATCAGCACATAAGCAATCTTGTAGCTGGGTGCCTCTTTCGACGAAGCCTTCGCAGCAGGTTCCTCGGCAGCATTTTCGTTGTTAGCATTGTTGCAAGACATGATGGTAGCAGCGACAGCGCCCATCAGAAGTCCTTGAAGGACAAGTGTAGTAAATTTCTTCATATTCTTTGTTTAAGTTTATCTCTCAATCTTTTACGTTATTTCTCACGCTCTTTTACGTCGTCTCTCACTCTTTTACGGCATACGGAGATTTGTGCCGCATGGCGAAATCCTGACTCTGCACACAAGTGATGCCTCTGTCGCGCATCGCCTTCGACTGGCCCACATGTGTCTTCACAAAACGACCATTCTTCTTGAATATCAACCGGACACTCAAGAAAAGCATGGCAATGCCTATCAGAATAACACAAATGATGAATAAAGTGATGAATGTTTTCAACATTATTTGTATCTTTGCATTCGAAAAGTGATACAAAGATAGGTGTTATAACGTTTGCCCACGCACGTTTGGCGCGTTTTTTAACCTTATTTATGACAAAAAACAGCGTTTCATGAATAAAACTCATTCTACAATGACTTTTCCCGTACACATCAGCGTGGAAAACAAGTGTGAAAATACCAGCGCCATCACCCTGTTGGAACGCTTCGTGGAAGAAGCCGGCAAGAAGTTCGACTTGACCATCTCGGAAACACCATCAGGCGACACGATGAACGCAGAAGCCGTGATTGCCGTACCCTTTGCCGACCGCGAGAACATCCGCATTGACTTCAACATCTATGCCAGCGAAGTGGAGGACGAACACGGAACAGGACTCTATTTCCACATGGAGAGCGCTTTCTGAAGATTTAATTTCAAAAAAGTTTGGCAAATGTTTGGAAGACAAAGAAAATTGGAGCCTGTGCGATTGCACGGGCTCTTGTGGTGTAAGATGATGATTGGAGTAATTAAATGAAAAAATTTGGGGAAAAGTTTGGAGGTGTTGGAAAAAGGATATATCTTTGCAAACGAAACAAATAACAGAAAGGAAACAATATGAGCACAGCAACTTTAGCAAGCCTGCGTGACTACCTCTTCGGCACGCTTTCCACTTCAGACATGATTTGGCTGGTGGAAGAGATGAAAAACCACATGCGAGCTCCAGAAGAAAAGCTGAAGCCCTACACGATGGAGGAACTTAATGCACGAATTGACCAGTCTGAACGTGACATCGCAGAGGGTCGGGTGTATGAATTCGATGATGTGATGCGTGACCTGGAAGAAGCTTGTTGATTTCTGGGACACTCGTCGCGAACCGAATGCTCAGGCAGCACAAGTAAAATGACAAAAACATAAAGTATAACTAAAAAACCTTGATGCCTATGGGCTGAGATGAGAAATTAAGGACATATAGGATGAACATCCACTTTTGATTCTTGTTTCTGACAATTGGGGAATTGAAAGAAATTAGTCAAGAACTGAAGTAGATAGTTCACGCTGTTCGGCGTGGACGTTTACTCGTTTAAGACTAATAGGTTTTCCCCAATACCTCAGAAACGTAGACGAAGTAAATTGTCCACGTTTTCTTTTTGCATCTATTCAAACAATCAATATTAACTATTAAATCACTAAATGTATGAAACAAAAATTACTTTTATTATTGGTGGCTCTGCTTCCGACAGCGATGGCATGGGCTGATGACGAAACTGCTCTCAATTATAGTTTTGACGAGGAGACGCATACGGCAACGGTGATAGCTGGCAAGGAACCATATGAGGGTGACATTGTCATTCCCGAATCTGTGGAAAAGGACGGAGTCGCATATACTGTCACGGCTATTGGCGACAGGGCTTTCCGGTACTCAGTTAAGTTGAAGGATGTCTTGACTTCTGTAATCATTCCCAGCAGCGTCACATCTATCGGCAAAAATGCATTTTATAACTGCCAATCATTAAAGGATGTATACTGCTATGCGAGCGAGGTGCCAGAAACCGATG
>JAGAAZ010000083.1 GCA_017614895.1 Bacteroidaceae bacterium | reverse complement strand
TTAACGTGAGTTCGACGAAAATACTCTAGAATAGAGTAAGTTGTCTATCATAAGAACAGTCAACCGTCTGCACCCTAATGGTAGGTTTCTTCGGGAAGAAACAATATGCAGCCAAAGCAGCCAGCAGGTTTACCATGAAATTATCAAAACACCTGTGCCTCGAATGCTCTATCTGGGCAATATTCTTGAGTTCGTCGTTCACTGTCTCAATGATGGCCCTTTTCCTTAGCAGAAGCTTATCGGATACAGACATCATAGCTCCTTTCATGTTGCTTTTGAGTTTCGTGATGAGCTGTATGCCATCAACGAAGAGACGCTGGAAGAGTTCCTTGCCTATATATCCTTTGTCTCCAACGAGTTTTCCATATATAAACTCGACAAAAGCCTTATATTCGAGTGGCTTGCGATCATCGACATCTCCCGGGGTGATCATGAAGTTCAGCAACTCACCCTTCTCATTACATATCAGGTGCAGTTTGAAGCCGAAGAACCATCCCATGGAACATTTTCCTCTCTGGGCAATACCCTTGAATGTCTTGTGCATCTGGATTCTCTGATTACGGCAGACTCGCAGTGGAGTACTGTCCACGAAGCTTATCCCTGTACATTTACCAAGCAGCACCTCCTTGATGAATATGATAAGAGGAATCGCGACCTCACGCTCCAACTCCACGAATCTGTTGTATGATACCACTTTCGGAAAGAGATGGCGCATGTGCTTGCACACCTGCTCAAGATAGAAATGCTTGAGGCATCTGTAGCCAGACGAATGGAAAAGTATCATTATCATCATGATTTCCGCTTTTGACATCGTGCAGGAACGGTGATATTGACGCTTCTTATCAGACTTAAAGGTATATTTTTTCATCTGGGAGTCAAAAAAAATGCAAAAATCATCTGCAATACAAAAAATTTCTGTAACTTTGTCCTCGGTAAACATTAGCGATATTCTTTAGTAATACTTGTTTGTTTGCAGCTACAAAGTTACTAAAAATATCGCTAATTACCTAATAATAAGGCATTTATTTTGCAATTATTTTCGTCGAACTCACGTTATTTATATAATATGGCTGTTCGTGAACAGGATCTGGGAAACAAACGTGCATCACAAGAATATCTTTTAATGTCTGCCCATTGTGGTAATGAACAAGCGATAAGTGAATATAATCGCATATATGGGAAATAATAAGTTTGCCACTTCCCATTTTACACTTTTTTCATCCCATCCTCTTACAAGCCGTGTATTCATCGGCATTGTATGAAAATTTCATCCAAATCGGGGCGTTTTTCGCCTCGATTTTTGCATCTTGTTGATTATCATTTTCATGGAATTTTATCAACAGGGGTGTTGAAAAATTCTTGAAAAAAAAGTGTGGTTTTGCTTGGTGGATTGATGAAAAATACTGACCTTTGCTGTTGAATTTCATGAGCGACATTTGAGGGAAACTGAGAGGTGATTGGAGGGTTGATTCAGTAGTCCCTATTTGATGAAAGGAAGGTGCCCTTGTGGCTCCTTTTCTCGTCTTTCGTCGGCTCTAACCAAAATTATCAAAACCTTAACGTATTGATATGCAACCGATTGGAATGAATAATAAAAATAATGGGCGCCTGATAGAGTCTCTGCTGAGTGGACTCCTGAAGGATGCTGACCGGTTGCAATCGGAGCAACAGACACCTCCTGCACAGCAGGTACATGCAGAGCCGACCTTCACGCTTTCGCAGATTGTGGAGAACGCCAAGGATTGTGTGGAGTGGGAGGAGGCAAGATCTATCGTGTGGTTGCTGAATAGGATGCTGAGAGGACGCGGTTCCAGGAAAGACTTCGAACTGGTGGACAGCATTGAGCAAGAGTTCCGAAATAGGAGGATGATGGGCATACAGGTGAAGAATGCAGAGATAGAGGTGAAAAGCCCTGGTAATTACATAGCGCATAACATCACAAGGAAATAGTAAGGAGATGGAAGAACAAAAGAAAAACAATGATGGGTTCAGCATCAATGTGTATAGCCCTGGCAACTTTATTGCCAAAGAGATTACCTTCACGGGGACTGTAAACATTGGAGGTGGTCATACGGACACGAATGGTTACACGGACGAGCAGATAGCGCAAGCCATCAAAGCTGTCAATGGAGAAAAAAAGCCGCTTAATTCGAAGCGCAAGTGGGCGGCTGTGTATTGGTGCTTGAAGTGGTATTGCAATTACCCCACCAACGTGCCTGCTTTCTGCGACAAGGTGAAAGAGCTGCCCTTGGGTAAGCTGGAATACGAATGTGATTATAACAACATCAGGCGCGAATGTTCCTTAACCTTTATGGATCAGGATGCTCGCTGCATGGACAAGGTGAAACCCAGTAAGGATGATCAGAACTTCTTTCTGCAATGCAGGGAGGTGGTGCTGGCATTGGTCACAGAACTGGGAAAAGCGGCACTCCCTAAGGTTGACCTCATGTAGATTTTACCAATACATTACCAATTCATTACCAAAACGCTCCAAGTCATTGGGGCGTTTTTTTTATGCCCTAACTTTGCAAAGAAATCCGACAGGAACGTGGCTCAATAAACCCATAGACCTCGGATGAGAGAACTTACACATTATTATTTTTCAAAAACAAAAACATTTATGATTAAAACTGGTTTTATTAAATCGATTGGCGTGCCACGTAGTTGGACGACCAAGGAGGGTGAGAAACGTGAAACTTACCCAGTGACAGTGAGTGTGCCATACGTGCGCAACGATGGCAAGCAGGGCGAGGACATCATGGTGTGTGACCACATCTGTGGAAACCCTGACTATGTGAAGCAGCTCCAAGAGCTGATGGAAAGCCAGGCAGAACTGGATCTGACGATTTCGTTCTCGCTGCGTGAGTACAACGGCAAGGAGTTCACGAACATCAAGCTAATCAATCTTTCAAAACGTATTTCATCATGAAGAAGACAACAACAAAAAAACTCCCAAGGGGTATCAGGAACAAGAACCCCTTGAACATCCGAAAGGGTGGCAAGCTGTGGAAGGGGCAAGTCAGCCACGACGGCAAGTTCTGCATCTTCGAGAGCATGGAGATGGGGTACAGGGCAGCGTTCATCCTGCTGAACACCTACAACCAGAAGTACCAACGCTGGACGGTCATTGACATCATCTACCGATGGGCACCACCCAAGGACCACAACCACACAAAAGCCTATGTCGAAAGGGTGTGCCAACTGACAGGACTGCATCCAACAAGCACCATCGTGGTGGACTCGTGGATAGCCGAGAAGCGAGAGGAAGCCATCCGATTTGTCTGGGCAATGGCGAAGGTGGAGAATGGCGATGCGTATGTGACGGAAGCAGATTTGGAGACGGTGAGAAGGGGGTATGAACTGGCGTTTCCGAAGCATAATAGAGGTGAGAGGTAAGAAGTAAGAGAATAATCAATTTGGGTTGGAGCGATGAGGTCTTCACGTGATTAAAGATGGCCATCGGATTTCAGAAGCTTCACTCGCTAAAAACAATCCAAAATTATGAAGAAGTACATTTATATCATGAACGCCCTCGAGTTGCTGGAGCAGCTGGTGACGGGCAAGAGAATTGAAGGTGTCCTCTATGTGGACAACAACACAGGTGCTTTGACATTCAAGGCATACAACAGGAAGAGTGGAAAGCATCCGAAGGATGTGCTGGTGTGCAAGACACCGTACGGATGGGTGAAGCGATCGTGCTTGAGGGTGAAACGATTCACCAGCCTGCCCATCGACATGTTCCCCTCGGAGAAGCTGCAGGCACTCGACCATGAGAATAGACTGGCGAAAATCGCCATGATGGAAGTTGAAGACCCCTCCGACTCCCCTGTTGAGGGGAGGGAGAAGAGAATTTAAAATTGAAGATTATGAGCGTACATGAAATATACTATCAGGATGGGGCGAAGATGATGCGCCCCGTCCTCACACGGGAGCAGTATCTGGCTCGACGTGGAAGCAAGGAGCAGCAGGCGAACCTGAAGGCAGTTCGTGGAGGCGATGAGAGCAAGAAGAGCAAGCTGGTGCAGATGAACTACTCGTGCCTGCCCAATGAGGACGGTTCATTGAAAGGGAGCACGAGAATGAGCACCACGGTGGGCATGGACATCGACCATATCGCTGCTGAGGAGATGCCACAGGTGAAGGAGCGCATCCTCAGCAAGAAGGACGAACTGGGTTTGCTGATGCTGGAACTGAGCGCACGGGCACAGGGTTATCACCTGGTGTTCAAACGCAAACCGGAACTGAGTCAGGAGGAGAACTTGAAGTGGGCAAGCGAAGTGCTTGAAGTGGAATTCGATAAGGGGGCGAAGGATATCACACGGGTGTTTTTTACGACCACGGAGGAAGACCTGATATACTTGGATGATGAGATTTTTGAAGCCACTGAGTGTATTTCGAACACAGATTTAACAGATAAAACGGATAAAAAGACGAAAAATAAAGAACCTTCGTGTTCAGAGAAAGCATCGAACGCATCTCTTGTCGCCTTTGACCTGTGCGCAGAACAGGCAGGGTTGAATGTGGAGGCGATGGATGTGTGGGGCGAGCACAATTGGCACACGAACCTGATGTCGGTGCTGTCGGTGGGTGTGGGCAAACTGATGAGCCGTCAGCAGTTGCAGGCGGTGGTGGCAGAGCGATTGCCCAACTATTCGCAGACGGAGGACTGCCAGAAGCTCATCGACTACTTCTATGAAAAGTACGACACCGACAAGGGCTTCATGAATGCCAGCTTGCGTGAAATCAATGCGAAGGCGCAGAAGAGGGCTGAAGTAAGAAGTCTGAGGGATGATGAACTGTCAACTGTCAACTATCAACTGTCAACTCCCCAGATTCCCAAGCGTCTGCCCAAACTCATTGAACTGCTCACCTCGAAGACACCTGCGATGTATAAGCCTGCTGTGGCACATGCTGTGTTCCCAGCCTTGGCGACCCATCTGTGTGAGGTGCGATTTGAATACACCGACCACAGGGAACACGAAGCCACTCTGATGAACTGCCTGATGGCTGAGACGGGTGCAGGTAAGGGCTGCATTGATGAGCCCATCGAGCACATCATGGCAGACATCAAACGCAGGGACAAGGAGAACGAGCGCAGGGAGGCAGAATGGAAGAAGGACTGCCAGAAGAAGGGTGCCAACAAGGACAAGATGGCGCGACCTGAGGGGCTGATCATCCAGATGATTGACCCTGACATGACGAAGCCAGCGCTGGTCACTCGCATGGACGAGGCAGAAGGGCACTTCGTGTATGTGAAGCTGAACGAGCTGGATCTGTTCGAGCAACTGAAAGGTCAGACGGGCAAGCAGCACTTCCAGCTGATGTGTCTGGCGTTCGACCCAGGGGCAGAATATGGACAGACACGTGTGGGTACGCAGAGTGTGACAGCAAGACCCCAGTGCCGCTTCAACTGGAATGCCTGCACGACCGTGCTCAAGGGCAGGAGGTTCTTCAACAGGGTGCTGACCGATGGACCTATCAGCCGCATCAACTTCTGCACCATCCCCGAACAGGAGATTGGTGGTGAGCAACCCATCTACGGCAAGTACGACGCAGCCTTCGACGAGGCACTGAAACCCTACATCGACAACCTTGTGGCAGCAAGAGGACTGATTGATTGTCCACAGGCATGGAAGCTGGTGAAGAAATTGCAGGAGGAATGTGCCGAGTTTGCCAGATTGAGCCAGAACGCCACCTACTGGAACCTCTCACATCGTGCCTGTGTCATCGCCTGGTTGAAAGCCTGTGTGCTCTATGTGGCGAACGGCAAGAAATGGGAGAAAAGTATCGAGGACTTCATCCGTTGGAGCCTGAACTACGATCTGTGGTGCAAGATGGAGTTCTTTGGCGAGGACATCGACAAGGCAAACCGAAGTGAGGAGCGAGTGGGCAAGCGTGGACCACGCAACCTGCTGGAACTCCTGCCCGACACCTTCACGCTGGAGGATGCCAAGCGAGTGAGAAGGCAGGAAGGAATGGGAACGGAAAAGACTGGGAAGATGATTTCGCAATGGAAATCAAGAGGCTATATTCTTCAGTTGACAGTTGACAGTTTTCAGAAGAGCAAGAAATAGAAAAGAGGTGAGATGACTAATGTATGATGTAAGAGGTAAGAGAAGGGGAGGCTCCGAAAATCGGATGCCTCCTTTTTGTGTTGGATGGGTCATCCTTCTAAATTTTCTTTTATTTAGGTTAAATAGATTGAAAAAGTGATGAAAGTTATGGTGGTGTGATTTTTTTGTGCTACCTTTGCCCCGATTTTGACCAAGACCATACATACAAACCAAAAACAACACCTGAATCGGAAATGGGCAAGGAGGATAGTGCCATCAAGGAATTGCTTGATTCGATGGCTCCCATCACACTGGAAGAAATGACAGGCATCAAACTGATGAACCGCCTCGACACCAAATATGTGGCGTCGAAGGCGCAACTGGTGCAGTTGCTTGGATTGGTGCAGGATAAGTATTATGTGCAGGAGACATTGGAACGACGCATCATCCCTTACCTGACCACTTATTACGATACAGATGATCACCTGATGTATATCATGCACCACAACAAGCGTGCTCGACGCATGAAGGTGAGGGTGAGGACGTATGTGGCGAGCCATCTGACATTCTTGGAGGTGAAGAACAAGAACAACCATGCACGGACGAAGAAGAAGAGGATTGAGGTGCCGAGTCAGGATGATTTCCGAGGGGTGGAGGGTGCACACGAGCTGGTGCAACGCAAGACGGGACTTGACCTCGACAAGTTGAATGCTGTGGTGAGGAACCAGTTCGAACGCGTGACATTGGTGAACAAGGGAAAGACAGAACGCCTGACGATTGACTTCAACATCGGTTTCCACAATTTTGAGACAGGGAATGACCACGGGACTGACCAGTTGGTCATCATCGAACTGAAACGGGACGGTAATGTGTTCTCGCCTGTGTGCAACCTGCTGAGGGACATCCACGTACATCCGACGGGTTTCTCGAAGTGCTGCATCGGTATGGCGCTGACCGACCCAGGGTTGAAACAGAACAACTTCAAGCCTAAACTCCGGAAACTGGAGAAAATCAACGGACGAAGATTTATAGACCACGAATTATAAACCTAAATAAAGAATTCTAAAATCAAAAACTATATGGATGCTCTTAACGACTTTTTTGCAGTGCTGTCAAGTGATACGTGTAGAATCCTTGACTTGTTCCTGCGACTGATTATCAACACAGTGTTCACCATCATCATTGCCCGTGCCTTTTACTTCCCCAAGGCACGTCGTCGTGATTTCTTCTTCACCTACATCCTGGTGGGTTTCTGCATCTTCATGCTGATTCACCTGATGGGCGATGCGAAGATCAAGACGGGTATCGCAATGGGTCTGTTCGCCATCTTCTGTATCATGCGCTATCGTACAGAATCTGTGCCAATCCGCGAGATGACGTACCTCTTCCTCATCATCTCTCTGGCTGCCATCAATGGTTTGGCTTGGGCTGCTGACATCAGTCCGAAGCACCCTGAGTTTGCTGGTCCATTGATGACGAGCATGGGTGAGTTGATTCTGACAGATATCATCTTCGTGTTAGGTGTGTGGATTGCCGAAGCAAACAAGCTGGTGAAGAGCCTCTCATCGAAGTACGTCAAGTATGACAAGATAGACCTCATCAAACCTTCGATGCGCAAGGAACTCATTGAGGACTTGAAGGCACGTACAGGATTGGACATCACCAATGTGTCTATCGGTTCCATCGACTTCCTGAAAGATATGGCACTCATCAAGATCTACTACAACACAGACGAGGAGGATGAGTCGGTGCAGAAAATGCCTAAGGAATATGCATAAAATGACACTTACACACCAGAGGATGCTGGCTACCATATTGGTTGCTTCAATCCTTCAATTTTTCAATCCTTCAATTCTTCATGCCCAAAGTGACGATTTCGGCATGGACTTCACGGTTGGTGCTGAGAAGAAGATACGTCCAGGCATGAGCTTCAGTCTTGAGAGTGAGGCACGCACACAGGACAACACTCGGAAGATAGAGCGTTGGACAGTGGGAGGCGAGTTGGATATGCGCCTGTTCCAGAGTGCTTCAAAGAAACTGAATGTGAAGGCATCGGTGGGTTGGAAATACATGTGGCGATATAATCTGCCAGAAGTCAACACGAAGTATGATGCCAATCTGGATGGTGAAGGAAATACGGTTCTCACTTATAAGGGATACAACGACAAGGAGGGCTACTGGCGCAACAGTCATCGCACGAGCGTGAGTTTGTCGTCTGCTTACAAGCCCAACAAGCGTTGGAACTTCTCGCTGAAGGAGACCTTCCAGTTCACCCATTCCAACAAAGTGTCCGTTCCGATGACCAAGTATCGCTTAGTGGATGAGGATGACCCCACCTCAGCCTTGACCCAAACGGCTTCCGAAAAGGTCTATGACAAGAAAGACCGTTCTGTGCTGCGCTCAAAGCTGACGGCTCAGTACAACATCCGTCATTGCCCTGTGAATCCTTACGCTTCTGTAGATTATGGTTGTGGATTGAACTATACCGCCAATAAGTGGAAGTTCACGGCAGGTACGGACATCAACCTCGGCAAGCAGCACAAGCTGGACGTGTTCTACCGCTATCAGACCGAAAATGACGATGAAGACCCCAACGGACACCTGCTGGGCATAGGATATGGATTCAAATTTTAACTCACATTTATAACACTTTCATAATGAAAAAACTCATTTATTTCTGTTGCGCCATGATGCTGGGAAGTTTTTTCTTCTCCGCATGTAGCAGTGACGACCCTGATACTTCGAATAACAATCAGGGAAATACAGAAAAGCCGGATACAACGGACATTGACACCACAAAAACTGACACGACCAAGACTGACACCATCGAAGTGAATGATTCGCTGGTGTCCATCACGTACAGCGGCACGACAGCCACTGTGAACATCCCTGAAGAGATGGAAGGTGTGACCTGCACGAGTGGTACTAGTTCCCATGTTGTACTGACCAGTACCAACACTACGAAAGAACTTTACTATGCCATCGCAGGCAGTAGTTCGGATGGTTCACTCACCATCACGGGCACCTACAAACTCTCAGTGATGCTGAACGGAGTGGATCTCACCTCCAACAAGGGTGCTGCCATCAACATCCAGTGTGGAAAGCGTATCAATCTCATCATGGAAGATGGTACGACAAACACGTTGGTTGACTATGCGGGTGGTGAGCAGAAGGCTTGCCTCTACACGAAGGGTCACCTTGAGATAGAGGGTAACGGTACACTGAACGTGACGGGTAACGGCAACCATGCCATCGCCTCGAAGGAGTATCTGCAGGTGAAGAAGTCGGTGAAGGCGATCAACATTGTGAAAGCTGCCAATGACGCTATCCATGTAGGGCAGTTCTTCCAGATGAATGGTGGCGAACTGACTATCGACAAGAACACGGTGAATGATGGCATTCAGGTGGAATATAAAACAGATGACGATGATAACATCGTGGAAGAGGAAGAAAACACAGGTGGTGTCATCATCAAGGGTGGTACACTCAATATCACCTTGGCAAACGCTGAGGATGCGAAGGGCATCAAGGCTGAGGGTGACGTGAACATCAGTGGTGGTACACTGAATATCAAAGCTGCCAGCAATGGTTCTCGTGGCATCCAGACAGATGGCGACATGACCATCAGCGAGGATGATAACACCACCAACATCACCATTGAAGCAACGGGTAAGAAGTGTACGGTGCCAGAAGACAAAGATGACCCACACAAGTGCTGGGGCATGAAAGTGGATGGCGACCTGACTGTGAAGGCTGGTACATTGACTGTGTCGAAGGATGGTGATACAAAAAAGAACGGCATTCGTTGCGGAAGCTACACCAAGAAGGGTGGTACAGTGAAAGCCACCATTAAGGAAGACGATTGATCAATACTTGTTTCATAGAATACAAGAAGAGTGCACCGATTGAATTCAGTGCACTCTTTTTATGTGTGTTGTCTCGTTGGGATTATTTCAGTTCGTGCATCAAAGGAATGATGTCCTTCACTTCGCCAAACGACTTGTAGATGCGTTCGCCTTCTGCTTTGGAGAGTTCCTTGCCGTCCTTAGAGTAGGTGCTGTTCATCTTGTCTTTCTGGTAATCGTACTCCTGAAAGTCTTGGAAACGGTAGAGCACCTTGCTGTTGTCAAGCTTGACGTATTCGGCATTGAAACAGCCTGTTCCGCAACCGCCTGCTGAACCAATCACGTTGTTCTCGTGGAAGACGAAGTTGGTCTTGTAGTAAGTGGACGCCACCATCTGAATGCCATCAAGACTGATGGTGAAGATAGCCTGGTTATCATTGTTGTTGGAGGAGAGCCACAATTCCGGGTTGTCGTCTTCATCGAAATCGACGAGCGCATACTTGTCGAACTTCACCTTCTCTTCCAGCTGATAAGTGCTGTCGAACTGACGGCACATCTGGTCGTAGTTGTCGATGGTGGTGGATGACCACATGGGTTGCATACCGTTCCACTTGAAAGTCTGCTTGATGTATAAGCCCCAGGGCATCAGGTACTCCCAGACCTCCACATCCTTTCCTTGCTGTGGCAATTTGATGTGAACAAAATCTACGCTGCGGTCGCTGTAGGAGGGCAAGAACTGCACCAGAGGAACATCGAACTCGGGGGTGAGGGTTCCCTTGGTGGCATCGTAGTCGTAGAAGAGTGCGATGGGGTGAGGAGTGAGCCCATGATAACGGGTATAGACTACAGCAAAGAGCTTGTGTCCGTTGGAGCGTTTCCACACACACGCTTCGATGTCCTCACCATCGTCGCCCAACTCTTGGGAACACACATATCCGTTGGGAGTATCCACTGTGATGGAATAAGCATCTTCGTCTCCCTCGTTGGTGACGGGATGTGCCAGCAAGGCAGCAGCTGGAGCTGTGGGCCAAGTCTGGTTGAAGGCGGTGAGTAGAGGCAGGATGTTACCACTCTTCACACCCGTGATGGTCTTCTTTGCCCAACCTGATTGGATTTCGTCAAGGGTATCATTGATCTGGGCAGAAACCCCTGCTCTTTGATGCCATTCGGGGTTCAGTTGCTTGCCTTCACCCGCGAAGTTCGCTTGGATTTTCTTGGCTTCTGATTTTTTGATTTCTGTATCACCAAGATAGTATTCGTGACTTTCCTCCACTTGGAAATCGGTAAACTCCAATGCCACCCGACTGTTTTTCACCAAGACATATTGATTGAAATAGGAAGGACCACCAGCAGGATAGCCGTTATACACCCAACCCTTTCCGAAGGATGGACGCTTGCCCTCACTCTCTGCGATAATCAGCACAGGCTCACCCTCCTCATCAAAGCAGAAAATGGCGCCATCCTCATCATCTTCTGTGCGTAACCACACCTCATGGATTCCGTCACCATCAATGTCAATGAAGGCATACTTCGTCAGCGTTCCGTGATCATCGTCCAGATCCCCCTCTTCATACAGATCTTGGAACTGTGCCCAATACTTCTCTACATCCACAGTGGATTCTGCCCATCCACAAAGGGAAAAGGCAAATGCAATAACATAAATGAGAATCTTTTTCATTTTATCTGTTGTTTAATTGTTCATCATCAGACCCAGCGCCTTCCTGAGGTTGGCAGCCTTATTCTTGACGTATTTTTCATCAAAATATGCGCCCCATTCCGTATTGATCTTCACATCCTTATGTACCAAAGAGCCTTCTTTGTAGTAATAGTAGCGTCCTTCGTTCTTGGAGTCATCGCCATTCTGCTCATAGGCATAAGCAAAAATCAACGTACCTGTTTTCTCGTCGAGCAGATACTCCTCATAGATCTTGCGAGCCCCTGAGTTGTACGAATCGCTGACGAAATAAGTTCTGTAACCCAGAATTTCTCCCTCGTCTGTCTCTTCAGAACCAATGTAGTACTTGACATAGTGCTTGATGGGACCTGCCCCTGGAGCCATATAATAATAGGTGACCTCCATGTTGCTCTTGGCTGGGTAATCTTCTTGGTCATTATACGCCATCCGCTCCTTTGCCTCAGCATAGAGCTTTTTCACTTCAGCCACACGCTCCTTCGCTTTGGCAGAAGTCTGTGCCTGCATGGTCAGCGCCATCAACAGCAGGATCCCGTAAATAGTAATTCTTTTCATATCCATCCATTTAGGTATGTTTGTAAACTGGTGACAAAGTTAGTGATTTTAATTGATAATTGCTCATTGACAATCGATAATTAGTCATTTGGGGCTGTTTTAAGGGTGTAGAAGGGCCTATAGCCTAAAATTATCGATGAGCAATTGTCAATTGTCAATTATTCTTCGTACCTTTGCCCCATGTTCAGTTTTCCGCACAACAAGACCATCAAGCGGTTGCTCGTCATGCGTTTTAGCGCGATGGGCGATGCTGCTATGACCGTGCCTGTGCTCTATGCCCTTGCTACTCAGCACCCTGACTTGCGTATCACCATGCTGACACGCACACGTTTCGTGCCGCTGTTTGAGTGGCTACCTGCCAACGTACAGGTGAAAGGGATAGACTTTGCTGAGCAAGATGGCATCATCGGTCTGACGAAGATTTACAACAGGCTGAAGAAGGGAAACTTTGATGCTGTGGCAGACCTCCACGATGTGCTGCGTTCCAAATATATCCGTTCCTGTTTCGCAATGGCAGGCACCAAGGTGGCGACGGTGGACAAGGGACGTAAGGAGAAGAAAGCGCTGATTGCTGAAGGACAGGCACATGCTGCCTTGAAGCCAATGACTGAACGCTATGCAGAGGTGTTCCGCTCTTTGGGCTTTCCTATTGATCTAACTCAGCCCATGAAGATTGACTTGCGAAACGAAGACTTTATCACAGTGGGAAATCATGTCGGCAAAAAGCAGGTTGGCGAGAAATGGGTGGGTGTGGCACCTTTTGCCGCTCATGCACAGAAAATATATCCTTTGGACAAGATGCAGCAAGTGGTGAACACGTTGGCTGATGAAGGATGCAAGGTGCTCCTCTTCGGAGCTGGCAAGAAGGAGGGGGAAATCCTGGCAACTTGGGAAAAAGAGGCAGAAGGACTGAAAGGTACTGTTGTCAACGTCTGTGGGAAGATGGGTGGACTGAAGAACGAGATGTTGCTCATGTCGCAACTCGACTTGATGATTTCGATGGATTCTGCCAACATGCACATCGCTTCTATCTTCGGCATCCCGACCCTTTCCATCTGGGGAGCGACACATCCCAAGGCTGGGTTCTCAGGCTATGGACAGAATGCAGAAAACGAATTGCAGATTGATTTGCCTTGTCGTCCTTGCTCCATCTACGGAAAGAAGCCTTGTAAATTCGGTGACTTGCGTTGCATGAATATTTCCCCTGAGACCGTTGTGTCAAAGGCTCTTCAACTCTTAACTCGCAATTTCTAACGATTCATGTTTACATACAAATTCATCAAGGGAAGCCTATGGCTCATCAGTTTGTTGCCATTTCCCGTGTTATATGCCATTTCAGATTTCTTCAGTCTGTTTGTGAGGAGGTTCTACCGTACGAAGGTGGTGCGTGAAAACCTGCGTACAGCCTTCCCTGAAAAAAGTGCTCAAGAACTGAAGGACATCGAACGGAAGTTCTACCATCAGCTTTGCGACAATTTCGTGGAAGACATCAAGATGCTCTCTATGTCGAAGGAGGAAATCATGCGCCGCATGACCTTCAGCGGACTCGAAGAAATCAAAAAACGCCATGAGGCAGGACAGACTCTTCACTTCCTCTACTTGAGTCATTTCGGTAACTGGGAGTGGATTTCCTCCATCAATTATAGCATCCAGCCTTGGTGCACATCGGGACAGATTTACCATCCGTTGCGCAACGATGCGATGGATGAACTCTTTATCTACTTGCGTGGACAATATGGTGGTGTGAACATCAAGATGAAAGAAACTTTCCGTCGCATTCTCCAACTTCGCAAGGAAGGAAAGAACTATACCATTGGTTTCATCAGTGACCAGCAACCCAAGTGGGCGAGCATTCACCATTTCGTGCCTTTTCTCAATCACGACACCGCTGTTTTCATTGGTGCCGAACATATTGCCCGCAAGGTGGATGCCTTCATGATGTATGGTCGTATGAGCCGACCCAAGCGTGGTTACTACCATCTGGACATCATCCCAATGGAAGATCACCCAGCTTCCGTGCCTGAAACCACCCTTACTGACCGTTATTTCGAACTCCTTGAAGCCGACATCAAGGAGCATCCTGAGATGTGGCTCTGGACGCACAAACGCTGGAGTCGCACGAAAGAGGAATGGCTCAAGCGTCAAAATATGGATGAAGAGGAGGACGAACAAGAGAATGACGATTAACCGTTAAGATTCATGATGTACGACGTGAACAGGGTGAGGGAGGACTTCCCGATTCTTGCCCGAGAAATATATGGACGCCCATTGGTGTATTTGGACAATGGGGCGACGACGCAGAAGCCACGACAGGTGGTGGAGGCGATGGTGGACGAGTATTACAATGTGAACGCGAACGTCCACCGTGGGGTGCATTTCCTCTCGCAACAAGCGACTGACTTGCATGAGGCAAGCCGCGAGACAGTGAGACGCTTTATCAATGCACAAAGCACGAGTGAGATTCTGTTCACACGGGGCACGACGGAGAGCATCAATCTGCTGGCTTTCTCCTTTGGCGAGGCAATGGTGAAGGAGGGCGATGAAGTGGTGGTGAGTGCGATGGAACACCACTCGAACATTGTACCTTGGCAGATGATGTGTGAACGGAAAGGGGCACAGTTACGTGTGATTCCAATGACAGACGAAGGTGAGTTGCAGCTGGAGGCATTGGACGGACTTCTCAATGAAAAGACACGTATTGTGTGCTGTACGCAAGTGAGCAATGTGTTGGGTACCGTGAACCCCGTGAAGGAGGTGGTGAGATTGGCGCATGAGAAAGCCATCCCGGTGCTGATTGATGGTGCGCAGTCAGTCCCCCACATGAAGGTGGACGTACAAGAGCTTGATTGCGATTTCTTTGCTTTTTCTGGACATAAGGTATATGGTCCTACGGGCGTGGGAGTGCTCTATGGCAAGGAAGTGTGGTTGGGAAAGCTGCCACCTTATCAAGGAGGTGGTGAGATGATCAAGAATGTGAGTTTTGAAAAGACCACCTATAATGAATTGCCCTACAAGTTTGAGGCAGGAACGCCTGACTATGTGGCAACACACGCATTGGCTACGGCATTAGATTATGTGAGTGGCTTAGGAATGGAGAATATTGAAGCACATGAGCAGGAACTGACACGTTATGCTTTGGAGCGTATGCAACAGATAGAGGGGATGCACATCTTTGGTGGAGCGAGGAATAGGGATGCGGTCATCAGTTTTCAGGTGGGTGATATTCATCATCTGGATATGGGTACGTTGCTTGACAGGTTAGGCATCGCCGTGCGGACAGGCCACCATTGTGCTGAGCCGCTGATGAGAAGGCTGGGCATTGAAGGAACTGTGAGAGCATCGTTTGGACTTTACAACACGAAAGCTGAGGTGGATGCCCTCGTGGAGGGTATAGAAAGAATAAGGAGGATGTTTTGAGCATCCTCCTTATTTTATGAATATAGTCTTATGCTCTACGCAAAGAAGAAGTAGGCAATGGCGATGGCGGCAAGGATGCCTGCCAAGTCTGCCAAGAGTCCACAAGTGACAGCATGACGGGTGTGGCGAATACCAACAGAGCCGAAGTACACAGCCAGAATGTAGAAAGTGGTGTCGGTGGAGCCTTGGAAGATGCAGGCGAGACGACCCGCAAAGGAGTCGGCGCCATAGGTGGTCATTGTGTCCACCATCATGCCACGTGCACCAGAACCCGAGAGAGGTTTCATCAGGGCTGTAGGCAGGGCTGCCACGAAGTCGGTGTTGCCTCCACACAGTTCGACCAGCCAATTGATGCCCCCAATCAAAATGTCCATACCACCACTGGCACGGAACACGCCGATGGCAACGAGGATGGCAATGAGATAAGGAATGACACGAACAGCAGTGGTGAAGCCGTCTTTGGCACCTTCGATGAAAGCATCATAGACATTCACTTTCTTCACGAAACCAGCAATGATGAAAGCAAGTATGATGCCGAAGAGGATGACATTAGCCACCAAGGTGCTGACCATATCCATCGTTTCTTTCTCCATCTGCGAGAACCCCCAAATCATCGCTGCCACCAAGAAGCACATCCCACCAAGGATACCTATCAACACAGGTTGGAAAAGATTGATGCGTTGGTAGATGCTCACGATGATGATACCCATCAATGTGGCCACGAACGTCGCAAGGAGGATGGGCACGAACACATCAGTAGGTTGTGCGGCACCCAATTGGGCACGATAGACCATGATGGAGACGGGAATGATGGTGAGTCCCGATGTGTTGAGCACCAGAAACATAATCATTGGATTGGAAGCCGTCTCATTGAGCTTCACCACTTTCTCTGCTGACCATCCATATTTCTTGCCCAATGCTGCATTTTTCTCCTTGTTCAGTTCTTGCATACTCTCCATCGCCTTGAGTCCAAGGGGTGTGGCGGCGTTGTCCAGTCCCAGCATGTTGGCAGCGATGTTCATGAAGATATGTCCAGTGGCTGGATGATCCTTAGGAATGCCAGGGAAAAGACGTGTGAACAATGGGCTGAGCACCCGCGAAAGTGCATTGACTGCACCACCTTTCTCACCAATCTTCATGATGCCCATCCAAAGAGAGAGGACACCTGTCAGTCCAATGGAAATTTCGAAGGCTGTCTTGGCATTGTCAAAAGTGGAACCTACGATGTCGGCAAACACGCCTGTATTGCCGATAAAACACTGAATGATGGCGCACACGGCAGCCAACACGAAGAATGCAATCCAAATGTAGTTTAAGACCATAATCTATTTCTTTTTGTCTCTATTTGCAAAGATGTTTGCCAGAATCGTTCCGCTGATGCTATGCCAAGCACATGAGATGGCGCAAGGCACCACAGCCATCGGATTGGAAGCTACAAAGAAGGTCATGGCGAGGTTGGTGCCAAGTCCAGCATTCTGCATACCCACCTCGATGGAGAGAGTACGCTTCTTTGCTACGGAGAACTGACACATCTTGCCTACGGAGTACCCAAGGATATAACCAATAGTGTTGTGACAGAATACCATGCAGAAAGTGAGCATGAAGAGCACAATACCGTTCTCCACCAATGGGTCGTGCACGGTGGTGATGACGCCACCTACAATGCAGGCAAGACAGGTGACGGAGAGTCCTGGCATACAGCCCTGTATCTTCTTGAACACCCCCTTATGCCCCAGCCACACATTGAGGAAGAAACCAATGGCAATAGGGATGATGGTCACGATGAGGATTTGCTTGAACATCCCCCACGCATCCACATCCACACGTTCCCCTGCAAGCCAAAGTACCAATAGGGGAGTGAGCACTGGAGCCAGTAGGGTAGATGCACAAGTCATTCCCACCGAATAGGCCACATCACCTTTACAGAGGAAAGACATGATGTTGCTTGACACACCACCAGGACAACATCCCACCAGAATGATGCCAATCGCCATTGCTGTGCTGTAAGGCGCAAAGGCTGGCACCTGACTGAACAGCCATGAGAGACTGAATGCCACCAGCGGCATGATGGTGAACTGTGCCGCTGCACCAATCAGGATATCCAATGGGCGTTTTGCCAACAGACGGAAATCGTCTGGAGTGAGTGTGAGTCCCATCGTCAGCATGATGATGCCCAGAATGACCGTTTGTGTATCGCCCTTCACCCACTCGAAGAGCACTGGAAAGAAAAACGTAATCACAGCGGTAAGGATTACAAAGATGCTTGCCTTACCGCTGAGAATGTCACTAATTGTTTTGAGTACTTTATACATGATTGTATTATTTAACTGTCACGGCTTTGCCGCTGTAGGTGACACTCTTTTGTGTACCACCTACAATCTTTACGTTGAAGGTGCGAGTAGCAAGCATACCAGGGAAGGAACCTTCGCGCTTACCAATGGTGAGCGTCTTGCTATGATCGTTCCATGTGAGCTGGATGGTGCTGTACTGTCCCTTCTCGTAATTGTAGTTGTCGCCTTCATCTTCATAGAGCGTGAAGGTGGCGTTTGCTCCTGGATATACCACGAGGTCAATGTTGTCAAACTTGTTCTCGTTGGCATACTGCACATCGGGACCTAATGGAAGGATAGAACCAGCCTTGATGTAGAGAGGCGAGTGGCTCAGTGGGGCAGATGCCGTGATGGTTTGACCACCATTCAGTTTTGCATTGGTCCAATAGTCATACCACTGTGCACCTGCTGGCAGATAGACGCTGAAAGTCTTGGGAGCAGTCCAATCCACCTTTGCATAAGTTTCACGTTGGAGATTCTGTCTGTCCCAACCTGACATCGGGTCAGTCTTCACAATCTTCTCCTGCGTGTAGAGTGGGTCAACGACTGGGCAAACCAGCACATTGTGACCAAACATATACTGGCGGTTGTTGTTCCATGTCTGCTTATCAGCCTTGAAATCCATGAAGAGGGCACGCATGAAGGAGTCGTTGTTCTTGGTCACCTGCCATGATTGGCTATAGATGTATGGAAGGAAGCGGTAACGAAGTTTCACAGCGTCCAACAAAGCGTCATATACTGGTTCACCCTGTTTGCCGAAATAGTAAAGCTCGCGATAGATATCGGCACCATGACTACGCATCATTGGGGTGAACGCACCAAACTGCATCCAACGTACATAGAGCTCCTGATATTGTGGATTGCGAGTGGCTGAATTGTGTCCCTGTGTACTGTAAGAGCCCGCGAAGAAACCACCAATGTCGGCATTCGTGTTAGGATTGGCTGTCAGGGTGTAGTTGAGGAAGAGAGGCACTTGCTTACGGAAACTGTCCCAAGAAGAGCCGATGTCACCACTCCAAGTGTTGGCACCATAACGTTGCTGACCAGCAAAATAGGAACGGGTAAGGATGAAGACACGCTTGCTGTCATCTACAGCACGCTGACTGTCATACACACCACCCACCGTCATCAATGGGAAGGCATTACGCACACTGCGATAAGAACCCATCGCTGTGGGCTGGTCACGCTGTTCCTCTGTCAGGTCCATCTGGTCGGGGTCAGTAGAGTCCATCCACCAAGCATCAATGCCCATTTTGTGCAGACGTGAGAGGTTCTTCCAATAGATATCACGAGCTTCCTTGCTATATACATCGTAGCAGCGCACCCCACTTGGGTAATCACGACGTGGAGGCCACTGTGGCAGACCGCTCTGAGGCCATGTGTCAAAGTCGAGCATCAATCCCTTTGGCTTCATTTCCTTGAAAGCCTTTGTCTCAGGACCGAACGATGCCCAAATGGAGATGCTCATGTGCGCATTCTGACGATGCACCTCATCAATCATGTCTTGTGCACGGTCGAAGTCGGGATTGAGGAACTCCATCGCATTCCAGTTGTAGTTGCTACCCCAGTACTGCCAGTCCTGAATGATGCCGTCAAAAGGTACCTTGAGGTCACGATACTTGTGCACCACCTCCAGAAGTTCCTGTTGTGACTTGTAACGCTCACGGCACTGGTGGAAGCCATACGTCCATAATGGTAGCATGGGCACAGAGCCTGAAAGGTGGCGCATTTCAGCAATCACGCCGTCTGCATCGCCGCCATAGATGAAATAGTAATCGACCATCTTGCCTACTTCCGATTCCAACTCAATTTGACCTGCTTTTCCTTCATCAGGAGTGACCAGACGAGTGGGGGAGTAGTTGTCCCAATAGATGCCGTAGCCCTTGATGGTCTGATAGAAATGGGCAAAGTCTTCAAGGTTGCTCTGCTCCATACGACGGTTCTCGCCTCGTTGGCTCATCTTGCCATTCTGCAACATGCCCACACCATAGATGCCTTCATCTGCCTCCACGGAGAAAGTCTGCTTCACTTTGTAAGCGTCAGTGTCAGGACCTTTGGTGATAGGGGTGAAAGTGCAGCTGCCTTCACGGGTGAGAAGGTTGCCCTTGCTGTCAGCAAAAGACACGGAACCGTTGTCCACAGTCACCGTTAATGCCGACGACTTGTAGATGGTGGCAGTGCCTTGTTTCGACTGGCTCACCTTCACTTGTTCAGGCGAAGCGATGACTACTAATGATTTCTTCTCAACATTTTGTCCGTTATCTTTCACGATACGGACGGTGCGAGGAGTGAAGAACTCCACTTTCTGTGCGTTCGCTGCATTCATGCCCACGAAAGCCAATGCTAACCATAATGTTCTTTTCATATCTCTTTAGGTGTTGTTGATAAAAGTAAATGAATCTGAGTGCAAAGGTAAAGGTTTTCTGTTGTGTAACCACAATACTATTGTTGAATCAACAGAACACTATGGTTGATTTCACCTTCTTTCATCAGGATTCACGTAGTTCGCTCGGTTTCTTGCCCCATTCCTCCTGAAAACAACGTGCCATATAGCTGGCGGAGCTGAATCCAGTTTGTTCTGCCACTTCGCTCATGGTCAGTTTCCCTTCTCGGATGAGTTGGGCGGCATGGGTTAGACGTATGTTGCGGATGAACGCTGTGGGCGTCTTCTCGATGGCGGCTGTCATCTTTTTGTAGAGTCCCGTGCGGTCCATGCAGAGGTCTTGCGCCAATCGCTCCACTGTGTAGCCAGGAGTGGAGAGGTTCTGCTCGACAAAGAGGATGGCACGGTTCATCAGATCTGCATATTCAGTATCTTTCTTTTCCTCATTGACGGGAAGGAAATGTCCAGTGGATGACTCCTCTTCCTTGGAAGGAGCTGGAAGTGCACCTGGACTTGCCTGCAGGATGAGTTGCTGAATACGTTGCAACAGGAGCTGTTCCTTGTACAGTCGTCTCCGTTCTTGAAAACGATGGATGAGAAAGACTGACAAGAGGATTCCTATTCCCACCAATATATATAATGTATAGGCCCACCCTGTCTGATACCACGGAGTGTGCCATGTACCTCTTAACAAACCGTGGTCGTAGGTGCCAAGCCACACGGTGCCCTCTTGGTCGGTGAAGACGGTGTTGATGCGGCTGGAAGAGAGATGGCTCCCGTCCTTCATCTGCACTTGGTCAAGCTGTTCAGCCTTCCGTGATGTGAGGTCAAGTCGCCAAAGCCCGTCATGACTGACAATATAGGCGGTGTTGGGGTCGATGAGGGCAATGGTGTGCAACTTCTCCGAACGGAACAATTCTGTCCATGTGCAGGTGCGGGTGTCGAATTCCAGACAGAGTTTGCCATCAACCAACTGATAGAACTTGCCTCGAAGGGTATCTGCCACCACGAGTGATGTCTGAGCCACAGAGTCGAGCATATTTGCTGTATTGGCATACAGTTCCTTGCCTTTTTCACTACACCTCACCGTACCACTGGCATAGAAACGGTAGAGTTTGCCGTCCATGCACTTCAAGTCGAAAAGCATATCCACAGAATCCTGTTGCACAAAATATACTTCCCCTTGGTCATCCACAAACACGTCATCGACATGGTCAGGCAAGCAATCCTGCACGGGGTTCAATTGGGCATCATAGCGCCAGAGTCGCTGATAGTCCTTTACCCATAAGCAATTGTTCTTGTCCGCATAGACGTGATAGGCTCCTTGATAACCTGGCAAAGGTATGGACGAAAGGGAGTCCTTCCGGATGTGTTGGAAGTGCTTCCCATCCCACAGGTCAATGCTGTTGTGGGTAGTGGCGGCAATTCTGCCGTCATGCAGTTGTATGACGTGGAGGACAAAATTGTTGCTGAGCCCGTTAGAAGTGTCAAGGGTGGTAAACACATATTGTTGTGCACCACAGGTGATGGCACACAACAATATCATCATATGTATGAACATCCTTTTCATTCACTTGAGGGGACCAAGCCGCTCATGCACATTACATGTGTCGTTATCTCTTTCTTTGATAGACCTTCTTGTCTGGATGAATCAGGATGCCTTCGTACGAAGCATTTGCAGGCTTACCACCGAGGTCATAACCCTGCCCCTTGTTCTTTGTCTTTCCAGCAACAGGAGCATCAATGTCTGTGGCCAGTTCTTCAGAAGCCTTCGAACGGTTGCCCGCATAATCGACCGCCTTTACCTTATAGGTGTAGTGCTTGCCTTCTTCAGCAGTGGTGTCGAGGTACGAGGTGGTGGAGATGCCACGAGCGATGGTGTTGTATTCGCCAGTTTCATCCGCACGCAACACGAGGTAAGTCAGTGGGTCAGCATCATCTGGTGCTGTCCAAGAGAGTTCCACACCATCAGCCTGCTGTTGGAAGGTCAGTTCTGTGGGTGCAGCAGGAGCACGGGTGTCAATTTTCGAGTCAATCGGTTGCAAACGCCAAAGAAATGCTGCCTTCGAACGAGCTTTGGGAGAAGGACCTTCCTTCAGACGCACTTCCGAACCTGAAGACGTGTTCGTGCAGTAGAGGTACTTGTTGGACAAGCGGCTGATGATGTAATAATAGCCGTCTTGTGCATATTTGACATACCATTGTTCCTCCAGCAAGTGACTTCCGTCACCTCCACCTTGCCAACAGATGACATTGGCTTCGTCCTCGAGGTTGAGATTCAACAGATTCAGGTGGGAGTTCTTGTCGGTGGTCACATTGTCGATGAACCAATAAGACATGTCGCCAGTGGTATATCCTGGAGTCACTTTCCATTGTTGAGATTTGCTCGCAGAAACAAGATTGGACGTGGTGGCTTTTGAAGTTCCCGTACTGGTGAGTACCTTTCCACTATACTGATTCACGATGAGGTAAGTGCCATCCACCACGAAAGGTGCCACATCCTCACCCCATGTGATGTCGAACAGACGTTCGGCGCCTATCTGCCCTTGCTGATAACCAGTACCTCCTGGCACTTCATATACATATCTTCTTGTAGGTCCATCACCATTGAAATAGACATCTCTATCCTTGCAGACAAAGGCAAACGTGGAAGTGGTAGCTTGACGTTCAGATGAACCTAAATAACCATGCACTTCACCTGTCGTGTTGTTGCGATACACGGCACCACACGTCCAAGCAGAACGGTTCTCGCCATAGCCGAGACGCACACCCTCATTGGAGTCGATGCAGAACTGACCACGAGCCTTCGAATCAAAGCCCCACCAGATGCCGTTCTCCATACCGTAGTTCACACCCACGATGGCTTCACCCACATTGTGCAGCTCATCAGCAGTTGCCACCTTCTTGTCTCGCTTCACCCTGCTAAAGAAGCTGGCGTAGTTGTCAAACGAACCAGCCAACTGGTGTGTGTTGCCTTCGTCCAAGTAACTTCTGAGATAGTTATACCAAGTTAATGCCTTGTCATCATTCAATGTGTTGCCACCACAGACGCGGATGTCCTTGAAGAAGTCGTCTGCCTTCAGCAATTTGGCAATGGCGAGGAAATCTTTCTTTGCTTGTTCCTCGCTGGTGGCTTGTTCCCACACATAGTCAGGTTCGTTGAAAGGCGATACACTCACCACCGTCAATCCTTGTCCCTGCACAAACTGCACACTTGCCTTGATGAGCTTGTACCATTCCTCTGCTTTGCCTCGATAATTCGTTCTGCCTGTGTAATCCTTATCATCCGTGTCGAGGTAGTCGCCATTGGCATCCGCTGGACGGAACAAAGCCTCGTGGTCGCAGTTGAGGTTCACCTCTTTCGTACCAGTCAGCTTGATCATGTCGCAACGTTTCTTCAGTTTCTTCTGTTGACGGGCGGTCAGCGTATAAGTGCCGTCACCATTGTCTGTCACAAGGTCGAGAGGTTGGAACGACACACGTCCTGTGGCGAAGTTCCCCTTGCCAATGTGATTCACACCTCGATTCACATTGAAGTCCCAATCCCAAGCGGTGTCCATACCCCAGTTCACCTTGTATTCTTTACCCTCAGCAGACAAATCGAACGTGATTTCCACATCTGCTTTTTTGCTGGCTTTCAGATAGTCCGCTCCTGTCTGTGCGGCTGCTGTTAAAGTGCCCAGCATCAAAATGGTCAGTAATAGATTCTTTTTCATATATAGTTAGTTTTTTAGTTTCGAGAATTCAGGCTATTGGGCTTTTTCATCCAAATAACTGTCTTTGAATCCCAAGAAGTAGAGCACGCCATCCAAGCCGATGGTGTTGATGCTCTGCTGTGCATTCGCCACCACACGAGGTTTTGCATGGAAGGCAATACCCAAACCTGCCTGTGAAAGCATCGGCAAGTCGTTAGCACCATCGCCCACTGCAATCGTCTGCTGCAAATCGACTTTCTCCACCTGGGCAATCAGCTTCAGCAACTCTGCTTTCCGCTTGCCGTCCACAATCTCACCCACATAGTTGCCCGTCAGATGCCCTGTCTCGTCAATCTCCAATTCGTTGGCATACACATAGTCGATGCCATATCTCTTCTGGATATATTCACCAAAGAACGTGAAACCACCACTGAGGATGGCAATCTTGTAGCCATACTTCTTCAGCACATACATCAACCTATCTACACCTTCCGTGAAGGGCAGGTTTTCTGCAATCTCACGCATCACACTCACATCCAAACCTTTCAACAGCTTGCATCGTTCCGTAAAACTTTCCTTGAAGTCAATCTCACCTCGCATGGCGCTCTCCGTAATGGCTGCCACCTTCTCATACACCCCATTTCTCCTGGCCAATTCGTCAATCACCTCCGTCTGGATCAGCGTCGAATCCATATCGAAGCAAATCAGTCGGCGCATTCTGCGATACATATTATCTATTTGGAACGAACCATCTATCTCCATTTCGCTCGACATCTTCAGCAATTCCCCATGTAGCGCCTCCCTGTCTTTCGGGGTACCTCGAACAGAGAACTGGATACATGCTCTTGTCTTCTCCTTTGGATGGAGGATGCTCGCACGACCTGACAGACGCTTGATGCCATCGATGTTCAGACCTTGCTCTGTAATCAGACGGCTCACAGCCTCAATCTCTCTGGCTCTGATGCGTCTGCCCAGCACCGTCAAGATGTAACGGTTCTTGCCTTGTCGTCTCACCCATGCTTCATACTCGTCCATTGTCACAGGGGCAAAACCGATGTTCACGCCCAGTTCACTTGCCTTGAACAGCAAGTCCTTCATCACATGACCCGATTTGTCCTCAGCCACCCTGATCAGGATGCCCAACGATAGTGTCGAGTGGATGTCTGCCTGTCCGATGTCTTGAATATCTACATCGTACTGCGCCAAGATGTCCATGATGCTTGACGTCAATCCAGGTCTATCTTCGCCTGTGATACGCAACAATATTAGTTCTTCCATAATAGGTTATTCTTGGTTTGGGCTACAAAGGTAATACTATTTGATAAAAGAAAAAAATAATTCGAGAAATATTATGTCCTTTCTTTATTTCTTGGGTGATGTTCCAAGATTTCCTCACGCAGATGAGTGGTGTCGATATGGGTGTAGATTTGGGTGGTGGCAATGGATTCGTGACCAAGCATCGCTTGGATGGCACGCAGATTGGCACCTCCTTCAAGCAGAGAGGTGGCAAAAGAATGGCGAAAGGTGTGAGGGGAAACGGTCTTCTGAATCCCTGCTTTCTCCACGAGGTCTTTAATCATCAAGAAAACCATCACCCGTGTAAGGGGTTTCTTGCGACGATGACTGACAAAGACAAAGTCCTGATACTCGAGAGGAATGGGCAAAAGGTTACGATCCAGGAAGTAAAGCTGCAACTCATGGATGGCTTTCTCTGAGATGGGTACGAGCCGTTGCTTGGAGCCCTTCCCTTCCACCTTGATGAATTGGTCATCCAAGAAGAGGTTGCTGATTTTGAGGTTGACCAGTTCGCTGACCCGAAGTCCGCAGGAAAACAGCGTTTCGATGATGGCTTTGTTGCGCTGACCTTCAGGTTGGCTGAGGTCAATGACCGACTCGATGGCATCTATCTCCTCCACAGAAAGCACGTCGGGCAGATGTTGAGGCTTCTTGGGAAATTCCAGCAATTCTGTAGGATTGACGTCAAGCACATCGCTGAGTACCAAGAAATGATAAAAGCTCCTGACTCCAGAGAGGATGCGCGAAAGAGAGACAGAATGGATGCCCACATCCATCATGAGGGAGGAGAATTGGTGGAGGTCATCCAACTGAATCGACATGAAATCCTTGCCTTCGTCCTTGATGAAACGAAGAAACTTGTCAAGGTCGCGCATGTAGGCATCAATGGTGTTGGGCGAACACCCCTTCTCCAGTTTCAGGTACTGGTAATAGCGCCGTATCAGTCGTTGCTGTTGTTTCTCTTCCATAGGTGCAAAGTTAGTGAAATCTGAAGAATTGAAAAATTGAAAAATTGAAAAATTAAAGTTTTTCTTCAATTCTTCAATTTTTTATTCTTACCTTTGCACGCAAATTAACAAATCAGTATGAAACGGATACTTTCACTTTTAGTTTTTAGTTTTTCACTTTTCACTTCCTATGCCCAGTTGGAGCACAATTTCTCTGTGGCAAAGAATCTGGAAATTTTCAATAGCATCTATCGTCAGTTGGACATCTTCTATGTGGATTCGTTGGAGGCTGACAAGATTATCCGTGTGGGTATCGATGCGATGACGAACGAACTGGACATCTACACGAAGTTCTATCCAGAGGAAGATATGGGTGAACTGAAGATGATGACGACAGGTAAGTATGGTGGCATCGGTTCCGTCATTCGCATGAGGAAGGACTCGACGGTCATCATCCAAGAGCCTTATCCTGATATGCCTGCTGCTGAGGTGGGTTTGCAGGTGGGCGACGTGCTGCTGAAAATTGACGACAAAGACTTGAAGGGCATGAACACATCGGAGGTGAGCGAGTTGTTGCGTGGCGAACCTGGTACCACTTTCATGCTGAAGGTGCAACGTCCAGGAGAGAAGAAGACACGTGATTTCAAGATTACACGTCGAAACATCAAGGTTCCTGCAATTCCTTACTACGGAATGATGGGCGATGCAGGTTATATCTTCCTGAGAGAGTTCACAGAAGGTTGTGCCAAAGATATGCGCAAGGCGATTATCTCCTTGAAGGAGAAGGGCGCCAAGAACATCATTCTTGATCTGCGTAATAATGGTGGTGGTTTGCTGAACGAAGCCGTTGATATGGTCAACCTCTTCGTGCCTAAGAACACGAAGATTGTGGAGACCAAAGGTAAGATGGTGGCTGCAAACTTCTCTTATAGCACACAGAATGATCCGCTTGACCTTGACATCCCATTGGCTGTGCTGGTGGATGAAAATACGGCCAGTGCTGCAGAGATTGTGTCGGGTGCCTTGCAAGACCTCGACCGTGCTGTTGTCATTGGTGGCGACACCTATGGTAAAGGATTGGTACAGAGTTCTCGCGAACTGCCTTATAACGGTAGCATCAAATTGACGACTGCCAAGTACTACTTGCCATCAGGTCGTTGTATCCAGAAGATTGACTACAAGAAACTGCGTGAGGCTGCTGAAATCTATCGCACTACAGGTAAACGGGTTGATACGAAGACTGACAGCATCAAGCAGATTTTCCATACGGCTGGTGGTCGTGAAGTGACGGAGGGTAACGGCATCAAGCCCGACATCGAAGTGAAGCACGACACCCTTGCCAACATTGTCTATTACCTTTCCAACGACGATGTCCTGACGGATTGGGGCACAAAGTACTGCCAGAATCATCCCACCATCCCTGCTGTGAAGGATTTCTCCATCACGGATACTGACTATGCGGAGTTCAAGAAGATGGTGAAGGACAGCGACTTCAAGTATGACCGTGTGAGTGAGAAGCGTCTGGCTGATTTGAAGAAGTCGGCTGAGTACGAAGGCTACTATGAGGATGCCAAAGCTGAGTTTGAAGCCCTCGAAAAGAAATTCGCCCATAACCTCGATCGTGAGATGGATCGCAAAGAGAAGGATATTCGTGATGTGATGGCTAACGAGATCGTCCGTCGTTACTACTATCAAGCTGGTGCCATCGAACTGCTCCTGAAGGATGATGACGACACGAAACGTGCCATCGAGGTGCTGAACAATCCTGCTGAATACAACAAAATCTTAGGGAAGTAATGAGTCTGAAAAACAATAAAGCTGCAAAGCTGAATCGCTACATGATGTTCGGCACGCTCTTCCTTGGCATTCTGGTCATCGGTTGCGTGTTCGCCTTCCTCTATTTGGCATACAACAGAACCAACAATCCTTTCGTTGAGCAGCCACAGGAAGAGGGTGCAACTGACAGCATCGTTCTCATCGTCAACGACTCAACTCTGTTAAACTAAAAATGAAGAAACTCTTATTATTTTTAGTTTTTAGTTTTTCGTTTTTAACTTCTCACGCTCAGTGTCCCACTGAGAACACCGCTTTTCGTGCAGGCGAACGCTTGACCTATGACCTTTACTTCCACTGGAAATTCATTTGGGTCAAGTGTGGAGCTGCCCACTACACCATCAAGTCAGCCAACTATCAAGGCAAGTCAGTCCTTCGCAATGACCTGCTCTTCACCAGCAACAAACGCTGTGATGCTGTCTTCACGATGCGTGACACTCTCATCTCCTACATCACTCCCCAGCTCGTTCCTCTCTATTTCCGTAAGGGCTCTCTTGAAGGCAAGCATTATACCGTTGATGAAGTGTGGTACACCTATCCCAACGGCAAGAGCCACGTGAAGCAGAAGTTTCTCAATCGTCACGGAGAGTGGTCAGAGCATCATCACGAAAGCAACGACTGTAACTATGACATGCTCTCCATCCTTTCCTTGGCACGCAATTGGAGCGTTGCTTCCACTGGAAAGAAAACATCCCAAGGGACTCCCTCCTCATTACGGGGGAGGGTTGGGGAGAGGGTCTTCTTCCCAATGGCGACAGGCAAGAAAGTGGAAGAACAAACCCTTATCTATCGTGGCAAAAAAGATTGGAAAGCCAATGATGGCAAGACCTACCATTGCCTCGTCTTCTCTCTCCTCGATTACGAAGAGAAGACCAAGGAAAAGGAACTCCTCCGCTTCTACGTCACAGACGACCAGCGCCACCTTCCTGTCCGCATCGACTTCTACCTCCGTTTCGGCACTGCCAAAGCCTATCTGGCCAAAAGCAATTAAAAGTAGCTTTTACGCCCGAACTAGAGAGAAAATTTGTCGTAGATACCTTAATGTTGCGTAAGCAACTATAAACTTTTATCCAAAAAAGATTATCCCAAAAGGATAAAATATGTATTGTACAGATTATTATGAACAAGAAAGCCACTCGGAATCCGAATGGCTTTCTTTATAAATATGATAAAAAAGATACTCAATCTTTTTCTCTAAGCGTCATATTCTTGCCAAGACTTGATCTGCAGATCTTCCATACCCTTCTCACAGAAGGCTTCGATGAAGGCAGAAGCGAGGCGGGCGTTGGTGATGAGCGGAATATTGTGGTCGATGGCACCACGACGGATGCGATAACCGTTGGTGAGCTCGCGCTTTGAGTGATTCTTTGGGATGTTGACGATGAGGTCGAACTTGTGGTCGGCAATCATCTTCATCACGTTTGGCTTGTCACTCTTTTCTTCATCAGGCCAAGCCACAGCAGTTGCCTTGACGTTGTTGTCGTTGAGGAACTTGGCTGTACCTTCGCTGGCGCAGATGGTGTAACCCTTCTCCATCAGAGCACGGGCTGCATCGAGCATTGCCACTTTCTCCTTCGTGCCACCAGAAGAAATCATGATGGCCTTATCCTTTGAAGGAATCTTGTAGCCTGTTGCAATCATGGAGTTGAGGAGTGCCTCTTCGTAGGTATCACCCATACAACCCACCTCACCAGTACTGCTCATGTCCACACCCAACACTGGGTCGGCGTTCTGCAGACGGGCAAATGAGAACTGGCTCGCCTTCACACCCATGCGGTCGATGTCGAACTCGCTCTTGTCTGGCTTCGTGTAAGGAGCATCGAGCATGATGCGAGTGGCTGTGTCAATGAAGTTGCGCTTGAGCACCTTGCTGACGAATGGGAACGAACGTGAAGCACGGAGGTTGCACTCGATGACCTTCACATCGCGACCCTTTGCCAAGTACTGAATGTTGAATGGACCTGAGATGTTGAGCTCCTTCGCAATCGCACGGCTGATCTTCTTGATCTGACGGATGGTTGCGAAGCTGATCTGCTGAGCAGGGAACACCATCGTGGCGTCACCTGAGTGCACACCAGCAAACTCAACGTGCTCAGAGATGGCGTATTCCACCACTTCGCCGTTCTGTGCTACAGCGTCGAATTCCACCTCGTTGGTCTCTTGCATGAATTGTGAGATAACCACTGGGTATTCCTTGCTGACCTCGCTCGCCATCTGGAGGAAACGCTCCAATTCTTCGTAGTCGTAGCAGACGTTCATGGCTGCACCTGAGAGCACGTAAGATGGACGCACGAGCACTGGGAAGCCTACACGCTCCACGAATGCTTTCACGTCATCCATGCTGGTCAGAGCACTCCACTGAGGCTGGTCAATGCCAAGCTGGTCGAGCATCGCAGAGAACTTGTTGCGGTTCTCAGCACGGTCGATGCTGACAGGGCTGGTACCCAAGATTGGCACGCTCTGACGATAGAGCTTCATTGCCAGGTTATTTGGAATCTGACCACCCACAGAGACAATCACACCACGTGGATTTTCGAGGTCAATCACATCGAGCACACGTTCGAAGGAAAGTTCGTCGAAGTAGAGGCGGTCACACATATCATAGTCAGTGGAAACGGTCTCAGGGTTGTAGTTGATCATGATGCTCTTGTAGCCGAGCTTGCGGGCAGTGGTGATGGCATTGACAGAACACCAGTCGAACTCCACAGAAGAACCGATGCGATAAGCACCAGAACCGAGCACCACCACAGACTTCTCGTGAGCGTAGTAGTTCACATCGTAACCCTCCACTGCGTAAGTCATGTAGAGGTAGTTGGTCAGGTCTGGATGTTCGCTTGCCACAGTTGGGATGCGCTTTACAGCTGGCAAGATGCCCAACTTCTTGCGATAAGCACGTACAGCAAGATTCTCCTTCTCCATGTTCTCACAAGCCTCCTTGCGTACGAAACGTGCAATCTGGAAGTCAGAGAAACCATAAATCTTTGCCTGACGGAGCACGTCAGCAGGAATCTCTTCCACAGCGTTGTACTGCTCCAACTTATGCTTGTAGTCAACGATATTCTTCAATCTCTCGATGAACCAAGGGTCAATCTTCGTGAGTTCATAGATGCGGTCGATGCTATAACCCTCTTCCAATGCCTGAGCAATGGCGAAGATACGCAAATCGGTTGGATTGGCCAGTTCTTCGTCAAGGTTGTCGAACTTCGTGTGGTCGTTACCCACGAATCCGTGCATACCCTGACCAATCATACGCAGACCTTTCTGAATGAGTTCCTCAAAAGTGCGGCCAATGGACATGATTTCACCCACAGACTTCATGCTGGAGCCAATCTTACGGCTCACACCCACGAACTTGGTCAAGTCCCAACGTGGAATCTTGCAGATGAGGTAATCGAGTGATGGTGCCACATAGGCTGAGTTTGTCGTGCCCATCTCGCCAATCTGGTCGAGGGTGTAACCCAAGGCAATCTTGGCAGCCACGAATGCGAGAGGATAACCTGTTGCCTTCGATGCCAAAGCTGAAGAACGGGAGAGACGTGCGTTGATTTCAATGATGCGATAGTCGTTGGTGAATGCGTTGAAGGCAAACTGGATGTTACACTCACCCACAATGTTGAGGTGGCGCACACATGTGATGGTGATGTCCTGCAACATCTTCACCTGCTCGTCTGTGAGTGAGCAAGTAGGAGCCACCACGATACTTTCACCCGTATGGATGCCAAGTGGGTCGAAGTTTTCCATCGAAGCCACAGTGAAGCAGTGGTCGTTAGCATCGCGAATACACTCAAATTCGATTTCTTTCCAACCCTTCAGGCTCTCCTCAACGAGCACCTGTGGCGCAAAGGTGAAGGCTGATTCTGCAATCTTGATGAAGGTCTCCTCATCAGGGCACACACCAGAACCAAGACCACCCAGCGCATATGCTGAACGAATCATGATGGGGTAGCCAATACGACGGGCAGTGGCAACAGCCTCTTCCAATGTCTCACAAGCCTGGCTTACGGGCACCTTCAAGTTCACCTTATTCAACTCCTTCACGAAGAGGTCGCGGTCCTCTGTGTTCATGATAGCTTCCACACTGGTACCCAGCACTTCCACACCATATTCCTTCAGGATACCCTTCTGGAACAGTTCCGTACCACAGTTCAAGGCTGTCTGACCACCGAAAGCCAAAAGGATGCCGTCTGGACGCTCCTTCTTGATGATTTCAGTAACAAAAAAGGTATTGACTGGCAAGAAATACACCTTGTCCGCAATACCTTCACTCGTTTGGATAGTAGCTACATTCGGATTCACCAGCACCGACCTGATGCCTTCTTCCCGAAGTGCTTTGAGAGCCTGACTACCCGAGTAGTCGAACTCACCTGCTTGTCCAATCTTCAGGGCACCAGAGCCCAGGACAAGCACCTTCTTCAGTTGCTTTTTCATTTGCAAAAAATGTATTTTTGTGAAATTTTGTGCAAAGGTACAAAAAAAATCCCAACTCCTAACTCCCAACTCCTAACTTTTTACTACTTTTGCAAAATAATTACCAAAACTGACACAAATATGAGAACTTTTATCACGACATTACTGCTCATGCTATGCATGGTGGCAAGGGCACAAAGTGCTGATGCTCTCTATGAAGAGGGCAAGAAACTTTATGATGCCAAGAAGTATGAACAAGCCTTCAAGAAACTGCTGCCTGCTGCCCAAAAAGGGAACAAGAAGGCGCAGTATCGTGTGGGACGCTGTTACGATAAGGGACATGGGGTTACAGAAGACAACCAAAGGGCCTACCAATGGTATCTGAGAGCATCCCAACAAGGACACGGAAAGTCACAGTATCAACTGGCAAAGTGCTACATGAAAGGCAAGGGCGTCGCCAAAGATACTGCTAAAGCAAAGGCTTGGATGCTCAAAGCCGTGAAGAATGACAAGGCAAAAGAAAAATACAAAGAGGATCTCGCAGATGGCGACAATACAGCGATTGCCCTGCAGAAACTGATTGGAAAATGAAAAAAGAAGCCCCTCTGCTGTCAGAAGGGCTTCTCTATTTGTTTTAATTATGAACCAGTGTTCCTATATCCTCACCTTCCATCACTTTCTTCAGGTTGCCAACAATGTCCATGTTGAATACGTAGATGGGCAGGTTGTTCTCCATGCACATCGCTGTGGCTGAGATGTCCATCACTTTCAGGTTCTGGGCAATCACATCTGCATAGGTGATGTCGTGATACTTCGTTGCAGTTGGGTCTTTCTCTGGATCAGCTGTATAAACACCATCCACACGCGTGCCCTTCAGCATCACATCTGCCTCAATCTCCACACCACGAAGGGAGGAACCTGTATCTGTGGTGAAATAAGGAGAGCCTGTTCCAGCACCCATGATCACCACTTCACCCTTTTCCATTGCCTCAATTGCCTTCCACTTATTGTAGAACTCGCCAATGGGTTCCATACGGATGGCAGTCAGTACACGATTCTTCTGACCAATCGCACCCAATGCGCTTGACAATGCCAACGAATTGATGACTGTGGCACACATACCCATCTGGTCGCCCTTCACACGGTCGAAACCCTTACCAGCACCACTCAGTCCTCTGAAGATGTTGCCACCTCCAATGACGATGCCAATCTGTACCCCCATCTCAGCAATCTCCTTGATCTGCTGGGCATACTGATTGAGTCTTTCCACATTAATACCCTGCTTCTGTTCTCCTGCCAAACTCTCACCTGAGAGTTTCAGCAATATACGCTTAAATTTTGCCATAATATTGATTGATTATTTGTTTCTTCTCTTGTACTTGTGCAGTTTCAGCATCTGCTCGGCATAGCGATAGCCGAGGGTGCGCATACCTTCGGTGCTGAAATGAAATTGGTCACCCGTGCTCTCGCAATCTTTCGAGGAGATGATGTAGGAATTCGGGAGTGTCTTGGGAAGGTTGGGCAAGATGTCCACGTTGAATCGCCAGCACACACCGCCCTGTTCCTCATGCTTCAGCTCACCAGCCAGAAGGGGCACGTCTTTAGGCTTGAGGTTCAAGTCCTGGCAGAGGTTGTCGTAAATCTTCTTCACACGCTCTGGCCACTTCGGATCTTCGGAATTGGATTCGCCCTGATGGATGAGGATGCCCTTGATGACGCCGTCCTTCATGGCGATGCGCGCCATATCAACGAGGCGTTGATAGGGATTGCCGTCGTATTGGTTGACAATGGCCTTCATCCAGTCACGCTCATTATCGATATACTCTTTGTAGTCGTCCTTGTCCCAGAGTTCAATCTTGGCACCAGCTACAGACACATTGATGACACCAATGCGATATTTGTCATCGATGCTCTCAATCATCTTGCGACCGAAGAAATCGACAGGCCCCATGTTATTGCCTTCCCGACAGATAGGTGGAATAGCTGTGTACCACTTGCCCATTTCACGCTGCATACGTGGCATATTGACCGCTGCGAGGAACTGGAACCGTGGGTCGTTGAAGTCCTTGTCCTGCTCGGCAGGACGTGCGCCAGCTTCCATGTTCGACTGCCCGAAGCAGAGGAAGATGTGGAAGTTCTTGTCGGGTTTCTGGGCCAGAGCCATCAATGGCAGGCAAATCATGAAAAGCAGGAAGAAAAGCTTCATCCCGTTCTCTCTTAATGTGTGCATTTGTGTCGAATTCATGAGTTCATTCTTTTTATTTCTGGTGCAAAAGTACAGCAAATAAATGAATATAACAAATAAATTTGTTTTTTCTCTCGATTATCCGTACCTTTGTCCCCAAAATACACATATTAAATAAGAATCACATGAAGACATTGGAGAAAATCTTTGCAGCGAAACTGCTGAACATTAAGGCTATCAAGTTGCAGCCTGAGAATCCGTTCACTTGGGCGAGCGGATGGAAGTCACCATTCTATTGCGACAATCGCAAAACATTGAGTTATCCTGATTTGCGCAACTTTGTGAAGTTGGAGATTTGCCGCATCATCGAGGAGAACTTCGCAGAAGTGGATGCTGTGGCAGGTGTGGCTACAGGTGCCATTCCACAGGGCGCGCTGGTGGCTGATGCGTTGTACAAGCCTTTTGTGTATGTGAGGAGCAAACCAAAGGATCATGGTTTGGAGAACCTTATTGAAGGTGAGTTGAAGCCTGGCATGAAGGTGGTGGTGATTGAGGACCTCATCTCAACGGGTGGTTCATCGTTGAAGGCAGTGGAAGCTATCCGCAACAATGGTTGTGAGGTCATTGGTATGGTGGCAAGCTACACGTATGGCTTCGATGTGGCGAAGAAGGCATTTGAGGAGGCGAAGGTGAAGCTCATCACATTGACGAACTATGAGGCTGTACTGGATGTGGCGCTGAAGACAGGTTACATCACAGAAGAGCAAATTCCTGTGTTGAACGAATGGAGAAAGAACCCCGGTAATTGGAAAAATTGAAAAATTCAAGAATTGAAAAATTGAAGTTCTTTCCCAACAAACCGGATAGCAACTTCAATTTTTCAATCTTTTAATTCTTAAATTCTTATAGA
>JAGAAZ010000082.1 GCA_017614895.1 Bacteroidaceae bacterium | reverse complement strand
GTGGATGCTGTCAACTATGCTAAGTCGAAGGGCGTGAAGCCATTGATCTGGTACAATTCCTCTGTTGGATGGGTGAATGGTGCCCCAGGTCCGAAGTATCGCTTGAACAAGCCTGAAGACCGTGAAAAGGAGTTTGCATGGTGTGAGGAGATTGGTGTGGCTGGTGTGAAGATTGACTTCTTCTCAGGCGACAACCAGATGAATATGGACTACTGCATTGACTTGCTCGAATGTGCAGCTCGTCATCATCTCTTGGTCAACTTCCATGGTGCGCCCATCCCACGTGGTTGGCAACGTACCTATCCCAACCTGCTTTCCACAGAAGGTGTTTATGGTGCAGAGTGGTACAATAACGTGCCTACCTTCACCAAAAAGGCTGCTGCCCATAATGCCACATTGCCTTTCACACGTAACGTGATTGGTCCGATGGATTACACGCCTTGCGCTTTCTCCGACTCTCAGCATCCGCACATCACGTCTCATGCCCACGAACTGGCATTGACTGTGCTCTTTGAGTCAGGTTTGCAGCATCTGGCAGACCGTCCAGAGAGTTTCTTGGCACAGCCTCAGGAGGTGCAGAATTTCCTTAGCGAACTGCCTGCTGCATGGGACGACACCCGTCTGGTGACAGGTGCTCCTGGCGAGTATGCCGTCATTGCACGTCGCAAGGGCAACACTTGGTATGTGGCTGGTATCAATGGTTCAGATGAGCCTCGCACCATCGCCATCAACACCAACTTCATCAAGACGGCGAAGTGCAACATCCTCTCGTTTGCCGATAGTGGTGATAGTGCCGCTCCTTGGAACATCAGCACGCTTGGCAGCCTTCCAACCAGCGTGGCTTGCCAACCTCGTGGCGGTTTCTTGTATGTCATTAAAAAATAGAAAAACAATATGAAAAAGATATTATTCATGTGCTTGGCAGTAATTTGCTGTCAATGTGCTCTCGCAACAGAGTATTCGTTTGGAAAGGGTAAATTGGTGGTCAAGAAACTGGCAGCCAATGCTGTGCGCATCCAGTATGTGGAGAATCAAGCACAGGAAGAATTGCCCAACTGGCTCTATGTGAAGGATCAGGAGGTGAAGAGCAATGATATTTCCGTTCGTGTAGATGCTGCCAAGCAGCAGGTGGAGGTGTTGGACAAGAGCGGAAAGGTGGTCTTCACAGCGACAGCGCATCAATTGAAGAGCAACACTGTGGCTGGCTTGCAGACCTACGAGGCACAGTTGGCATTTGCTTCCCCTGAAGGTGAGTTCCTCTATGGTTTGGGACAATTCCAGGATGGCTACACCAACATTCGTGGACTTTCGCGCCGCCTCACACAGGTGAACACTCAGATTTCCATCCCCATGATGCTGTCCAGTCGTGGTTATGGCATCCTTTGGAACAACTACGGACTCACAGACTTCAACCCGATGGACACACAGGTGGCATTGGAGAAGCGTGCAAGTGCTGGCAACAGGGAGGTGGTGAATGTCACCACGACCGAAGGTGGCAGACAGGAAGTGCGAGAGCGCAACCGCTATGAAGCCACCATCGAGGTAGCTGAGGAGGGCGACTATTCGCTCCTGCTCGATGTGGGTCAGCAGATGGCACGTCGCCACAATCTGGTCATCGATGGCAAGCCCATCATTGAGATGCAGAACATGTGGCTGCCTCCTACGGCTTCAACAATCGTGCATCTCACCAAGGGCACTCATACGCTCACAGCCGAACTTTCGAATGGTGACAAGCCTGTGGTGTATTATGGCAAGGTGAAGAACGAGACCGTCTTCCGTTCGCCAGTGGCGCAGGCAGTCGACTACACGGTGTTTGTGGGTAGTGCCGACGAGGTGATAGCTGCTTATCGTCAGCTCACTGGTGACTCTCCTCTGATGCCTCAGTGGGCATTGGGTTATATCCATTGTCGTGAACGCTTCCACTCTCAAGAAGAAATATTGACGACTGCCAAACGATTCCGCAATGAGAATCTTCCTGCCGATGTGATCGTGCAGGACTGGCAATATTGGGGTAAGTATGGCTGGAACGCTATGCGCTTTGACGAAGACAACTATCCCAACCCCAAACAGTTGACTGATGACCTTCATGCCATGAACATGCGACTGATGGTGTCTGTGTGGTCGAAGATTGACAAGAACTCTGAGGTGGGCAAGCAGATGCTGCGTGAGGGCTACTACATCCCAGGTACCGACTGGATTGACTTCTTCAACCCAGCCGCTGCCAATGCCTATTGGAAGAATTTCAGCAAGCGATTGGTACCACTGGGTATTGACGCTTGGTGGCAAGATGCAACAGAGCCTGAGAATGATGACTTGGTGGGACGTCGTGTGGTGGATGGCAAATACCCAGGCGAACTCTTCCGCAATGTCTATCCGCTGATGGTGAACAAGACTGTCTATGAGGGTTTGCGTCAGGATGATCCTGAAAAGCGCCCCATGATTCTCACCCGTTGTGGTTTCCCAGGCATCCAGCGTTACGGCTCAGCTATGTGGTCGGGCGATGTGGGCAATGATTGGGAAACGCTCCGTCGCCAGATTACGGCAGGATTGGGTATGCAGGCAGCAGGTATCCCTTGGTGGACCTACGATGCAGGTGGTTTCTTCCGTCCAGGCAACCAATATCAGGATGCAGCCTACATCGAACGGATGCTGCGCTGGATTGAGACATCCGTTTATCTGCCTCTGATGCGCGTGCATGGTTACATGAGCAACACAGAGCCTTGGAACTATGGCAGCGAGGCACAGGGCATCATTGCAGACTGTCTGAAGGAGCGTTATCGTCTCCTCCCTTACATCTATAGCAATGCTGCAGCCATCGCCTTCGAAGGTTCGACCTTGATGCGTCCTCTCATCTTCGACTTTGCCAACGACCCAGAGGCTTTGGCACAAAAATACGAGTATATGTTTGGCAAGTCCCTGCTCGTGAACCCCATCACAAAGGAAAATGTTACCACTTGGCGCACCTATCTGCCAGTCAACAAGGCAGGATGGTATGACTTCCGTACAGGCAAGCACTATGCAGGTGGTCAAAGTGTGGAAACAGCGGTCAATCGTACCAATATTCCTGTGTACGTGAAGGGTGGCAGCATCCTGCCCATCGGTCCTGACAAGCAGTATGCAGCTGACAAAGCCGATGCCCCTATCGAACTGCACATCTATGCTGGTGCTGACGCCACCTTCACCCTCTATGAGGACGACGGTCACACCAATGAATATGAACAAGGCAAGTGTAGCCGCATTCTTTTCACTTGGAATGACGCTGCCCAAAGTCTGACCATCGACAAACGCAAAGGTGCCTTCGAGGGTATGCCTGCCACCAGAACCTTTATCGTCATCAAGGATGGAAAGAAACAGGAAGTGACCTATCAAGGAAAGAAAGTGAATGTGAAGATGTAATAAGAAAGCCCCGTTGCAACAACAACGGGGCTTTACTTTGGCCAATATCTTTTTTACTTCACGCTCCACTCAAAAACCCCAGCACTATACTCACCTTGTACGATTTCGAGTTTCATGGCTGTGGTCTTTACAGGATCAAAATTGACGATATTGGCAGCACCCTTAAGCGTGCCATATTGAGTGGGGTGCTGTACTTCTGCCCAATCGCCAGAAGCTGTTTTGTAGTAGAGTTTCCAACTGTCGGGCACTCGGCAACCGCCCCAAGGTCCATCATCGAACCAATAGACGGTGGAAGTGCTGACTGTCTCTGCCTGTTTGAAATCGTATTGCAACCATTCGGTTGAGTTCTTGCCTGGCCACCAATGGGTGTAAGGCACAGAACGGTCATCACCATCGGCAGGTACAAGGCGGTCGTTGATGGCGGAGAGGGCAGGGAGATTACGTTTGCTGCCGCTCACCTTGCTTTCAGAAGCGATGGAAGCAGGCTGGGCTGGTGTGGTGGCATTCAGGTCTTGTGGAATCCACACTGTCATCTTGCCAGGACCACGATGTGCCCATGCATAATAAGGAATGAGCACCAAACGTTCGTCGTGGGTTTGGAGTTTCCCTTGCTTGTCGAAAGTGAGGGTTTGGGCATCGGTGGTGAGAGTCTGAACAGTGGTGTTCATGATGTCCTTGGTGCCCAATTGGAATGTAGGTTCTTGGTTGATGAGGACAGAGAGCACGTCGCATGAATTATCAGGATGCTCAGCGCAATAGACAATAGGACCTCGCTCGATGGCCACGCGTCCCTTGTCGGCTGCCACCTGTCCATTGGCACGTACCACACGAGGCTCCATATCGAAGTGAATCTCCACCTGATCTCCTTTCTTCCACTGGCGGTCAATGACAAAGTAACCTTGATTCAGTTGACAGTTGACAGATGACAGTTGACAGTTGGGGGTTACTTCTTGACCATTCACCTTAATGGTATAGCCCAATCGCTTCCCATCAGCGTATGTATAGAGGTTGCTGGGCACAACTTCACCTTTCACCCATCCTGGAATGCGGATGTTAAGGGCATACTGACCTGCTCCATTGTCAATCTTGAGAAGTACGTTACCATCCCAAGGGTAGTTGGTTTGTTGGGTTAAAGTCACATTCTGCTTGCCCACCTTCACATTGACAGTATTGGAGTTGAAGAGGTTGATGTAAAGGCTGTTGTCCTTCACTGCGTAGATGTACTGAGGTAGTGAAGGAATGAATCGGGCGGCATTGGAAGGACAACATGCACAACCGAACCATGCCTGACGCTGGTGCTGCCCCATACTTTGGAGCGGGTTAGGATAGAAGAAGTTGCCACCGTCGATGCTGATGCCTGAGATGACACCATTATAGAGCGAACGCTCCAAAGCATCATAATACTTGCTGTCGCCATGAAGAAGGAAAAGTCGATAGTTGAGATACACCTGGGCAATGGCAGCACAAGTCTCGCAATAAGCACTCATGTTGGGCAGTTCATAGTTCTTTCCGAATGCCTCACCTGAGGAGGTCGCACCCACACCACCTGTGATGTAGAACTTCTTGCCTACAATGTTTTCCCAGATGCGGTCGATGGCTTCGATGTAACGTTGGTCACCTGTGAGAGCTGCTACATCTGCCATACCTGCATACATGTATCCTGCACGGACAGCGTGACCCACAGCTTCATCCTGTTCCAAGACAGGTTTGTGGCTTTGGCTATACTCATCCAAACGGTGATAGTAGCCAGCTGCATCGTAGAGTCCGTTAGGTGTCATCCGCCATGCTGCATCACGTTTTCCACGTTTGTCGAGGAAGAACTTGGCCATATCCAGATATTTCTTGTCGCCTGTAGCGATGTAGAGTTTCGCCAAGCCCATCTCTGCAATCTGATGACCTGGCACTACGCTGGCTTGTCCAGGTTTGTCGCCCACCTCTCGACATACACAATCGGCATACTTGATGGCAACGTTGAGGAAATTCTTCTTGCCTGTGGCATAATAATGCGCCACTGCTGCCTCACAAAGATGACCGAGATTGTAGAACTCATGACTCAGGTCTTCCACACGTTCCCAGCGTTTGGTACCAGCCCATTCATGAGGGTGCTGGGGGTTCTGGGTACGTGAGGTGTAGAGATAACCGTCAGGTTCCTGACCTGAGGCAATGACAGCTATTACGCTATCCACATATTTATCCAAACGTCCTCCTTTGAACTTGGCGTTGGGGTAGGTCTGCAAGAGATAACTTGCCCCTTCGATGGTCTTGTAAGGATCTGTG
>JAGAAZ010000081.1 GCA_017614895.1 Bacteroidaceae bacterium | reverse complement strand
AACGAAAGAAACGAATGAGTCGGTCGTGACTCATTCGTTTCTCTGTTTCATCTGCTTAATCACCCCAAAGGGGTATGTTTTTTTTACAAGCCCGCTTCGCGAGCGATTAAACTGATTTCGCAGAAGTTTTCATGTTCTCATTTTTTCATTCTTTCATTTTCTCAAGGTTGCGCCCAAAGGCGCGAACCTTATGAGCCAGTGTCAAAGCCGCCACTGCCGCCGTTGTCACCGCCGCCGGAGTTCGGGTCGGGTGTCGGGTCAGGAGTTGGGGTTGGGGTGTCGGGTGTGTCGCCACCACCCTTGGGCTTGTCGATGCCAGCGCCCGATGCGCCACTGATGTAGTAGAGCTTGGCGCGTTCCTCGATGCCGAGCAGCACGGTGATGAGGGCGTTGAGCGACTCGCTGGACTGGAGCACGCTGAGGGCGTTGATGACGTCATATGCCTGACGGATGGCTGCGTCGGTAGCCTTGCGTGCATTGGCGAGTTCACCCTTCACCTTGGCACTCTCATGATCCACGCGCACACTCACCAGTTGCAGCACCTTGTTCGCCTGGGTCACAGCCTTGCTCACCCAGTCGGCAATGCCCAGCTCTGCCAGCGTGTAGTCGGTGGCAGCCTGCCACTGCTGGTTCATGTTGAGAATCTTGCGAGCTTCAGCCTCGAAGCCATCGTTGATGGAAAAGTCGAAATCCTTGAACACCTGCATCGCCAGCTGAGCCTTCCGTCGCATGGGCTCCGTTTCTGGCAGATAGAGCAGTCCGTTGAGGATGCCACGGATGGTGGACATGTAGTTGTCCTCCAGTCCGTCCTCCTTCTTCAAATCCTCCGAAGCATAGTCCTTGCCACTGAGACGCTTGTAGGCGATGTCCTCTGCCTGACGTGCTGCGACGACAGCCTGCCGAGCCGTGATGAGCATCTGGTTGTCGGTGGTAAATGCCGTCAAGCGGTCGCTGATTTGCTGTGTCACACCGTCGTGGTTGGCGTTCGACAGGCGAATTAGGTAAGTAGTAGTCAATGTTTTTGTTGCCATAAGCCAAAAGTTTTAGATTAGTTAATAATATGATGGATGAATTTTCGCAAAGTGACGCTACTGATTGGATGCAAGAGACTCAAAAAGCGCAAAGTGAGCCTTCTTATTGGATACAAGAGGTCCAAAAAGCGCAAAGTGGAGCTTCTGATTGGATACAAAACGTTCAAAAAGCACAAAGTGGGGCTTCTTACTGGATACAAGAGGCTCAAAAAGCACAAAGTGGAGCTTCTGCATGGCTAAGAGAGTCTTACTTTCTGCCAATTCGTCATTTGTATGATTCTTATTCATGTTGTTTATCTCAAAATATGTTTCATTGTTAGTGAAAAATCAAAAAAAGAGGCAATGAACACTCTTGATAAACAACAGTCAACATTGGGACTACGACCTCCCTTGCACGATACTATTGGATATCGCCAGCGCCCATGCCCCAAATCGGGGAATGAGCTGCCAGCCATCGTTGTATCGTGCAAATTGTTGTCGTAGTTTAATGTTGTACCGATAAACTGTGGCTCTTTTTCCTAAAAGATTCGATTGCAAAAATACATGAAATCTTTCAAACGGCATTGCTTGTACCAAGAAAAATATAGAAATGCAGCTAATTTTTCATGTTTTTAGCAGTTCCGAGTGTGAAATCTGACGGGAAAAGACTATTTGTTCAATGTGAATCTTATATATGATGGGAATAAAAAAAGCTCCCACCCCTATCTGGAGTGAGAGCCTATGATGATGTTTTTGTGAACATTCACCGAGATTCACTGCCGGCATAGACCTTCCATTCTTTGCCGTCGAAATATTGTGGCTTCCAGCCTTTGGCCTTGGCGGCAGCCACCTGCTTGGTGGTCATCACGTTCCCCTCGTCCTTGTGAAGGATGACGAACATACGGCCATCATAGCTCACTTTCGGCAGGCTCCCCACCAGCCGGTCCATCGCTGCACCCTTGATTTGGCTCTGGCAGCAATACAGATATGTTAGCTTCGGGTTCTTTGACAAGTCTAAGGACGTCAACTGGTTGTTGGGGCAATATAGATAGGTCAGCCTCGGGTTCTTTGACAAGTCCAAGGTCGTCAGCAGGTTGCCGCCGCACTCCAGCATTTCCAGCGCCGTATTCTTCGACACGTCCAACGTCTTCAGCTTGTTTCTGTCGCAAAACAGTTTTATCAGCTTCGTGTTCTTTGACACGTCCAAGCTCGTCAGCTCGTTGATGTTACAACTCAGTATTGTCAGCTCAGGGAAGAACTCAATGCCCTTCAGACTCTGGATGCCCTTATCGCTTACCACGATTGTTGTGATGCCCGCAATTTCCTCATCCGTCAGCCCCCCGTCTTTGCCATACGAGCTGTCGAGCAGATAGCTGCGGAACTTCGCGTCGGGGAAGTTCGTGGCGTTGATTTTCACGTCCGCCATTGCCGACATGGTTAGCAAGGTGAGCAACATGCTTAGGATTGTTTTCTTCATATTCTTTTTCTTTTGATTATTCTTGACTACAAAGGCATCAGGTTTTTAGTTATTCTTCATTTAATTCGTTTGAAGAAGATTCTCCCTCTTCCTGATCCTTCACGTTATCGATTTCGTATCTCAGGGGAAGGGAATGTATTACTTGATGTTCTTGCGAATCTTGGTCAAGTACTGCTGCATGTGCTCCTCGTCGCGCGTGTCGATGATCTCGATGATTTCCTTCATCTCCTTGCGGATCTGTTCCACCTGTCCCTTGGTGTAGGGGTTGAAGAGGATTTCGCGCAGGAGGGTGTCGTCCTCGGAGAGTACGCCCTTGGCAATCTTCATGTGACGCTTGAAGGTGGTGCCTGGGGCATCCTGATGCTTCATCACGGCAGCGAAGGCGAAGGTGGAGATGAATGGGATGGAGAGCGAGTATGCCACGGTCTGGTCGTGTTCCTCGAAGGTGTATTCGAAGATGTTGAGACCCAGACGGGAGTAGAGATCCTTGAAGAAGCAACGTCCCATGTAGTCGCCCTCGTTGATGATGATGGCGTTCTCGTCACTCAGCTTGCCGAGGTTGGCAAAGGTGGGACCAAACATGGGGTGCGTGCTCACATAGTGGAAGCCGCTTGCCTCGTAATACTCCTTGAAGCCTGTCTTCACGGACGAGATGTCGGAGAGGATGCATGACTTGGGGAGGTGTGGAATCACCTGGTCAAACACCTTCAGCGTGTATTTGAGGCTGACGGCGTTGATGACCAGCTCGGGCTCAAACGCGTCAATCTCCTCCAGCGACGTGAAGCGCTGGGTATTATACATGAAACGGAGTCGTTTGGGGTCTATGTCGTACACCGCCACCTCGTGGTCGAACGACAGCAGGTCTGTAAAGAAAGACCCCATCTTACCTGCACCTAATATCAGTATCTTCATTTGTTGATGATCTCAATCTGTTGTCTGACACTTTCCTCGTGAATGCTCTCGAACACCTTGGCAACGAACTCAGGACCCATGCCGCAGAGGGAACCCTGTACGCCACGCTTTGACAGAATCTCGTTGTAGCGGACAGCTTGCAGTACGGTCATATTGTGCTCTTTCTTGTAGTGACCAATCTCACGGCACACTCTCATGCGCTTCGAAAGAATGTCCATCAGCTGGTTGTCCAGTTCGTCAATCTGCTTACGCAAGCTGGTCAAGCCCTCAGTGGTGGTGTGTTCGTCACGGATGACGAGCAGTGAGAGGATGTAGTCGAGCACCTCTGGCGTCACCTGCTGCTTGGCATCGCTCCATGCCTTGTCTGGGTCGCAGTGTGCCTCGACAATGAGTCCGTCGAAGCCCAAGTCCATTGCCTGCTGGCAGAGTGGGGCGATCAGTTCGCGACGTCCACCGATGTGTGATGGGTCACAGATGATGGGCAGGTCAGGGATGCGGCGATGCAGCTCGATAGGAATCTGCCACATGGGCGCATTACGGTAAATTTTCTGCTCGTAGCTGGAGAAGCCGCGATGGATGGCACCCATACGCTTCACACCTGCCTGGTTGATGCGCTCCAAGGCACCAATCCACAGTTCGATGTCTGGGTTGACAGGGTTCTTCACGAATACAGGCACGTCAACACCCTTCAGTGCATCAGCCAGTGCCTGCACAGCAAACGGATTGGCAGTGGTGCGAGCACCCACCCAAAGGATGTCCATGTCGTATTTCAGAGCCAGTTCCACGTGCTCTGGGGTAGCCACCTCAGTGGAAATGAGCATGTGGGTTTCTTCCTTCACCTGCTTCATCCAGGGCAGTGCCTGTTCTCCATGTCCCTCGAAGCCTCCTGGCTTGGTGCGAGGTTTCCAAACGCCAGCACGGAAGTTGTGACAGCCCTTCATGGCCAGTTCACGTGCCGTTTTCATCACTTGCTCCTCTGTCTCGGCGGAGCATGGGCCAGCAATCACGAACGGACGTTCGTTGTCACTTGGCAAATTCAGTGGTGCTAAATCTAATTCCATATTGTTTGTTTTTAGTGTATTCTGTGGATTTTTGTTTTTTTTGTCTAAGGAATTTGGGAATTTGGGAATATTTGTCGATGCTGTGCATCGATTTCCTTGATTCCTTTATTCCTTAGAATTAAATACTTGGTTTCTGCTTTGTGTAGCGGTTGTTATATACAGGATAAATATCATCTTTTATATTT
>JAGAAZ010000080.1 GCA_017614895.1 Bacteroidaceae bacterium | reverse complement strand
TGGGAGACCTGCTGGTGACCATGTACTCCAACTTCTCCCGTAACCGTGTGTTTGGTACGATGATCGGTCAGGGCTATTCAGTCAAGACGGCTCAGTTGGAAATGGAGATGATTGCTGAGGGTTATTATGGCACCAACTGCATGAAGATTCTCAACAAGCGTTATCATGTGAACATGCCGATTCTGGATGCTGTCTATAACATCCTCTACGAGAAAATTTCTCCGACGGTTGAGATCAAGATTTTAAGCGATTCGCTGAGATAAAAAACTATTAAAACCAATATAACTATGAAAATTGACATTACAAAAGCTGCCTCGTTTGTGAAGGCAGGAGCGATTGAGGCATTGGCGCCTCAGGTGAAAGCTGCTCAGGAAGCTCTTGAGCAGGGTACATGTGCTGGTAACGACTTCTTGGGATGGATGCACCTTCCAAGTTCCATCACACCCGAGTTTATTGCTGAGTTGAACGCCACAGCCAAGGTGTTGCAGGAGAATTGTGAAGCTGTTGTGGTGGCTGGTATCGGAGGCTCATATCTGGGTGCCCGCATGGTCATTGATGCTCTTTCCAACACCTTCGGTTGGTTGAAGCCTTCCAAAGCTCCACGTATCCTTTTTGCAGGTAACAACATTGGTGAGGACTACCTCTCTGAACTGATTGACTATCTGAAGGGTGTGAAGTTTGGTGTCATCAACATCTCTAAGTCTGGTACCACCACTGAGACTGCCATCACCTTCCGTCTCTTGAAGAAGATGTGTGAAGACCAGCGTGGTAAGGAGGAGGCTAAGAAGGTGATCGTTGCCATTACCGATGCCAAGAAAGGTGCTGCTCGTACCACTGCTGATAAGGAAGGTTACAAGTCTTTCATCATCCCCGACAATGTGGGTGGTCGTTTCTCTGTCCTCACGCCTGTGGGTCTGTTGCCAATCGCTGTGGCTGGATTTGATATTGCTGCCCTTGTGAAGGGTGCTCAGGATATGGAGAAGCAGTGTGGTCTCGATGTGCCTTGTCAGGACAATCCTGCTGCTGTCTATGCTGCTACTCGTAACGCTATCTACCAGAGTGGTAAGAAGATTGAGATTATGGCGAACTATCAGCCAAAACTTCACAACCTCGGTGAATGGTGGAAGCAGCTCTATGGAGAGAGTGAGGGTAAGGACGGAAAGGGTATCTTCCCTGCTTCTGTTGACCTTACCACCGACCTCCACTCTATGGGTCAGTGGATTCAGGATGGTGAACGCACCATCTTCGAGACAGTCATCTCTGTGGAGAAGCCCAATACCACGTTGGCGGTTCCTTCTGATGAGGAAAACCTCGATGGTTTGAACTTCCTTGCAGGCAAGCGTATTGACGAAGTGAATAAGATGGCAGAACTGGGTACTCAGTTGGCTCACGTCGATGGTGGTGTGCCCAACATCAAGATTTCCATTGAGAAGCTTGATGAGTACAACATCGGTCAGCTCATCTACTTCTTCGAGAAGGGCTGTGGCATCTCTGGCTTGATTCTGGGTGTCAATCCGTTCAACCAGCCTGGTGTGGAGGCATACAAGAAAAATATGTTCGCCCTCCTCAACAAACCTGGCTATGAGGCTGAAAGTAAGGCTATTCAAGAAAGATTAAAGTGAAATAATAATATGAAATACGATACAATTGCATCTGGTGTAAAATACATCGGTGTGGATGATCTTGACATAGACCTCTTCGAAGGTCAGTACGACGTGCCACTGGGTGTGTCCTATAACTCCTATCTCATTGACGATGAGAAGGTAGCCATCATGGATACGGTGGATGCTACCAAGACGACTGAGTGGGAGAAGAATCTGGAGAAGGCACTCGCAGGTAAGACCCCTGACTATCTGATTGTGCAGCATCTGGAACCTGACCACGGAGGCAGTGTGGAGTACATCATGGAGAAATATCCCAACATGATTGCGGTCTGCTCACAGAAAGCTGTGGCAATGTTCAAACGCTTTTTCGAAACTGATTTCAGCAACCGTATTCAGGTGGTGAAAGAAGGGGAAACCCTTTCCCTGGGCGAGCACACTCTCCAGTTCTTCATGGCTCCCATGATTCACTGGCCAGAGGTGATGATGACCTACGACCAGAAGACCAAGATTCTCTTCTCTGCCGATGGTTTCGGTAAGTTTGGAGCCCTCTGTAAAGAGGAGGATGATGACGAAGGGTGGGCATGTGAAGCTCGTCGTTACTATTTCAACATTGTGGGAAAATATGGTGCGATGGTGCAGAACCTCCTCAAGAAGGTTGCAAACCTCGACATCCAGATGATTTGCCCACTTCATGGTCCTGTCCTTTCTGAGGATTTGGGTTATTACATTGGACTTTACGACACATGGAGCAAGTATGAGTCTGAGAATGAGGGCATTTTCATTGCCTACTGCTCTCTGCATGGCAACACGGCACAGGCAGCGTTGAAACTGGCTGATATCATCCGTGAGAAGTCTGATGTGAAAGTTTCCACTTCCGACATTGCCCGTGATGATCTTCATGAGGCAGTGGAGGACGCCTTCCGTTATGATCGTATGGTGCTTTGTGCCCCCACTTACGATGGTGGCATCATGCCCATCATGGAAGACTTTATCAACCATCTTCGCATCAAGACCTATCAGAACCGCAAGGTGGCATTTGTGGAGAACGGCACCTGGGCACCCATGTCAGGAAAGAAGATGCGTGAACAGATGGAGGCGATGAAGAACATCACCATCATTGAGCCTATCGTTACAGTGGAATCCACCGTCAAGGCAAAGACCATCGAAGACCTGAAAGTGCTGGCAGACGCGTTGATTTAGCGTTTCGGCGGTCAATCTGTTTGTTTTTTGTGGGGGTGAATGAAAAAAAGTGATGTTTTATTTGGTGGGGTCATGAAAAAGCGCTACCTTTGCATCCGCAAATTGCGTGGGCTATGTCCGTGCATGATGTTTGTGTGGCTGAGCCATACGTAAAATTTCCGAGTGGATGAGGCCTGAGAGAAGGACGGAAGTCCATGAGAGGATGGTCCGGTAGCTCAGCTGGATAGAGCAACAGCCTTCTAAGCTGTGGGTCTTGGGTTCGAATCCCAACCGGATCACAAAGACTCTTTTGAATGAAAGAACGGGAGTTCGCTTACAGTTCTGTAATAAAAAAGAGGATTTGATAGATAGCCCGTGGCAGGGCAAGGGATATCTAATCCCAACATCATATTGAAACACCCCTAATTTTCAAAAACAAAAAGGGTTGAGCGTTCCAAATTTCGCAAGGTGGGCATTGCGGGCCTGCCGGAATCGTGAAGACCTGTACTTCTCCAAGTAAAATTAGATTTGAAAATTATCAAAAGAATAACAAGAAAATGTCAAAAATTTGTCAGATTACAGGTAAGAAGTCTGTTGTGGGTAACAATGTGTCTCACTCGCTTCGCAGAACAAAGAGACGTTTCGATGTCAACTTGTTCACTAAGAAATTCTACTATGTAGAGGAAGATTGCTGGATTGTGCTCAAGGTGAGTGCAGCAGGTTTGCGTATCATCAACCGCATTGGTCTTGACGCTGCTTTGAAGCAGGCTGTCGCTAAGGGTCACTGCGAATGGAAAGACATCCAGGTTATTGGCTAATCATTTAAAGTAAGGAGAACAGAACTATGGCAAAGAAAGCTAAAGGCAATCGTGTGCAGGTCATTCTCGAGTGCACAGAAATGAAGGATAGCGGTCTTCCAGGCACATCTAGATACATCACTACAAAGAACCGCAAGAACACTCCAGACCGTTTGGAACTGAAGAAGTATAACCCAATCCTGAAGCGCATGACTGTGCACAAGGAGATTAAATAAGTTTAGACTATGGCAAAGAAAACCGTCGCTACCCTCCAGAACAAGGATGGTCGTTCTTACACGAAGGTCATCAAGATGTTCAAGTCTCCAAAGACAGGTGCATACGCATTTGACGAGAAGATGATTCCTGCCGACATGGTGAAGGAATACATGAGCAAGTAATCTGACATGTGGGCTGAAGTTTCGGCTCAATGTGGCTAAAACATAGGCTTGCAGGGCACTTTTAGGGTGCTTTGTGGGCAAAATCGCTAAACCTCTCCAATTTTTGGGGAGGTTTTTTTGTTTTTTCGCTGAAACTCTGTACCTTTGTATTTTATAAATATAAGAAAGGAAAAGGTTATGGGATTTTTTGATATGTTCTCCAAGAAGAAGAAGGAGACGCTGGATGAAGGATTGGCCAAGACGAAGGAAAGCGTGTTTGGCAAGATTGCCCGTGCTGTGGCTGGTAAGTCGAAGGTGGATGATGATGTGCTGGACAATCTGGAGGAGGTGCTGATTACGAGTGATGTGGGTGTGGATACCACTTTGGAGATTATCCGCAGGATTGAGGAGCGTGTGGCTCGTGACAAGTATGTGGGTACGGATGAGCTGAACAGAATTTTGCGTGAGGAGATCGCAGGTCTGTTGACTGAGAACAATACGGATGATACGGAGGGCTTCCAGATTCCAGAGGGGAGTCACAAGCCATACATCATCTTGGTGGTGGGTGTGAATGGTGTGGGTAAGACGACCACGATAGGCAAGTTGGCTTATCAGTTCAAGGAGGCAGGCATGAAAGTCTATCTGGGTGCTGCCGACACGTTCCGTGCTGCTGCTGTGGAGCAGATTTGCATATGGGGTGAAAGGGTAGGAGTGCCGGTGGTGAAGCAGCAGATGGGCAGCGATCCAGCAGCTGTGGCATTTGATGCTGTCAGTTCCGCCAAAGCGAATGAGGCTGATGTGGTGTTGATTGACACAGCTGGTCGTCTGCATAACAAGGTGGGTCTGATGAATGAGTTGACGAAGATAAAGAACGCAGTGAAGAAGGCTGCTGGTTATGAGGCTGACGATGTGATGCTGATTCTGGATGGTTCTACTGGACAGAATGCCTTTGAACAGGCCAAGCAGTTCACGAAGGCTACAGAGGTCACTTCGATGGCGATCACCAAGTTGGATGGAACAGCGAAGGGTGGTGTAGTCATTGGCATCAGCGACCAGTTCAAGATTCCTGTTCGCTACATCGGACTGGGAGAAGGAATGGAGGACTTGCAGGCGTTCAATCGGAAGGAGTTTGTGGACTCACTCTTTGGGGAATGAAAAGGAATACGATAGATATTATCACTTTGGGGTGCTCGAAGAATCTGGTGGATTCGGAGAGGCTGATCCGTCAGTTGGAACTGAATGGTTATCATGTCACGCATGACAGCGAGAACCCTCAGGGTGAGATTGTGGTGGTGAACACGTGTGGCTTCATTGCCGATGCGCAGGAGGAGAGTGTGAACATGATTCTGGAGCTGTGTCAGGCAAAGGAGGAGGGACGTGTGAAGCAGGTGTATGTGATGGGTTGTCTGTCCCAACGCTTCATGAAAGAGCTGGGACATGAGATTCCGCAGGTGGACAAGTTTTATGGCAAGTTCAACTGGACGGAACTGCTCAAAGACTTGGGTAAGGTTTATCAGAAGGAACGTCAGTTTGAACGCCGTCTGACTACCCCAAAACACTACGCCTACCTGAAGATCTCGGAGGGTTGTGATAGGCATTGTGCCTACTGTGCCATCCCTTTGATTACAGGTCGTCATCAGAGCCGCAGGATGGAGGACATCGTGGCTGAGGTGGAGCATCTGGTCAGCGAGGGTGTGAAGGAATTTCAGTTGATAGCCCAGGAACTTACTTACTATGGCTTAGACCTTTATGGTGAACAGAAGATAGCGGAACTGGTGGAGCGGATTAGTGAGGTGAAGGGTGTGAAGTGGATACGTCTGCACTATGCCTACCCGATGAATTTCCCTTGGGAACTCTTGAAGGTAATTCGTGAGAAGAAGAATGTGTGCAAGTATCTGGACATTGCCCTGCAGCATATCAGCACCAAGGTGCTTACTAACATGCAAAGGCATGTGAACAAGGAGGAGACCTATGAACTGATTGAACGCATCAGAAAGGAAGTTCCAGGCATAGCCCTTCGTACCACCTTGATGGTCGGTTTCCCAGGAGAAGGTGAGGAGGAGTTTGAGGAATTGAAGGAGTTTGTCCGTTGGGCAAGATTCGACAGAATGGGTGCCTTTGCCTACTCGGAGGAGGAAGGCACACCGGCTCAGAAGAACTTTATGGATGAAGTGCCGGACGATGTGAAGCAGAGGCGGTTGAGTGAGTTGATGGACTTGCAGCAAGGCATATCAGCAGAGGTGCAGGCAGAGAAGGTGGGAAAGACGCTGAAGGTCATCATCGACAGAAAAGAAGGGGAGTATTATGTGGGAAGAACGGAATTTGACTCACCAGAAGTTGATCCCGAAGTGCTCATTCCTGTGGCAGAAGGACAGCTGAGGAAAGGATGTTTCTACAATGTGCAAATCGTTGATTCCGACGATTTTGATTTATATGGTAAAGTGAAAAAATGACGAACAAAGAGTTTTTAGAGAGAATCTCGGAGAAGACCCATCTCGAGATGGACGATGTGAAGGAACTTTCTTCTTCGCTGGTTGGTGCTGTGCTGGACGAGATAGCCAATGGCAACAGCGTGACCATTCAGGGTTTCGGCTCTTTTGAGCCTCGCGAGAAAGCCAGCCGCAGAATCTACAACCCCACCTCCAAGACCTATTTGGTGGTGCCTTCGAAGACTACACTCAGCTACAAGATGAGTGCGGCCCTGAAGACTCAACTCAACAAGGAATAGCCTATGAACGAGAAACTATCATTTCAAAACATTGCCGACACACTTGCTAAGAAAGCAGGGGTGCAGAAGAAGGTGGCAGAATCGTTCTCCAAGGCATTCTTCGACTCCATTGTGGAAGCGCTGGTGGCAGGAGAAACGCTCAAAATCAAGGGACTGGGTACCTTCAAACTCGTGGAAGTGGATGACCGAGAAAGTGTGAATGTATCTACAGGTAAACGGTTCGTCATACCTGGCTATAAAAAGGTGGCATTCACAGCTGAAGACAAAGTACTGGAGGTGCTGAATGAGCGCACGGAAAAGGTGGAAGATTTAGGTCACACCGATAGCACAGATAATATAGAAATAAAGGAAAACGTTGAGGAAAAAGTTTCTGTGATTTCTGCGAAAGATAAGGAAGAAAAGCCTGTGGAGATTGAGGAGTTGATTCAAGTGCCTGAGCCAGAAAAGGTGGAGACACCACAAGATGCCTTTGCCGGCATTGATATGCTCATTTCTACCCCTGAAAGCGTGGAGGACATCCGTCAGCAATATGAAGAGGCAAAGGTGAAGATGGAAACAGCTGTGGAGGAAGCACGTAAGGCCAATGCGGAGAAGATGAGGCTGGAAAAGCTGTTGGAAAGGTTGGAGAAGAATGTGGAACCAGAGGTGGTAGGTCACACAGATAGCACAGATTACACAGATCATGATGATGAAATAGTGAGTGAGGAAAAATCCGTGGAATCTGTGGAATCCATGAGCGATAAACAAGAAGAATCTGTGAGCGAGGAAGACAAGCGTCAGGAGGCTTTCAACCGTGTAATGACTGAACAGCCTGCATCCCAAGAGCCTACACCCCAGAAGAAGGAAAAGAACAAGAAGAGATTGTGGCTTTCCCTTCTGATTGTTCTGTTGGTGGCAATTTTAGGTGTATTTATCTATCTCATCCACCGAAACATTGAGGCTGTGGAGAAAGTACATCCAGTGGAAAAGGTGGAGAAACCAGCCAAACCTGCTAAGCCTGCAAAACCAGTGAAACCAGTTGCTCCGAAGGTGGACAAGGATTCGTTGGCAAAGGCACAGAAGGCTGATAGCATTAAGACGGAGGATGTGAAGAAGCCTGAGGTTGCCCAGCAACCAGAACGCCCAAAGACTCACAGAATGCAACGTGGTGAGTCCTTGACCCGTATCTCTCAGAAGTACTATGGCACCAAGGATTCCGTTAGAGCCATCCTTCGCATCAACACTTTTGCGAACCCTGACAATATCCCTGTCGGGGCAGTGGTGAAGTTGCCATAAATGGGTTTCCAATATCATGATCAAACAAGCCAATCGTAGCCTTTATGTTGCGGTTGGCTTTTCTGATGGTTATATTCTTGTGCCCTTATCGGTTAACTATTCTTAAATGCAAGGTTTTTTAATACTTCGGAGAGTGTAGAAATGGGCAAAATGGTGTAACTTTGCATAAGAAAAAGTATAAAAATATCGTAGATATGGCAGAAGCTATTGACATTAGAGAATTAAACGAGAAGATTGAACGCCACTCGGCGTTTGTAACAAACCTGATGACGGGCATGGATCAAGCCATCATCGGACAGAAACATCTGGTAGAGTCCCTTTTGTTGGGACTTCTTTCTGATGGGCATGTACTGCTCGAGGGTGTACCAGGATTGGCAAAGACAAAGGCAATCAAGACACTGGCATCGCTGATTGATGCACAGTTCAGCCGCATTCAGTTTACGCCAGACCTTTTGCCTGCCGATGTCATCGGTACCATGATTTATTCGCAGAAGGATGGTGAGTACAAGGCAAAGAAGGGCCCTATCTTCGCCAACGTCATCTTGGCAGATGAAATCAACCGCGCTCCAGCCAAGGTGCAGAGTGCATTGCTTGAAGCTATGCAGGAGCGTCAGGTGACCATTTCCACACAGACTTACGAACTTCCCAAGCCTTTCCTCGTGTTGGCTACCCAGAACCCCATTGAGCAGGAGGGTACATACCCACTGCCTGAGGCTCAGGTGGACCGTTTCATGTTGAAGGTGGTGATTGACTATCCTCGTTTGGAAGAGGAGAAGGCCATCATCCGTCAGAACATCAAGCAGGAGAAGCTGGACATCCGTCCTGTGATGGGCACTCAGGAAATTGAGGAGGCTCGCAAGGTGGTGCGTGAGGTCTATCTCGATGAGAAGATTGAGCAGTACATTGCTGATATTGTGTTTGCCACTCGTTATCCTGATAAGTACAACCTGAAGGAGCTGAAGGGATTGATTGGCTTTGGTGGTTCTCCACGTGCCAGCATCAATCTGGCTTTGGCTGCTCGTAGTTTTGCTTTCATCAAGCATCGTGGTTATGTGATTCCAGAGGATGTCCGTGCTGTGGCTCAGGATGTGCTCCGTCATCGCATTGGTCTTACTTATGAGGCTGAGGCAAGCAATGTGACCAGCGAAGAAATTATCAGTAAGATTTTGAATAAGGTTGAAGTGCCATAAAGAATTGAAGAATTAAAGAGTTGAAGGATTGAAGTTCTTGAAGGAATGGAAACTGAAGAACTGTTACAGAAGGTCAGAAAAATCGAGATCAAGACCAAGGGACTCTCGAACAATATCTTTGCAGGCGAGTATCACTCCGCCTTCAAGGGTCGTGGTATGGCATTCAGTGAAGTCAGGGAATACCAGTATGGTGATGATGTCCGTGACATTGACTGGAATGTAACTGCCAGATTCGGTAAGCCCTTTGTGAAGGTCTTTGAGGAGGAGCGTGAGTTGACGGTGATGCTGTTGGTGGATGTATCTGGTTCCTTGGATTTTGGTACACAGAAGCAGTCCAAACGTGATTTGCTCACAGAGATTGCTGCCACCTTGGCTTTCTCTGCCATCCAGAACAACGATAAGATTGGGGTCATCTTCTTCTCTGACAAGGTGGAGAAGTTCATTCCTCCGAAGAAGGGCAGGAAGCACATTCTCTTCATCATCAGAGAACTGTTGACCTTCCAACCTGAAAGCAACAAGACGGATGTGGGTCAGGCTGTGGAGTTTATGACCAACGCCATCAAGAAACGCTGCACCGTCTTCCTGTTGAGTGACTTCTTTGACCAGAAGGATTATACGAATCAGTTGACCATTGCCAACAGCCGTCATGATGTGGTGGCTTTGCAGATATATGACCGCAGAATGGTGGAACTGCCTGATGTGGGCATTGTGAAGATGCTGGACGCAGAGACAGGTGGAGAAACCTTCATTGATACCTCTTCCAGCGCTGTACGTCGTGCCCATCATGAATGGTGGGTGAGTCATCAGGGTTGGTTGAAGAACGCTTTCACCAAGTCGAACATTGACCACATCTCTGTGAGGACGGATGAAGACTATGTGAAGGCATTGATGAATCTGTTTAGGAGGAGAGCGTAAATGAAGATTGTTGGAAAATATATTGGATTGGTAATCTGTTGCTTGATGTGTTTTGTGAAAGCAAACGCTCAGGTGACGGTTGATGCCAAATTGGACTCGGCAGACATCTATATCGGTGAACGAATTGGCTTGACCTTGGAGGTGAGTGCTGACGCCAAGTCAAACGTGGAACTGCCTGAATGGGACTCCCTTCAGCAGGTGGCTCCAGGTATTGAATTTGTTCGTGCCGAGAAGACAGATACCAGCCTTTTGAATGATGGACAACGCATGATGCTCAGCCGTCGATACTACTTCACATCCTTTGATTCAGCCCTCTATCTGATTCCTGAGATGGACGTAAAGGTGGATGGGAAGGACTATCTGTCGAAGCGGTTAGCTCTGAAGGTATTGACCTTTGAGATTGACACTCTGCACGGGGACAGTATCTTCGGCATCAAGGCGGAGTTGGCACCCCCATTCGATTGGGCTGAATGGCGTGAAGTCATCTGGTTCTTTGTGTTGGCACTCTTGATCGGTGGTCTGTTGGGCTATGTGATTTATCGTTTGAAGACCAATAAGCCGATCATCAGACGTATCCGCAACAAGAAGCGTCAACCTCCTCATAAGGTGGCGATGCAGAAGATTGAGCAAATCAAGGAGGAGAAAATTTGGCAGAGTGAGGACTCGAAGGAGTACTACACCCAGCTGACTGATACGCTGCGTACCTACATCAAGGAACGCTATGGCTTCAATGCGATGGAGATGACCTCGTTTGAGATTATCCAGAAGTTGCAGGAGGTGAATGACGAGGAGGCCATCAATGAACTCCGTGAACTCTTCCAGACGGCTGACCTGGTGAAGTTTGCCAAGTACAGCACCCTCATCAATGAGAATGACCGCAACCTGGTGAGTGCCATTGAGTACATTAACCAGACGAAGTTGGAAGAGCCTGAACAGAAGCCGCAGCCAGAGGTGATTGTGGTGGAGGAGAGACGTTCGAAAATCGCCAAGTGGACGCTGATTGGCTCCATTGTGGTAGCAAGTCTGGTGCTGATAGGTGTGTTGATATTTGTCGGTTATAGAATTTATATGTTGACGTTATAAGAGGTGAGAAGTATGAGGTGTGAGGTAAGATTAAATTATTTGAAGTAAGATGGAATTCAAGAATCCTTTATTCTTCCTGCTGCTGTTGGTGCTGGTGCCTTACATCGTGTGGTATGTCATGCGGTTTAAGCAGAGCTTGCCATCGCTGAAGGTACCTGATACCACGAAATACGTGAAGGTGCCCAAGACTTTCCGTCTTTACCTGATGCATTTGCCCTTCCTGTTGAGAATCATTCTGATTTCGCTGGTGGTGTGTATCTTGGCACGTCCTCAGAGCAGACATTCATGGAGCAACACCGATGTGGAGGGTATTGATATCATGTTGGCTGTCGATGTGTCCACCTCGATGTTGGCACAGGACTTCAAGCCCAACCGTGTGGAGGCATTGAAGGAGATTGCACAGCGTTTCATTGAGAAACGTCCTAACGACAATATGGGTTTGACGATGTTTGCAGGAGAAGCCTACACCCAATGTCCGTTGACTACAGATCATACGGTGCTGATGAACCTCTACAACAGTGTGGATTGCAATATGGCTGCACGTGGTATCATCGATGATGGTACAGCTATTGGTGATGGTATCATGAACGCCATCCTCCGACTGAAAGAGAGTCAGGCGAAGTCAAAGGTGATCATTCTCCTGACTGACGGTGTGAACAACTCAGGTAACATTTCTCCCCAGACAGCGGCAGAGATTGCCAAGAAATACGGCATTCGTATTTACACGATTGGCATTGGCAGGAACGGTATGGCTCCTTATCCGCTGCCCACAGGTGGAACAGCGATGCTGCCTGTGGAGATAGATGAAGAGACTATGACGAAAATCTCCACTGAAACAGGTGGTCAGTATTTCCGTGCACAGAAGAATGCGGAGTTGGATGCCATTTATCAGGACATCGATAAGATGGAACGTACCAAGTTCAATGTCAAGCAGTTCAGCCGTCGTGGAGAGTTGTATCAACCCTTTGCTCTGGCTGCATTGGTGGCTTTGTTGCTGGAGATTATGTTGAGAACGGTGGTGTTGAAGAGATTGCCCTGATTAGTTTAGTGTTTAGGGTTAAGAGTTTAGCGTTTAATTGTCAAATAGTAAATAACTAAGGTGTTTAGATTTGCAAGTCCATTATACTTATATCTGTTGATTCTCATCCCTGTGTTCACAGCTGTGTATGTGCTGGTGCAGTACAGGATGAAGAAGCAGCTTAAGGTGTTTGGCGACCCAGAACTGATGAAGTCGTTGATGCCAGACGTCTCTCCTATCCGTCGTCATGTCAAGTTTGCCTTGATGATGTTGGCGTTGGGATTGTTGGCAGTGGTGTTGGCACGTCCTCAATTTGGAACAAGGAATGAAGAGGTGAAACGCTCAGGTATTGAGGTGGCGATAGCCGTGGATGTCTCTAATTCGATGTTGTGTCAGGATGTAAGGCCCAGCCGTTTGGACAAATCGAAGATGATTGTCAGCAAACTCATTGAGCAGTTTGATGAGGATAAGGTGGGTCTGGTGGCGTTCGCTGGAAGTGCGATCACGCTGTTGCCCATGACCAGTGACTATGTATCAGCCAAGATGTTCCTTGACCAGCTCAATCCTGCGACCATCTTCATTCAGGGAACCAATGTGGCTGAGGCGATCACTCGAGCTACAGCTGGTTTCTCGAAAAAGGAAGATGTCAATGTGGGAAGGGCATTGATTCTGATTACAGATGCAGAAGACAATGAAGCAGGAGCTATTGAGGCTGCTAAGGAGGCTCGGAAACAAGGCATCCAGATTTTTGTCCTTTCCGTGGGAACAGAGCAGGGTGGACCTATCCCGATGACTGATGGCACTTATAAGCGTGACCTCTCAGGCAATGTGGTGACTACCAAACTGAATGAACAGATTGGCAAGAACATCGCGCAAGCTGGTGGTGGCATGTATGTACATGTGGATCAGACCAATTTGGCACAGTCGCTGTTGGAGAAGGAAATTGAGAAGATGCAGAAGGAAGACATCTCCCAGTCGATGTACTCTGAATATGACGAGCAGTTTGTGGCAGTGGCATTGCTGCTGTTCATCGTGCTGGTGGTGGAGTTCTGCATCATGGAGAGAAAGAATCATGTGTTCACGAAATTCAAACTTTTCAAGTAAAAATAGGAGGGCTGAATTAGATATGAGAAAGCTATTATTACTGTTAGTTTTTAGTTTCCCGTTTGTAGTGGTGACGGCTCAGAGTGCCCGTGATTTTATCCGCATGGGCAACAAGGCCTATCGTGAGAAGCAATACGACAAGGCTGAGACGATGTACCTGAAATCCATCGCCAAAGACCCCACTTTCGAAGGCTATTACAATTTGGGCAATGCCTATGTGATGCAGATGAAGGACTCGACCGCTTTTGAGAACTACATGAAGGCAGATTCCATAGGCACCAACGACCCTATGCGTAAGGCTCGCAATTTCCATAACATGGGCAACATCTGGTATGCACAGGGTATGGCAGCATCGCGTCAGCAGGGCGGCAATGCTGTAGCTGCTTTCCAACGGGCTGTGGACTTCTACAAGAGTTCTCTGCGTTGCAATCCGAAGGATGATGAAACCCGTTACAATCTGGCGATGGCTCAACATCAGTTGAAGAAGAACCAAGACCAGCAGCAGAATGGTGGGAATAATAATGATCAGAACAAGGATAAGCAAGACCAAGACAAACAGCAGCAACAGCAACAACAGCAAGACCAGCAGAAGAAGGATGAGGACAAGCAGCAGCAAAAGCAGCAACCTCAACCTCAGCAGAAGAAGGACGACATGAGTGATCAGGCAGCCGAACAGCTTCTCAACTCTGCCCAGCAGGACGAGAAGGGCGTGCAGCGCAAGGTCAATAAGAATCAGAACAATAAACGTCGTAGCCTTGAAAAGGACTGGTGATTTAATTGGTTAAAGGTTAAGGGTTAAAGGTTAAAGTTCAATGAAACGACTCATACATATATTCATCTTGGTGGCATTCTCCCTCAGCGCCTTTGCTGATGATGTGTCACTCCGTGTGTCAGCACCTTCCACCGTTGAAGTGGGTGGAAAATTCAGGGTGCAGTTTACAGTCAACACACAGAATGTATCTCATTTCAGTGCGCCAGACTTCAAAGGTTTTGAAGTGATTTATGGACCTGCCACCTCTTCGCAGAGCAGTTTCCAGATGATTAATGGTCGCACCTCACAAAGTAGCAGCATCATCTACACCTATGTGTTGATGGCAGAGAGTGTGGGTAACTTCACCATCGGAAGTGCCAGTGTGCAGGTGGATGGGAAGACGGTGAAGTCGTCACCTACACGAATCAGGGTCTTGTCTGGTGGTGCTGGTTCCAATAGCGGCACTGCTGGTGGAGGTAGTAATAACACTGCTGGTGGTGGACGTTCATCCGCAGCTCCTGACGCTTCTTCCTCTTCCCAGAACATCTCTGCCAAGGATCTCTTCATGACAGCTACAGCCTCACGCACTTCTGTGCATGAGCAGGAGGCTATCTTGGTGACTTACAAGATATATACGTTGGTGGATTTGAGAGAGTTGGATGGAAAATTGCCCACCTTGGACGGTTTCCAGATTCAGGAGATTCCTCTTCCACGCACCAAGGAATTCTCGATTGAGCAATACAATGGGCGCAACTATCGGAGTGTGATTTGGAGCCAGTATCTCTTGTTCCCACAGAAATCGGGCAAGCTGACCATTCCTGCCATCACCTACGAAGGTGTGGTCATCACCCGTAACCGTAACCTTGACCCCATTGAGGCCTTCTTCAATGGCCAGAGTGGTTACACGGAGGTGAAACGTAAAATCGCCACACCAACCCTGACCATCAATGTTTCTCCACTACCCACCAAGCCAGCAGGGTTCTCTGGGGCTGTGGGTAAGTTCTCCGTTTCCTCCAGCATCAGTACGAAGGAGGTGGATGCCAATGAGGCTGTCACGTTGAAGATTAGTGTGCAGGGTAGTGGTAATATGAAACTTATCTCCACTCCTGAGGTGCAGTTCCCGAAGGACTTCGAGACATACGATGCCAAAGTGAATGACAACTTCCAACTCACCCGTTCAGGTTTGTCTGGTACGAAGGACTTTGAATATTTGTTTGTACCTCGTCATGCAGGCACCTACGAGATACCAGCCGCAGAATTTATCTATTTCGACACGGAATCTCGTTCCTATAAGACCCTCAAGACGGAGGCTTACACCTTGAAAGTGAACAAAGGAAAGGGTGGGGCAGGTCAGAACGTGTCCAACTATAGTGGTCAGCAGCAGGATGTGCAGCAGCTGAATCAGGACATCCGTTTCATCAAGAAGGGGGATGTAGATTTACATCAGCCTGGCGACACTTTCTTTGGTACCTGGAAATGTTGGGTGGCTTACCTCTTGCCATTGTTGCTCTTCATCATCGTGATGGTGTTGGGACGTAAGCAGATGAAGGCTCATGCCAATGTGGCTCTGTCACGTGGAAGGAAGGCCAACAAGGTGGCACTCAGACGTATGAAGACTGCCAAGAAGCTCTTGGATTCGCACGATACAGGTAAGTTTTACGATGAAGTGCTCCGTGCTCTTTGGGGCTATGTGGGCGATAAGTTCAACATGTCGCAGGAGTCCTTGAACAAAGAGAATATCGAACAGTCGTTGACCTCTCGCAATGTGCCAGCCGAGCAGATACAGCAGTTCATGAAGGTGTTGAACGACTGCGAGTTTGCCCGTTATGCACCAGGTGATGTGAATGAGAATATGGAGAATGTGTATAACAGTGCCATCAGTGCCATCAGTAAAATGGAGGACAACTTATGAGAAAGATACTATCACTTTTCGTTTTTAGTTTTTCGTTTTTAGTATCCTTTGCTGCATCCAAGGCAGAAGCTGATGCCCTGTATGAGAAGGAGCAATATAAGGATGCTGCGGCTGCTTATGAAGCGGTGTTGAAGAACGAGGGAGTGGCGGCTGAGGTCTATTACAACCTTGGCAATTGCTACTATAAGCAGGACGAAATTCCCTTGGCGGTGCTCAATTACGAACGAGCATTCCTGCTTGACCCAGGTGATGCTGACATCCGTGCGAATCTTGCTTTGGCACGTGGAAAGACCATCGACAAGGTGGTTCCTCCATCTGAGATGTTCTTTGTCACTTGGTGGCGAGACCTGACTAACTGCATGAGCATTAACGCTTGGACCATCACTGGCATTGTGGCATTCATTCTTATGCTGGTGGGCATCACCATCTATGCGTTTATGTCACAGTTGACCCTTCGTAAGATAGGAGTGTATGGAGCGATGGCGATGTTGGTGATCGTCCTCATCGCTAATTTGGCAGCCCTTTCTCAACATGCCGACCTGACTCATCGTGATACAGCCATCATCATGGCTCCTGCTGTGACGGTGAAGAGTTCGCCCAGCGAGACCAGCACCGACCTATTCCTCATCCATGAAGGTTCGAAGGTGGAGATTCTCGATGGCTCGATGAAGGAATGGCTAGAAGTTAAATTTGAAGAAGGCAAACAGGGCTGGGTACCTGTCAGCACCCTCGAAATTATCTAATCTCTCACCTTACACCTCTCACCTCAATATATGAACGAACTGAACGAACTTGATCATCAACTCACGTTGGCCATCAATGGTAGCGACAGTCTCTTTTGGGACAACGTGATGTACACCGTCACTGACACCTTCTCGTGGACATTGGTCATCATCGCGCTGCTCATCATCATTTTCAAGAATAATACTTGGAAAGAGGCCGTGATGGTCTATGTCACCATTGCTTTGCTCATCTTTGTGGCTGACCGCATTTGTTCAGGACTCGTCAAACCGATGGTGGAACGGTGGAGACCCACCCAAGATCCTCAGCTCATGTATCTCGTGGATGTGGTGCGTGATTATCGTGGAGGACGTTTCGGCTTCTTTTCTGGTCATGCCTGCAACACCATGTGTGTGGCGATGTTTCTCTCGTGGCTGTTCCGTAGTCCCAAAGTGACCATCACCCTCTTCTTCTGGTCACTCACCACCACCTTTACACGTCTCTATCTGGGCGTTCACTATCTGGGTGATGTCTGTGTGGGTTTCATTGTGGGTGCCATCCTCGGAGCCTTGTTCTATTGGTTGATGGAACGATTCGTTCATTCACGCATTGGTAAGAAATCTTTCATCTCGGAGCAATTCACTTCTTCTGGTTACATGAAGAGCGACATGGATACCTTCATGGGCATTATCTTCTTCAACTACATCTGTGTCGTCATCTTTGCGATGACTTTAGGCATAGGATGAGAATGCCTCTTTCTTTTTCTCACATAGAAGGCACGGATATCACAGAAATTTTTTTGAATACGAATGACACGAATACTTTTTGAACACGGATTACGCTCTAACTGGGGAAATAGTTTTCCCTAACTAGGTAGCTAAAATTTGCTACCCTTAAGGGATCTTCTTCAATTTAGTTGAAGAGCATATGCTCCAACACGAGTTTGTTCTTCAGCAGTTCGATTCCAGCCTTCCCGTACATCACTCGCTTCACGGCTTTCAGCTTGTTGACGTACCCTTCTGTTATTCCGTTCGTGAC
>JAGAAZ010000079.1 GCA_017614895.1 Bacteroidaceae bacterium | reverse complement strand
TCATCTTTTAATAAATAATGTGAAAATTATGCGATTCAAAGACAATAAAGCCATATATTTGCAAATCGCAGACCTCATCTGCGACGACATCTTGCAAGGAAAGCTGCTCGAAGACGAGCGCATCCCCAGCGTGAGAGAGTACGCCGCCACAGTGGAGGTGAACGCCAACACTTGTGCTCGTGCCTACGACTGGCTGCAAAACAAAGAGATCATCTACACGAAGCGCGGACTTGGTTACTTCGTCTCAGTAGGGGCAAAGACCGCCATCCTGCAGATGAAACGCGAGGAGTTCATGAACGAGACACTGCCCGATGTGGCACGCCAGATGGCGAATCTCAACATCAGCATGAACGAATTGACGGAAGGTATCATCAACTATCAAAAGAATCAATAACAATGAAACGCTATCAGTACATCATCGCTATCAGCATCGCCTTTGCCACGTTCAGCCTCACCTCCTGCAATTTCACGCACGAGGAGAAGCAACAAATGATCAAGTCAACAAACGGCAAGGATTATTTTCGCGACAGCGAGAAATGGGGAAAAGTCGTGACCAAAACCCTCGAACTGGAACCCTTTGTCCACATCGTGATGGATGGTAATGCCGACATCGATCTGCGTCAAGGCGAGGACTTCAGTGTGGAGGTGACGGGTAACGAGAAAGCCATCGAGGCTAACGACATCCGAGTGGAGGAAGCGCAGAAGGAAGGCGAAAACACCCTTCATGTCATCACCAAGAATGCTGCTCGTAACCTGCCCAGCATCAAGCTCAACATCACAGTGCCCAACCTTCGCAGCGTGAAGGTGAATGGGGATGGCGACCTTGAAATCAAAGGTGACGACTTCTTCACGGACGACCTCGACATCGAAATCAATGGTGATGGTGACTTTGAAGCCCCTCATGTGAATTGCTTCAAGCTGCGCGTCATCATCAATGGAGATGGTGATGTGATCACCAAGAAGTTCAGCTGTGAGGACGCCACCATCCAGATGGACGGCAATGGTGACATCACCACAGACCTCAAGGCCAAAAACATTGACCTGCAACTGACCAGCGATGGTGAAGCCAACCTCGATGTCAAGTGCGACAACCTCAATGTCAGCGTAGGCGGAAGTGGCGAAGTGAAGTTGAAGGGTAAATGCAAGAACTTGACCAAACAAAGTTTTGGCAAGGCCAGCCTCGACTCTCGCAGACTTCAGGTGAGTGGCAACATCAAAATCAAGTAACAATATGAAAACAATAAAAAATACAAAACTGTTAGCATTGGCAATCATCGCAACAGTATCATTCGTATCATGCGACACTCCTCAAACTATCTCTTGGAGCTACTACCATTGTGCTGAAGACGCGATGAACGCTGGTGATCCTCAAAAGGCAAAGGATTATCTGAAAGGCGTAAAAAAGAATGTTGACAGCGTACTCACCTTCAAGGCGGACTCTCTGATGAAAGTTATTGACCAAGCACTTTCAGAGCAAGCTGACAGCATATAAGTTATGATGATTCAACTGAAAGGACTCCACAAGACGTACAAGGGCGCACAACCCTTGCACGTCTTGAAGGGTATTGACCTCGAAATAAAAGAAGGGGAGTTTGTCGCCATCATGGGAGCATCTGGATCGGGCAAATCCACACTGCTCAACATCCTCGGCATTCTCGACGACTACGATGAAGGGGAATACACGCTCAATGGCACCCTCATCAAAGACCTCAGCGAAACCAAGGCGGCAGGTTATCGAAACCGCATGATTGGTTTTGTGTTCCAGTCGTTCAATCTCATTCCCTACAAGGACGCATTGGAGAATGTCGCCCTACCCCTCTTCTATCAGGGTGTAAGTCGCAGGAAACGTAATGCGATTGCGATGGAATATCTCGACAAAGTGGGGCTTCGCGACTGGGCAAGCCACCTGCCTAACGAGATGTCGGGTGGTCAGAAACAGCGTGTCGCCATAGCCCGTGCCCTCATCACACACCCACAGATTATCTTGGCCGATGAGCCTACAGGTGCGCTTGACAGCAAGACCACTGTGGAGGTGATGCAGCTGCTGAAAGAGCTGAATCAGCAAGGACTCACCATCATTGTGGTGACTCACGAGGCAGATGTGGCAGCACAAACAAATAGAACGATTCATATTGTGGACGGGCAGATTGTGTAAGACCCCTCCGACTCCCCTGTTTAGGGGAGAGAAGTTGAAAGACTAGAGATTTGGGCATGATTGAGATTTTCAGAGAAATATTGGGTTCATTGAGCCGTAACAAGTTGCGTTCCATCGCTACAGGATTTGCTGTGGCGTGTGGCATCTTCCTGCTGATTATCCTGCAAGGTACCAGCAACGGCATCATCCACACTTTCGAGGAGGCAAGCGCACATTTTTCTTTTGATGCCATCCGTGTGTTTCCTGGCTTCACGTCCAAACCATATAACGGCATTGAGGAGGGACGTCGCATCAAACTGGACGACACAGACAGCGAAGTGACCCTCAGCAACTTTCCCAACGAACTGAGTTCTGTCATTGCACAGATCAGCCACACAGCCAATGCTGCTTCCTTTGGCAAGAACTACCTGAACAACGTCTCGCTGCAAGGTGCACGACCAGCCACCCAAGATATGGAAGCCATCCAACTGATGGAGGGACGTTTCATCAACAAGATTGACCTTGACGAACAACGCAAGGTCATCGTCATCAGCGACAAGAATCGTGAAGACCTCTTCAAGCATGGCGAGAGAGCCATCAACCAGCAGGTACGCATTGATGGCATCACCTTCACAGTGGTGGGCATCTACAAGGATGATGGCATGATGAGCGGCAACGACTTCTATGCGCCCTTCACCACCCTCAAGACCATCTACGGAAAGGGCTACGACATCGACCAGCTGCAACTGAAATCGAGGAACCTCGACACAGAAGAGAAGAATGACGCCTTCGAGAGAGCTTTCCGCAAGGTGATGGGGGCAAAACACGACTTCGCACCTGAAGACCGTTCTGCCCTCTGGATTCGCAACTCTGCCAGCGAGAATGCCGACATGACCAAAGCTAAGAACATTCTCCACACCTCCTTCTGGATTCTGGGTTTGCTCACCCTGCTGAGTGGCATCGTGGGCGTGAGCAACATCATGCTCATTGCCGTGAAGGAGCGCACCCACGAGTTTGGCATCCGCAAGGCGATTGGTGCCACACCCTGGAACATCATCAGCATGGTGGTGCTCGAAAGCATCGTCATCACCACCATCTTCGGCTATATCGGCATGTTGCTGGGCGTCATCTTCTGCGAAGGCATGGATTACTATTATGGCAACCAAACAGTGGACATGGGCTTCTTCCAGTCCTCCATCTTCGTTGACCCCACTGTCGATATCAGCACCTGCATCCACGCCACCATCGTGATGATCATCGCTGGTGCATTGGCTGGATTCTTCCCTGCCAGCAAGGCAGCCAAAGTGAAACCTATAGAAGCATTGAGAGGATGAGAATAAGATTCGACAGCGACCAATGGAGTGAGATATTCAGTGCCCTCGCTCGCAACAAGACCCGTACGTTCTTGACAGCGTTCGGCATCTTCTGGGGTGTGTTCATGCTCCTGCTGCTGATGGGTGGTGGACGAGGACTGGAATCCACGCTTGCCAACAACTTCGCAGGTTTTGCCAACAACTCAGGCTTCATGATGGCAGCGCCCACCAGCGAGGCATACAAGGGGTTCAAGAAGGGACGTATGTGGTCGATTGAGACACGCGACGTGGAACTGATTCGTAACTCTGTGCCAGAATTGGAGGTCATCTCCCCCACCATCTCAAACTGGCGAGGTTCAGCTGCATACGGCACCAACACATCAAGCGTGACCATCAAGGGAGAGTTTCCTGATGTGGACAAGATTGACGACCCCAAGATACGAAAGGGACGTGCCCTGAACGATGTGGATGTCAACAAGTGCCGAAAGGTGTGCACCATTGGCAGCCGTATCGTGGAAGAACTCTTCACCACCGACGAAAATGCCCTGGGCAAGTTCATTATCATCGATGGCATCCACTACCAGGTGGTGGGCATCTGTGGCAAGAGCGAGGGAGGTGTCAGCATTGGAGGCAACGCCACCACAACTGTACACATTCCCTACACCACCATGCAACATGCCTACAACAGAGGCAACAAGGTGGACGTCCTTTGTCTCACAGCTCGTGAGGGCTACAAGATGTCAGACATTCAGAAGAAGGTGGAAGCTGTGGTGAAACGCATCCACACCATCCATCCTGACGACACGCAGGCTGTGATGACCGTGAATGCAGAAGCTATTTTCGCGATGATTGACACCCTCTTCCAAGGGGTCAGCATTCTGGTGTGGCTGATTGGTTTGGGCACCCTCTTCTCAGGCGCCATCGGTGTGAGCAACATCATGGTGGTCACTGTGAAGGAGCGCACCACAGAAATCGGCATCCGACGAGCCATTGGAGCCACCCCTACCGACATCCTGACCATGATCATGAGCGAGACCATCGTGCTGACCCTCGTGGCAGGCATGAGTGGCATGACCTTTGCCGTGATGGTCTTACAACTGGTGGAACGAGCCTTGAAGGATGACACCTCTGGCGCCACCTTCCAAATCTCCTTTGGCATCGCCATCGGAGCCGCCACCCTGCTGGCACTCTTAGGTGTATTGGCAGGATTGGCACCCACCATTCGCGCTATGGCAATCAAGCCTGTAGATGCGATTAGAGACGAATAATAATAAATAATAAGATATGAAAAAGTACATGAGATGGGCTGGTATCGCCCTCATTGCAGCAGTGTTCATTGGCACCTTCGTGTTCCTATACCAGAAGTCTGTGCCTAAAGTGACCACCTACGAGATCAACACGGCGCAGGTGCTCGACATCGAGAAGACCACCATCATCACGGGTAAGATTGAGCCACGTGACGAGGTGAACATCAAGCCTCAGATTTCTGGCATCATCACAGAACTCTACAAGGAGGCTGGTGATGTGGTGAAGAAGGACGAGGTGATTGCCAAAGTGAAGGTCATCCCCGATATGGCGAACCTCAGCAACGCAGAGAATCGTGTGAAGCTGGCTGAGATTTCCCTCAAGCAGGCACAGACGGACTTCGACCGCATGAAGAATCTCTACACGGAAAAGGTGGTCAGCGCAGAAGACTACGAAAAGTCGGAAGTGGCGCTGAAGAATGCCAAGATGGAGATGAACAACGCCAAGGACGCCCTCCATATCGTCAGGGACGGCATCTCTCTCAGCAATGCCCAGATGAGCACCACCCTCATCCGTTCCACCATCGACGGCATCGTGCTCGATGTGCCCGTCAAGGTGGGTAATTCTGTCATTCAGAGCAACTCATTCAACGACGGAACCACCATCGCCACCGTTGCCAACATGCAGGACCTCATCTTCCGAGGCAAAATTGACGAGACCGAGGTGGGCAGAGTCATCACCGGCATGCCTGTGGAGATTACCGTGGGTGCCATCCAAGATTTGAAGCTCAAGGGCACCCTCGAATATATCGCTCCCAAGGCGGTGGAGGAGAACGGTGCCAACCTCTTCGAGATCAAGGCTGCCATCCAGTTGCCCAACGACGTGAAGATACGTGCCGGCTACAGCGCCAATGCCGAGATTGTGCTCGAACGTGCCACGAAGACCATCTGCGTGCCAGAGGCATCCCTCGAGTTTGTAGGTGACTCCACCTACGTCTATGTGCTCACCGACAATACATCCTCCAAGCAGAAGTTCGAACGTCGCGCTGTCACCACAGGCATCAGCGACGGCATCAACATCGAAATCAAGAAAGGACTGGAAGTGGGCAGCAAAGTGAGAGGCATTGAGAAAATTGATGAATCGAAAAATTAAAAAATTGAAGTTGCAATGAAACAAATTTATGTCTATATAATTTGTGCACTCACCACTGCCTCCGCTTACGCACAAGAAAAAAACTTCAATTCTCCTTGGAACCTGCGCCAGTGCATCGACTATGCCATCGAACACAATATCAACATCAAGTTGCAACAGAATAACGTGCAGAATCAGAAGGTGTCGCTCAGCACATCCAAGAACAGCCGACTGCCCAACCTGCAGGCATCAGCCAGCGAGAGCCTGGGCTTCGGACGCGGATTGACCAGCAACAACACCTATGCCAATCGCAACACACAAAGCACCTCGTTCAACCTCGGATCTGACGTGCCCCTCTACACTGGTGGACAGATCACCAACCAGATCCGTCAGAACAAGCTCAACCTGCAAGCAGCGATGGCAGATCTCGAAAAAGCCAAGGAGAACGTGAGCATGCAGGTGGCATCAGCCTACCTCGAAGCCATCTATCAGAAAGATCTTGTGAAGGTGGCAGAAAATCAGTTGGAACTGAGCCGTACACAGGCACGTCGCATTGACATCCTCTTCCACAACGGAAAAATCGCTGAAACGGATTTGGCGGAAGCTCAGGCACATGTGGCAGCCGACGAACTCTCCCTCACCCAGCAGCAGAACTCAGCCATGCTCGCCCTGCTCGACCTCTCCCAACTGCTCGAACTCCCCACCCCTGAGCAGTTCGACATCGAGGCACCGACCATCGACAATCCTTCTGAGGTCATACTCACGGCACCCGATGCCATCTATGCCGAAGCCCTCAACATCAAACCCCAGATTCAGGCAGGAAAACTCAGTGTGCAGAGTGCCGAAAGGGGTGTCCGCATCGCACAGGCAGGGCACTACCCTTCCGTCCATTTCTCAGCAGGTATGGGCAGCAACTACTACAAGACCTCAGGCTTCAAGGCCGACCCGTTTGGCAAGCAGATGGATGACAACTTCAACCAATCACTGGGTGTATCCCTCTCTGTCCCCATCTTCAACCGCTATGCCACACGCAACGCTGTTCGCCAAGCCCGTCTGCAGGTAGCAGCCCAGCAATACCAACTCGAAGAGACCCAGAAGGCGCTCTACAAGGAAATCCAGCAAGCCTACTACAATGCCCTCGCTGCCCAGAAGCAATGCGTCAGCAGCGATGCAGCCTTGGCAGCCTCCCAGACAGCCTTCAACCTCATGCAGAAGAAGTACGAGAACGGCAAATCCACAGCCACAGAATATCAGGAATCCAAAACCGCCCTTCAGAAGGCAGAAAGCACCGCCCTCCAATCACGCTACACCTTCCTCTTCCGCCAAAAGATCCTGGAATTCTATCGTGGCGCAGCATTATAAGTAATTAACCCAACATAAGATGGAAAAGAGAAGAATCAGGATACTGGTTTTGACAATCTGTATCTGTGGCCTA
>JAGAAZ010000010.1 GCA_017614895.1 Bacteroidaceae bacterium | reverse complement strand
GGCAGGCGGTTCAGCCAATATGCCTACCCATGAGACGGTTGACCAGCGTCTCCACTATGTTTATCAGGAAGGTCGCACCGTGTTTAAGCACGCTGTGACAGATATGTCTGATGCTGTGGAGCTGGTGGCTAAGCGTAATAACCTCACCAAGGACGACATTGCATGGATTGTTCCTCATCAGGCAAACGTTCGTATTGAAAGTGCTGTTGCCCGTCGTATCGGCGTAGAGGAAGACCACGTAATGATTAACGTTGACCACATGGCAAACACTTCTGGTGGTACACTTCCACTCTGTTTGTGGGAGTATGAGCCACAGCTCAAGAAGGGTGACAAGCTGATCTTCACTGCTTTCGGCGCAGGCTTCACATGGGGCGCAAGCTATATGATTTGGGGCTACGATGGCAGCAAGTTTGCCGACACTCCAGCCGAGTTCTACAAGGAGGGAGTGATTAGCCGTGAAGAATGGTACGCTAAGAGAGGCAAGAAATAAACAAATGAGAGAATTGTAAGATAAAGAAGGGGCGCATCGCACAAAACGGTGCGCCTCTTTTCATTAAAGAAACGATACATGCATAAATCAGGTTTTGTAAACATCGTAGGCAACCCGAATGTGGGGAAATCGACGCTGATGAATCTTCTCGTTGGCGAAAGAATCTCCATTGCCACTTTCAAGGCACAAACCACGCGCCATCGCATCATGGGCATCATCAATGACGATGATGCACAAATTGTCTTTTCTGACACGCCTGGTGTATTGAAGCCCAACTACAAGTTGCAGGAGTCCATGTTGGCTTTCTCCGAGAGTGCATTGGTCGATGCCGATGTGCTGCTCTATGTCACCGACCCCATGGAGACAATAGACAAGAATGCCGACTTCTTGCAGAAAGTGGCACAAATGGACGTGCCTGTACTGGTGCTCATCAACAAGATTGACCTGACGGATGAGAAAAACCTGGTGACATTGGTGGAGCAGTGGCATGAGACCTTGCCTAAAGCCGAGATACTGCCCATCTCTGCCTTGCATAAGTTCAATGTTCAGCCAGTTCTGGATCGCATCAAGGAACTTTTGCCTGAGTGTCCTCCTTATTTCGATAAAGACCAGCTGACTGACAAACCTGCCAAGTTCTTCGTCACAGAAATCATCCGTGAGAAGATACTTCTTTACTACGACAAGGAAATCCCTTACTCTGTAGAGGTGGGTGTGGAGAGTTTCAAGGAAGACAAGACACATATTCACATCAATGCTGTCATTTATGTGGAGCGTGATTCCCAGAAGGGCATCATTATTGGTCATCAGGGTAAGGCTCTGAAGAAAGTGGCCACTGAAGCTCGTAAGAGTCTCGAGAAATTCTTTGGCAAGAGCATCTATTTGGAGACCTTCGTCAAGGTGGATAAGGATTGGCGAAACTCCACGAAAGAACTGAATCTCTTTGGTTATAATCCCGAGTGAACAAAAAACGGAAAGGAAAAGCGTTATGGCAAATTTAGTGGCAATAGTAGGTCGTCCCAATGTGGGTAAATCGACCTTGTTTAATAGGCTGACGAAGACTCGTCACGCCATTGTGAGTGATGAGGCGGGTACGACACGTGACCGTCAGTATGGCAAGTGTGAGTGGGGCAACAAGGAGTTTTCTGTGGTGGATACAGGTGGCTGGGTGGTCAACTCAGACGATGTGTTCGAGGAGGAAATCCGTCGTCAGGTGCTCATCGCCATCGAGGAGTGTGATGTCATTCTCTTTATGGTGGATGTGCGTACAGGTGTGACCGACCTCGACACAGAGGTGGCAGACATCTTGCGCAGAAGCAAGTTGCCAGTGTTTGTGGTGGCGAATAAGGTGGATAGCAACGAGCATCGCTATGACGCAGCAGAATTCTATAGCTTAGGTCTTGGCGACCCTTACTGCATCAGTTCGCTGACAGGTTCTGGTACGGGCGATTTGCTGGATGCTGTGGTGGGTAGCTTTACGAAGGAGATGAAGGAAGTGATAGAGGAGGACATACCGAGAATTGCAGTGGTAGGTCGTCCGAATGCGGGCAAGTCGAGCATCATCAATGCTTTCTTGGATGATAACCGTAATGTGGTGACAGACATTGCAGGTACGACACGTGACAGCATCTACACGAAGTATGAGAAGTTTGGTTTCAACTTCTATCTGGTGGATACGGCAGGTATTCGCAAGAAGAATAAGGTGACGGAGGATTTGGAGTACTACTCTGTGATGAGGAGCATCCGTGCCATTGAAAATTCGGATGTGTGTGTGCTGATGGTGGATGCTACGCGAGGCATTGAAGGTCAGGACATTAACATCTTCCAGCTGATACAGAAGAACCAGAAAGGTCTTGTTGTGGTGGTAAACAAATGGGACTTGGTGGAGGAGAAGTCGAACGAGGCGATTCGCCATTTCGAGAATGCCATCCGTGACCGCTTTGCTCCTTTTGTCGATTTTAGCATCATCTTTGCATCGGCTGTGACTAAGCAACGCATTTTCAAGGTGTTGGAAGAGGCTCAGAAGGCATATAAATCACGTACCAACAAGGTGTCAACAGCGAAGTTGAACGAGGTGATGCTGCCAATTATTGAAGCAACACCGCCCCCATCGCTGAAGGGTAAGTACATCAAGATCAAGTACGTGATGCAGATACCCGACACGAGGGTGCCTTCGTTCGTGTTCTATGCGAATCTTCCTCAGTATGTGAAGGAGCCTTACAAGCGCTTCTTGGAGAATCAGATACGTGAGCATTGGAACTTTAAGGGAACACCAATCAACGTGTATATCAGGCAGAAATAAAGTTGAGAGTTAACAGTAAGGGTCAAGGTTATTGCCATGTCGTTATTTCGTTATATCTTTATCTTCTCTTTCTTGTTATGCCTGGCTTCTTGTCAGGAGAAGGAACATGAGCCTGAAGCAACATTGAAGAAGGCATTGGAAGCGTTGAATGCGGAGAATTATGATGCCTATCTGCAACATGTTGATTTTGGTGCTGATATGGATTCTGCTCAGATAGCCTCGATGAAAGATGTCCTGCGTCAGCATTTGGGTTGGCGACGTTCTGAACGGGCAGCTGTGGTGTCGATAGATATAGTGGATGCCAAGATGCAGGGAGATAGTATCTGTACAGTTTATTATCAGTACACCTTTGCCGACAACACCACGGAGGTGGGTTCACAGAAGATGGTGCGATATGGCGAAGAGTGGAAATTGCGATTGAGAAATTAACCAACCCGTTGGACGATTTATCATATTCGGTAGTATGATCAGTAACAAGAACATATTTGCTTCGAAGGTGGGCGCCATTCTTGCAGCGGCTGGAAGCGCTGTGGGGTTGGGCAATGTGTGGCGATTCCCTACGGAAGTCGGTACCAATGGTGGTGCAGCCTTCATCCTCATTTATGTGCTGTTCATGTTGCTGTTGGGTGTGCCCATTATGGTCACAGAGTTTGCGATTGGCCGATATGGAGGCAGCGATGTCACTGATGCTTTCCACAAGATGGGAGGCAGTCGTCGAGGTTGGAAATGGATGGGCTTGGTGCCTGTGGTCAGTGGCTTCTTGGTGCTCAGTTACTACGCTGTGGTGGCTGGATGGACGCTCTACTATATGTATGAGGCGTTGATGGATGGCTTTTCAGGTAAGACCCCCGAGGCATTCACCAATGACTTTGTGGCCTTCTCTTCCGATTCTTTGCAACCCGTCATCTGGATGGCGATCATCATTGTGTTGACGTGTGGCATTGTGGCGCTTGGCGTGCAGAAGGGCATCGAACGAGGTGCGAAAATCATGATGCCCCTCCTGTTTATCTTCATTCTCGTGTTGGTGGGGTGTTCGCTCACACTTCCCAATGCCAGTCTTGGGCTTTCCTTCCTCTTTAAGCCCGATTTCTCCAAAGTCACCAGTTCTGTGATTCTCAGTGCGATGGGGCAGGCTTTCTTCTCACTCAGCGTGGGTTTGGGATGCCTCTGTACCTATGCCTGCTATTTCCGTAAGGATGTGGATTTGATGAAGGATGGTCTCAGTGTGGCCAGCATCGATACGTTGGTGGCTCTGTTCAGCGGACTCATCATTTTCCCTGCCGTCTATTCCATTCAAGGGTTGCAACCCGATGCTGGTCCTTCGCTTGTGTTCATCACCTTGCCCAACGTTTTCCAACAGGTGTTTGGCGACATTCCTTGGTTGGCATACCTTTTCTCGTTGATCTTCTATCTGTTGCTGGTGATGGCAGCCTTGACCAGCAGCATCTCCATGCTGGAAATGTCTGCTGCTTACTTCCACAAGAACCTGCGTCTTTCACGTCCTCTGGCAGCTGTGATTGTCAGTGTGGTGTGTATGCTGTTGGGTACCTTCTGTTCGTGGTCTTTTGGCGATTGGAAGGATGTCACCCTCTTCGGCTTGGGCTTCTTCGATCTCTTCGACTTCCTCGTTGCCAAACTCATTATGCCCATTGGTGGTATGCTCATGTGCATCTTCCTTGGTTGGGTGGTGGATGAAAAGGTGCTACGTGCCGAAATGACCAACAATGGCACCCTTCGTTCTCCTCTCTATCCCACTTATCGTTTCATCATCCGATACATTGCCCCTCTGGGCATCTTCCTGATTTTTGCCAACGAATTAAATCTCTTCCAACGGATAGGGTACCTCTTCTCCGCATTGTTCACACTTGCCTGAGTTTTTTGCTGCCTAGTGATGAAAAACTATTTCCCTCGTTAGGAAAAAAGTTTTTTTTAACTATCCAGTAAATTGTCATGCTTGTCTTGTTTCTTTGGTGAGAACTTTTCGCCAAAAACACATTTAATTGGTCATAAAATTGGTCAATCGGAAAGAAAGTTGTAACTTTGCAGCCGATTTAAAAGAAACTCAATAAATTAAGGTAAAGATATGAACATTTCAGTAGAGAACATTGACAAGGTAAATGCGATCATCACGGCTGTTGTGGAGCCTGCCGATTATACGGAGAAGTATGAGAAGGCTATCAAGGACGCAAAGAAGAAAATGAACATGCCCGGTTTCCGGCCAGGCATGGTGCCAGTTGGCTTGATTAAGAAGCAGTTTGGCGTGAGCATCCTCGCCGAAGAGGTGAACAAGGTGCTTCAGGACGGTCTTTTCGGTTATATCCGTGAGAACAAGATTAACATGCTGGGCGAACCTCTGCCCACTGAGGATAACAACAACGTGGACCTGAAGGAGGGCGAAAGCTTCACTTTCAAGTTCGACTTGGCGATTGCACCTGAGTTTGAGGTGGCGCTGACGAAGAAGGACAAGATTGACTACTACAATGTGGATGTGACGGATCAGATGGTGGAGAATCAGGTGGAGATGTACCGTCAGCGTGGTGGCAAGTATGAGAAGGTGGATTCATACGAGGACAACGATATGATTAAGGGTGTCATCACTGAGTTGGATGTGGAGACTCCTGTGACGGCTGAGAATGTGGTGATGTTGCCTAAGTACTTCAAGAACGACGACCAGAAGAAGCTCTTTGATGGTGTGAAGACAAACGATATCGTGACTTTCAATCCATCGGTGGCTTACGATAACAACGAGGCTGAGCTGACTTCCCTGCTGAAGGTGGAGAAGGCTGATGCTTTGAACCACAAGGGTGAGTTCAACTTCCAGATTACTGAAATCACTCGTTTCGTTCCAGGTCCATTCAATCAGGAGCTGTTCGACACTGTGTTCCCAGGTGGTGAGGTGAAGACGGAGGCTGACTTCCGTGCGAAGGTGAAGGAGATGATTGCTGAACAGTTCAAGAAGGACAGCGACTATAAGTTCCTGCTCGATGTACGCAAGTATGTGACAGAGAAGATTGGTAAGCTGGAGTTCCCAGAGGAGAAGCTGAAGAAGATTCTGTTGGCTAACACGGGCGACCAGGCAAAGGTGGACGCTCAGTTCGACAAGAGCATTGAGGAGTTGACTTGGCACCTTATCAAGGAGAAGCTTGTGGAGCAGAACGAAGTGAAGGTGGAAGATGAGGATGTGAAGAACATGGCGAAAGAGGTGACTCGTATGCAGTTTGCTCAGTATGGCATGTTGAACATCCCAGACGAGTATCTTGAGAACTCTGTGAAGGAGATGCTGAAGAAGCGTGAGACAGTGGATAACCTCATCGACCGTTGCATCGAGGTGAAGCTGGGTGTTGCCATCAAGGAGAAAGTGACCTTGAAGGAGAGCACTGTGAGCGCTGAGGACTTCAACAAGATGTTTGAGCAGTAATCAAATCTTAAAAATAGAAAAAAATGTGGTGAGAATTTTGGTTCTTACCACTTTTTTTATACCTTTGTGTCTTAATTTGAAGATTCAAGCGACAAAACAGACGTTTTTATGATAAAAGATTTTCAGAAATATGCTACTAAGCATTTGGGAATGAGCAGTATGGTGCTTGACGATGTCATCAAATCTCAGGCAGGTTATTTGAACCCTTACATTTTGGAAGAAAGACAGCTGAATGTCACTCAGCTTGACGTTTTTTCCCGTTTGATGATGGATAGAATCATTTTTTTAGGTACGGAGGTGAACGATTATACCGCCAATGTGCTTCAGGCGCAGATGCTCTACTTGGACAGTGTGGATAGTGGCAAGGACATCAGCATTTACATCAATTCTCCTGGTGGAAGTGTGTATGCAGGTTTGGGCATCTACGATACGATGCAGTTCATCAACAGCGACGTGCAAACCATTTGTACGGGTATGGCGGCAAGTATGGCTGCTGTGCTGCTGGTGGCAGGTAAGGAAGGCAAGCGCAGTGCGTTGCCTCATAGCCGCATCATGATTCACCAGCCGATGGGTGGTGCTCAGGGTCAAGCCAGCGACATTGAGATTACAGCTCGTGAGATTCAGAAGTTGAAGAAGGAGCTTTACACCATCATCAGCGACCACAGCCATCAGCCTTTCGACAAGGTTTGGGCAGACAGTGATCGTGACTACTGGATGACTGCCGAAGAGGCGAAGGAGTATGGTATGGTGGATGAAGTGCTGATGAGAAAGGCATAATCGAAAATTACACATTATTATAATAATAAGGAGAACTACGTGGCAAAAATCAATAAGTGCTCGTTTTGTGGCCGATCGGAGAGGGAAGTCAACATCTTGATATATGGTCTTGATGGCTACATCTGTGAGGACTGTGTGGAACAGGCGAGCAGAATCGTGAAGGAGACGAAGGCCAAGAAGAACAAGGACTCGAAACTGCAGAACTTGCCGAAGCCGCAGGAAATCAAGGCCTATCTGGACAAATATGTGATTGGTCAGGATGCTGCCAAGATGGCGTTATCTGTGGCTGTCTATAATCACTACAAGCGTCTGAACCATCGGGGTGAGACGGATGATGTGGAGCTGGAGAAGTCAAATATCATCATGGTGGGAAGCACTGGTACAGGAAAGACCTTGCTGGCAAAGACTATCGCCAAGATGTTGCTGGTGCCTTTTGCCATTGTCGATGCGACGGTGCTGACCGAAGCGGGCTATGTGGGTGAGGATGTGGAAAGCCTCTTGGCACGTCTCTTGCAGGCTGCTGATGGTGATGTGCAGTTGGCAGAGAAGGGTATTGTCTTTATCGATGAGATAGACAAGATTGCCCGCAAGAGTGATAACCCCAGCATCACACGTGATGTGAGTGGTGAGGGTGTGCAGCAGGGTTTGCTGAAACTCTTGGAGGGTAGTGTGGTGAACGTGCCGCCTCAGGGAGGTAGAAAGCATCCCGAGCAGCAGTTCATTCAGGTGGATACGAGAAATATTCTCTTCATCTGTGGTGGTGCATTCGATGGTATTGAGAAACGCATTGCCCAGCGTCTGAACACCCATGTGGTGGGCTTCGATGCGGCAAGGAATGTGGCGAAGATAGACAAGTCGAACATGATGCAATACATTGCTCCGATGGACTTGAAATCTTTTGGCCTGATACCTGAGATTATCGGACGTCTGCCTGTCTTGACCCACCTCGAACCTCTTGACAGAGATGCTTTGCGCTCCATTCTCACAGAGCCGAAGAACTCTATCATTAAGCAGTATAAGAAGATGTTCGAGATTGACGGAGTAAAGCTGACCTTCGAGGAGGGCGTCTTGGATTATGTGGTGGATAAAGCTATCGAATTCAAGTTGGGCGCCAGAGGCTTGCGCTCGCTCATCGAGGTCATCATGATGAAGCCCATGTTTGAGGTGCCATCGACGGACGTAACGGCGTATGAAGTGACGCTTGAATTTGCACGTCAACAAGTGGAAAATGCTAACATGGCGGTGCTAAAAGAAAGCACAGAAGACAAGTAAACGTGATTTTTTATTAAAAATACAACACTTTTTTCTCATTTTTCTTTGATAAAACAAAACAGAATCATAACTTTGTTGGAAGAATGCGGAATGTCCCACAAAAAATAATGCTCTCTAACATCTAATTTTCTAACATCTAATGAAAAAATTCGCAACACTCCAGCAGGCGCTGAAATATTACTTTGGCTTTGACACGTTCAAGGGCGACCAAGAGGCTATTATCAAAAATCTTCTTGACCGTAAGGACACCTTTGTGTTGATGCCAACCGGTGGCGGTAAGTCGATGTGCTACCAGTTGCCGGCTTTGTTGATGGAGGGGACAGCGATTGTGATTTCACCGCTGATTGCCTTGATGAAGAACCAAGTGGATGCCATCAAGCACATCAGCGAGGAGGACAGCGTGGCACATTTCATCAATTCGTCTCTGAGCAAGGCGAACATTGACCAGGTGAAAGCAGACATCATGGCGGGTAAGACCAAGATGCTCTATGTGGCACCTGAATCGCTGACCAAGGAGGAGAACGTCGAGTTCCTCCGTCAGGTCAACATTTCTTTCTTTGCCATCGATGAGGCTCACTGTATCTCGGAGTGGGGACACGATTTCCGTCCGGAGTATCGCAGGATTCGCCCTGTCATCAATTGGATTGCGATGGCACCCGTCATTGAGCTGTTCTTGCCGAAAGATCAGTTGCATGTCATCAAGGGTTTGACGGACGCTTATCGCCAGAAGAAGCAGAAGTTCGATGAGATGAGCAAGGACTTCAAGCAGTTCCCCGACCGTGTGGACGAGAAGGAACTGGAGGCGATGGAGCGCAGCGTGAAGGGCTTGGCGGATGTCATTGCCTTCATGGCGGATATGAAGGAGCAGATCAAGGAGAAGTCCGACAAGTGTCCTCGTCTCGATGCCCGATTCGTGGATGCCCTTCTGGAAATTATGCCTGCCATCCGTCGTGATTACAAGGCACTCAGGGAACGCATGGCTGATGAGCCTGCTGTGATGGCATTGCCAAATCTTCCTACTGATGAGGCTATCAAGGAGGCGTCGGAAAAGATATACGATGCCCCTGTCATTGCACTGACGGCTACAGCCACAGACAAGGTGCGTACTGATATCAAGAAAAATCTCGGCATCCTTGAAGGAAAAGATTTCAAGTCCTCTTTCAATCGTCAGAATCTCTACTACGAGGTGCGCCAGAAGACGGCAGACGTGGAGAAGGACATCATCAAGTTCATCAAGCAGCATCCTAACAAGAGCGGTATCATCTACTGCTTGAGCCGTAAGAAGGTGGAAGACTTGGCAGAAGTGCTTCGTGCCAACAATATCAAGGCGGCTGCCTATCATGCTGGTATGGATAATAAGGATCGCAACGAGACGCAGGACGACTTCATCATGGAGCGTGTGGATGTCATCGTGGCGACCATCGCTTTCGGTATGGGCATCGACAAACCAGATGTGCGTTATGTCATCCACTACGACATCCCCAAGAGCCTCGAAGGCTACTATCAGGAGACGGGTCGTGCTGGACGTGATGGCGGCGAGGGCAAGTGCCTCACCTACTACTGCCACAAGGATCTGGAGAAGCTGGAGAAGTTCATGAAGGACAAGACGCCAGCTGAGAAGGACATTGGCACGCATCTGCTGAGCGAGACGGCTGCCTATTGCGAGTCGTCTGTATGCCGTCGCAAGATGTTGCTGCACTACTTCGGTGAGGAATACGACAAGGACAATTGTGGCAATTGCGATAATTGCCTGCATCCGAAGACAAAGACTGATCAGAAAGATAATCTCCTGCTGGCATTGCAGACCATCATGGCCGTCAAGGAGAACTTCCGCAAGGAATATATCATTAATATATTGCGTGGCGAGGAGAACGAAACCATCCTCAGTCACAAGCACGAGAAACTCGAGCAGTTTGGTGCTGGTGCCGATGTTGAGGCAACCATGTGGGATGCCATCTTCATCCAGGCAGGATTGGATGGCTACATCGACAAGGAAGTGGAGTCGTATGGTTCGCTCAAACTTACCAAGGCAGGCAAGAAGTTCATCAAGAAGCCCGTGCCATTCATGGTGGTGGAGAACAACGACTTCGACGGCGACTTCGACGATAGCTCTGAACAGGGAGGCACAGCCGTGGCAGACGAGGTGCTCTATGGTATGCTCTTAGATCTTCGCAAGAAGATTGCCAAGAAGTACGACGTGCCACCATACGTGGTGTTCCAGGATGCGTCGCTCGAATCCATGTCCACCCTCTATCCCATCAACGAAGAGGAGCTGCAGAACATTCCTGGCGTGGGTGCTGGTAAGGCAAAGCGTTATGGTGCCGAATTCTGCAAACTCATCAAGCAGCACTGCGAGGAGAACGACATCACACGTCCGTCCGACATGCGTGTCAGGACTGTCGCCAACAAGTCGAAGGTGAAGGTCAAGATCATTCAGGCCATCGACCGCAAGGTGAGCCTCGAGGACATCGCCCGCAGCAACGGACTCGATTTCGACGAGTTGCTCGACGAGATGGAGGCAATCGTGTATAGCGGCACGAAGCTCAACATCGACTACTACTTCGAGGACATCGAGATGGACGAGGATGTGGTGGACGAAATCTACGACTACTTCCGCAGCAGCGACACCGACGACATCGACACTGCCCTCGACAACCTCGACGGCGACATCTACGAGGAGGATGTGCGACTGGTGCGCATCAAATTCATCAGCGAATTAGCAAACTAAGGTAAAAAGTATAATAGAATAAAAAATCCAAACATTATGTCATCATTTATTGAAGATAAAGTTGTGCAGGAAGGATTGACGTTCGATGATGTGCTGCTCATTCCAGCATACTCACAGGTTCTTCCACGCGAGGTCACCCTCACCACCAAGTTCTCACGCAACATCGAGTTGCAGATCCCCTTCGTGACTGCTGCCATGGACACGGTCACAGAGGCTCCGATGGCGATTGCCATTGCCCGTGAGGGAGGCATCGGTGTGATCCACAAGAATATGTCCATCGAGGACCAGGCGCGTCAGGTAGCCATCGTGAAACGTGCCGAGAACGGTATGATTTACGACCCAGTCACCATCAAGCGTGGCTCCACGGTGAAGGATGCCCTTGCCATCATGCAGGAGTATCACATCGGCGGTATTCCAGTGGTCGATGACATCAACACCCTCGTGGGCATCGTGACCAACCGTGACCTCCGTTTCCAGACCGACCTCACGAAGAAGATTGATGACGTGATGACCAAGGACAACCTCGTGGTCACTCATCAGCAGGCCGACCTCGAGAGCGCATCACGCATCCTCCTGGAGCACAAGATCGAGAAGCTTCCCGTGGTGGATGCCGACAACAAGCTCATCGGACTCATCACCTATAAGGACATCACCAAGGCGAAGGACAAGCCCAATGCCTGCAAGGACTCCAAGGGACGTCTGCGCGTGGCAGCAGGTGTGGGCATCACAGCCGACACATTCCAGCGCATGGAAGCCCTCGTGAAGGCTGGCGTGGATGCTATCGTCATCGACACTGCCCATGGTCATTCCAAGGGTGTCATCGATAAGGTGCGTGAGGCAAAGGCAGCATTCCCAGATGTGGATATCGTGGTGGGTAACATCGCTACAGGCGAGGCTGCCAAGGCACTCGTCGAGGCTGGTGCTGACGCAGTGAAGGTCGGCATCGGTCCTGGTTCCATCTGTACCACCCGTGTCGTGGCAGGTGTGGGTGTGCCCCAGCTCAGTGCCGTCTATGATGTGGCTCAGGCCCTCGAAGGCACGGGCGTGCCACTCATTGCCGATGGCGGTCTCCGCTATTCAGGCGACGTGGTCAAGGCGATTGCAGCAGGTGGCTACTGCGTCATGATCGGTTCCCTCGTGGCTGGTACCGAAGAGGCTCCTGGCGAGACCATTCTCTTCAACGGACGTAAGTTCAAGAGCTACCGCGGCATGGGCTCCCTCGAGGCGATGGAGAACGGCTCCAAGGATCGCTATTTCCAGGGTGGCGTGACCGAGACCAAGAAGCTTGTTCCAGAAGGCATTGCTGGACGTGTTCCTTACAAGGGCACCGTGCAGGAAGTCATCTACCAGCTCGTCGGCGGTCTCCGTTCAGGTATGGGCTACTGCGGTGCAGCCAGCATCATGGATCTCCACAATGCCAAGTTCACCCGCATCACCAACGCTGGTGTGCAGGAGAGCCATCCGCACGAGGTCATC
>JAGAAZ010000078.1 GCA_017614895.1 Bacteroidaceae bacterium | reverse complement strand
AGTCTTCAGCCAACTGCATGAGTGACTTGTTGGTGATGGAAGGAAGAATGGAAGTTGACTTTGGTGTCACATAGGTGTTGTTCTTGATACCGAAGAAGTTAGCGGCACCACACTCATCCATGTACTTCTTCTCCTTTGCATCGAGGTAGAACTCACAAGCATAACCCAGATCGTGCGCCATCTTGTTGGCACGCAGCGATGCAGCATAGTTGCCACCCACCTTGTAGATACCTGTGCCCAGAGGAGCAGAACGGTCATACTCGCGAATGATCACATAGTCGTTGCAAGAGAAGCCACCCTTGAAGTAAGGACCTACAGGAGTGACGAAAATCATGAAGAGATACTCTGTAGCAGGATGCACACCCACCTGAGCGCTCGTACCGATGAGAAGTGGACGGATATACAGCGTTGCACCCGTCTCGTATGGAGGAATGAACTTCTCGTTCAGGCGCACCACCTTGTCCACCATCTCATTGAACTTCTCCGTAGGCAGTTCTGGCATCATGATACCACGACAAGTGCTCTGCAGACGGGCAGCATTCTCATCGCTGCGGAATACACGCACCTTGCCGTCAGGACAACGGTAAGCCTTCAAGCCCTCGAAAGTCTCCTGACCATAGTGCAGACAGGTAGCTGCCATATGAAGTGGTATTGTCTCTTCGGAGCAAACCTCAATCTCGCCCCATTTGCCGTCACGATAGTAACAGCGTACATTGTAATCAGTCTTGCGATAGCCGAAGCCAAGGCTTGACCAGTCCATTTGTTCCATATTCTTATCTTTTTTATTTGTTAATTGTCTATACAAGTTGCAAAGTTAGTGCAAATCATGCACACCACAAAATAATTTGTGCTTTTTCTTTCGTTTCCAGACCAAGACCCGCATCATTTCTCCATGCTTGCAATGACCAATTTGATTTCAGCATACGTGTAATCGTTGGGCAAGAGGCTCTTCACTTCACTCAACGAATAAGCCTTGTTGAACGATTTGATGATGCCACGAATGATTTTCTGATGCTGGGTGCTGACCACCTCTTTCACGTCCATTTCACCCGTTTCCACAAAATGGGCAAGGTGATTCTCCACTGTCCCCACTGTCAACGACCTTTCTGCAGCAATCTCCTTGATGGACTTTCCCTCACGGAACATCTTGAAAGTCACTCCTCTTGTGTCCACCTTCTCCTTCTTAGGCTTCTCTTCCTTCACCTTTTTCTTCTTCACCTTCACCTCCTTCTCGTCAATCACCACCTCGTCAAGTGCAGCTTTCGCCTTGGCGTTCAAAAAGCCACGAATGGAGAAGTCCTCATCTTTCAGGCGTGAGAAGATGCCCACCTTCAGCTGATAGGACAGCGTGAAAGCATCGAGCGCATTATTATACTGCTTTGCCACCTGCTTGTTGTTGATGACCACTTTCGTTCGAGCCAGCACTGGGTCGAGCAACTCGTGCAGTTTGCCATCAAAGTATGTCATCCCTGCTTTCAGGCGCTCTTGCAGTTTCTCGTTTTGAGCAAACAACGCCCCACCCTGTTGCATGAGGGCAGCATATTGCCGTTGGAACTTCTGCGACACCGCCACCGCTTCTGTCTCCAGTTTTGGCAGTGCTCCTTGCAACACCTCCAACAAAGCTGGCGAAGAAGCATACAGATGCTCATTCACCACACGCATCAGGTATTCCAAATCCTTCTTCAACAGCTGGAAGTCAAACAGTTCATTCAGCAACGAGAAGTAGTATTCCCACATCATCTGGGGCAGCTTCCCCTCCGTTTGCTGTGCCTCAGCCAATTCTCGATCGATATAGGCATTGACAGAAGCATCCGTGATGACTGAACCCGACATCAAAGGTCGCGCCAGCACCATCCCTTCGAGGGTACGACAACGACTCAATGCCACGTATACCTGTCCGTGTGTGAACGAATCGGTGATGTCCAGCACAGCATGATCAAAAGTCAAGCCCTGGCTCTTGTGAACGGTAATCGCCCAAGCCAAACGCAAAGGATATTGCTTGAAGGTGCCATCCACCTCCTCACGAATCTCCTTCGTTTCCTCGTCAATCACATATTTGGTGTTCTCCCACGTCAACTGTGGCACATAAATCGTTCGGTCATCTTCCTTGCAATGCACCTTGATGAGTCGTTCATCCGTCTCATCATCCCACACCACACCTGTGATTGTGCCAATCTTTCCGTTGTAATATTCCTTGCCCGGATTGGGATCGTTCTTGATGAACATCACCTGTGCTCCCTCCTTCAACACCAGCCGTTCATCGGCAGGATAACTGCTCTCAGGGAAGTTCTTGTGTACCTCTGCCACAAAGGTCATCTCCTTCGTCTTCAACGCCTCCAGCTGTTTCTCGTTGTAGGTCTGCGCCATCTTGTTGTGTGTGGTCAGACGAATCCAATCTTCATTCTTCGGAGGCTCAAAATCTGGCACATAGCGCGCATTGAGAGCATTCATCACAGCAGTGTCCACCTGGTTCGTGCGTATCTTTCCCAACAAGTCGATGAATGCTGCATCCTGTTGGCGATAGATGTGTTTCAGTTCGATGGTCACATAGGGAATCTGCTGCAAAGCATTACTGCCAAAGAAATAGGGCGTGCGATAATAGGGCGAGAGCAACGCCCACTCCTTTTCCTGCGCCACAGGAGCCAACTGCTGCAAGTCGCCAATCAGCAACAACTGCACACCACCAAAGGGTTTCCCTCGGTCACGATATTTGCGTAGTTCCTGATCCACTGCATCCAACACATCGCATCGCACCATCGAAATCTCGTCAATCACCAACAAATCCAGCGTCTTGATGAGGTTCTTCTTCTCCTTGCTCATCTTGTTGTAGGTTCCCCGTTCCTTGAAGGTCATCCCT
>JAGAAZ010000077.1 GCA_017614895.1 Bacteroidaceae bacterium | reverse complement strand
GCTTCCCTGTCATCAAGGACTGTATGGTTGACCGCAGCGCCTTCGACAAGATCATCCAGGCAGGTGGCTACACCACCGTTCGCACAGGTGCGCCTCAGGATGCCAACGCCATCCTCATTCCTAAGGAAGATGCTGACGAGGCAATGGATTGTGCCAGCTGCATCGGTTGTGGTGCTTGTGTGGCAGCTTGTAAGAACGGTTCCGCTATGCTCTTTGTTTCTTCGAAGGTCAGCCAGCTTGCCCTCCTTCCACAAGGTCGCGTAGAGGCTGCTCGTCGTGCGAAGGCTATGGTGGCTAAGATGGACGAACTCGGCTTTGGTAACTGCACCAACACTCGTGCCTGTGAGGCTGTGTGTCCTAAGTGCGAGACCATCGCCAACATCGCCCGCCTGAACCGCGAGTTCATCAAAGCGAAGTTAGCTGATTAAGCTTAGCGATTACTACACATTATATATATAATAAGAGAGCGTTGCAGAATTCTGTAACGCTCTCTTTTGTTGTTGTTGGGTAACCAAGACTCACACTTCAAAGTCGAGGCAGGAACGTTGCACCGTGTAGGGACGCACCTTTGTGTTTGCCACAGCCACGTGATCAGGATGGACGGCATAACCCTTCAGTGCCTCAGCTGATTCGAGGGTGCTGTCGAGCATCACGTCAGCATTGGATGAATCCAGACGCCCATCCACATTCACCTTCACGTCAATGAGACCTGGCACCTTGCCGACCAATCCTTCCAGACCTTCCTTGATACCTGCTTTCACTTCCTTTTTCTCTGCCTCAGAGAGTTCTGGATTCAATGTCCAGAGAATGATGTGCTTTACCATAAACTTTTCGTTTTTATTGTCATGTTGTATTATTCGTAATGTCTGATCCTCACGTCGATGCCAGGCAGCTGGGAAGGAATCGTGCTGACATCCGTCTGCCCGTAGTGATAGGGAAACAGCACCTTGGGTTGGATGGTCTTGGCAACTTTCACCACCTGCTCCGTCGTCATCGTGTAGGGTTGGTTGCAAGGCAAGAAAGCAATGTCGATGTTCTTGATGCCCTCCATTTCTGGAATGTCCTCTGTGTCGCCGGCAATGTAGATTCTCATTCCGTCGATGGTCAGGATATAGCCGTTGTCACGCCCTTGAGGGTGAAACTGTGTACGTCCTTCCGTGATGTTGTAGGCAGGAACAGCCTCTACCGTGAAGTCCTTTGCCAACTCAACCTTCTCGCCGTTCTTCATCGCCTTACCTGCTCCATACATTTCCACGCATCGTCCATTCATGATGAGCTGGGTCTCTGCATCAGACAATGTCTTGATGGCTTCCTTGTCGAAGTGGTCACCATGCTCGTGCGTCACAAACAGGTAGTCGGCCTTGGGCATTGCGGCATAGTCAATCGTCGTGTTGCCCATTTTCATCACAGGGTCAATCTGGATCTCTTGACCTTCATACTCTATCCGAATGCTGGAATGAGCCAGCGCATGGAACTGGAGAGTCTTTCCACTCTTGGTTTTGAACACATCGACCTCGTAAGGGTCGTTCTGGGGTTGGGCACATGCTGTTGTCAGCACCAGCAATGCCAGCAAGGTGATGCTCATCTTCTTCATATACGCTCTGATGATTGTCGGTTATTATTAATTTGTGCTTGCAAAGGTAAAACTTTTCCTCCATAGTTCCAAATTACACCCTAAAAATGTGTCTTTACGTCTCGGTATTGGTTAACTTGTGTTAAAATACAGTACTATGTATTGCAAGGTATTAATGTTTTACCTAACTTTGCAGCGGAAATCAAGAAAACTAAACTGTTTAATCGCTACACTTATGAATGTAGACAATGCAAAATCACAGATGAGGAAGGGTATGCTGGAGTACTGCATCATGTTGCTGCTCAGCGAAAAAGCATACTACACTTCTGACATCATCAAGAGACTGAAAGAGGCGAACCTCTTGGTTGTGGAAGGAACGTTGTATCCGTTGCTCACCCGACTGAAGAATGATGGCATCCTGGGTTACGAATGGCAGGAGAGCACGCAAGGACCTCCTCGCAAGTATTATGTGCTGACCGATGTCGGCAAAGAAACGCTGCAGCAGTTGGATGCCGCTTGGGGTGAACTGGAAAGCACAGTTCACAACTTGAAGAACGGAAGGCTGTTGACGGAATAGCACTCAAAATGACATTTAAAATCGTTTTCAAAGAGTGCTCCAAAAAACTCAAAATTTATTTTCCCTTAAGGGGAACAAAATTTTCCCTTAGGGGGAACAAAAAAAAGTATTAATAGTAGAAAAAAAGAAGAACAATGAAAAAGAATATTACCATCAATCTTTGTGGCAGACTTTATCAGATAGATGAAGATGCTTACGAACTGCTGAGCCACTATACCGACACCCTGCGTGATTACTTCAAGAAGCAGGAGGGTGGCGAAGAAACTGCGGATGACATCGAGGAGCGTATCGCAGAACTGTTTGACGACCTAAAATCAAAGGGCATCCAAGCCATCACTATCGAGCACGTGCAAGGTGTGATTGAGCAGATTGGCAAAGTGGAAGAAATTGCAGGTGAGAATGCTGAATATGCAGAAAATGCTGGCTCTTCGGCAAATGCTGAGAACAAGAAGCCATTGCCCACCAAGAAATTCTTCCGCGACTCACAGAACAAGGTGCTGGCGGGTGTGCTGGCAGGATGTGCCAACTATTTTGGTGGCAGCGCAAACGGTTGGCGTTGGGGCTTTGTGCTTTTGAGTGTGCTATGGATTGTGTTTGACGGTATATTTGGCACTATTTTGGGTGTTATGGTTCTGCCAATTATCTTAGTCTCAATACCTTTCGCATTCCTTCCTTTACTCATTTATCTGCTGGTTGCAATTTTCAATCCTGAAACGAAAACGGCTGAGGATGTGCTGATGATGAGAGGTAAGGAGGTGAATCCCCAGAACTTATCTGAAGTTGTACAAGGAGTGGATCTTTCGAAAGAGAAGAAGAATGGCATTTCATTCTGGGACATTCTCTTGGGCGTGATTTGTGTGGGTTTGAGCACAGCGCTGACGATTGGCTTGATTGTGGCACTTTGCTTCTTCGTGGCATTTGTGGTGGCTTCAGAGTCAATGGCAGATAGTTGGTGTAACCTTTACCTGACAGAAGATGTGGACGCCATCTTCATCCCTGCTATTGTTAGTGGCGTTTTACTGTTGGTGTCCATCGCCATCCTGCTTTATTGCTCCATCCATGCAGCAGCCAGTTCATTTGGCAAGACCCCATCGATGAAGGGTAAACAGCGCTTGATGTGGTTCATCTTGTGGATAGTCTCTGTGGTTGGCTTTGTAGGGAACACCATCTATGCTGTCGCTCAACTGGCTAAAACGCAGACAACCCGTTGGGATACAGAGCAGGCAGAATGGAAAAAAGAACACACTCATTATGGTTTTGTCTTTAACGATGATGACTGGAATTTCTTCCAGAATGGCGATTGGAAGCTTGTAAAGGCTGAGGGAATAGACCGTTACACCTACAATGGCGAGTATATGACAGGCGACCTAACCCGTTATCTTGATGCTTGTGCCAATCATCGACCTTACACCTATGAGGCAGAAAGGGAAGTAATAGTGGAGCCAGACATTTATCGCCTCAGTGCTGCAGTGAGAGCAGACAATGATGAGAGCTTTATCTTTGTGGAAGAGAAGGATACGACAGGACAAGTCAGCTTTTTTAATGAATCTGTGCAGATTCCCAACTATGGCACTCAAATAGGAAACATCTGGGAGACGATTGGTTTGGAGCAAGGTTTTTATTCTAGCGACGACCCCTCGTATTTGAATGACCCTGTGTTGAAAGAATTGGTTGGTAGATTATCCAAGATTGACAAAGATAAGATTGCCGATGCCAATGGTAGTCACGGTTATGGATGGAGTTATGTCTATATCGACAACAT
>JAGAAZ010000076.1 GCA_017614895.1 Bacteroidaceae bacterium | reverse complement strand
ACAAAAAGGGGACACCCTCTAAGGATGTCCCTAATACCTATTTAACATAACCGCGGTTACATCTAAAAAGTGCATTTACTTTTTAGCTTTCTCTTTAACGGGTTGTTCCTTATACTTTGTCGCCCAATATACAGCCATCTGTTCGTCTTTTGGCACAATCTCACCTTGATGATAGATGGCAGCAAGTTTGAACTGAGCATCCTTATGTCCCTGCATGGCAGCCTTCGTCAGCCATTCAATAGCAAAGTCATAATTCTGCAATACGTGCTTGCCTTCTATGCAAAGAAGTCCCATGATGTATTGCGCTTCCGAATGTCCTGCATCGGCAGCCTTTCCATAATACGTCAGCGCCAGGTCCACATCTTTTGCCTTCCAGTATTTATTACCTTTCTTATAATTCTCCTCAGCCTCCTTCTTCACACTTTCCTGGTCAGGCGCATTTTCAGAGGCATTCTCTGTATTGACTTGTGCCTCCATTCCCATCGCCATACACATGACAGCGATAAATAACAAGATTTTCCTTTTCATGTTTTATTTGTTTAAACGATTAGTAAAAAGAGATTGATGATTATTTCTCGTCACAATGATACTTGAAGTAGTCCACGTCAACGTAGCCGCCAACTTTCTTGGTGGCATAGTTGAAGATGCCGAACTTGGAGCCCATGAAGAAACGGCGATAGTCGAACACCATGCGATAGTTCTTCGTGCCAATCTGCGTCCACTGCTCGCCATCGAGGCTGTAGAAGAAGTTGGCAGCATCGCGTCCACCACGTTCACCTGCACGGAAGTCGCCATCGACACGCAACCAGATCTTTGGCTGCTTGGCATTGACAAGCTTGGTCAGGTCAACGGTCTCCACCACTTTTTCTTCAACGTTCGTCACAGCCTTCTCACGCTCGGTCAGGCTCACCTTCTGCTCGCTCATTTCAAGGGTCAGGGTCTTGCCATTCTTCTTCACCGTCAGCACACCGCTGTCACCATTGAAGTCGCTGAGACCAGCACAGTCACCATCTGCCATCTTCGAGAGATCCATGCAGATGTATCCGCTACAGGTAGGTCCCTCCATGCGCTGTGTCAGCGTGTTGGGTGCCAAATAGAGATTGGGCACTACACGACTCGTCTTCAGTCGCAGGAAGCCTGGACGTTCGGTCAAGCTCCAAGCCTTATCCACAGGATTGTGGTTCCACTGCCAGTGAAGACCCAACTTCGTGCCATCGAATTCATCGGGCAGAACGATGCCCTTGACGGGTTGTCCGCTCTTGTATGGACGCATCACTTCTGGAACCTTGTAGTTCTCATCGCCCAACATCGGCCACCCATCAATCCAACGCACTGGCGACAAAGTGAGCACGCGCCCTACTCCACCACGATCTTGGAACATGATGCCATACCAGTCGCCCTCTTCTGTATCGACGATGGTGCCCTGCGCCAGATAGTAGAAACCTCCGAAGTCGCTCTCCAGAATAACATTCTTCTCCCACTTGGCATTCAGGTCTTTCGTGCGGTAGCACACTTCACGACGATGACGGCCACCACCATAAGACTGGCTGATGAGCATAGCGTAGTAGGTACCGTTGTGCTTGATGACACGAGTGCCCTCCAGCAGACCGTTCTCATCCTCTTCACGCTGGAAGTAATGACGCAGGCTGCCTTCGACAACGCCCTTCAAATCACGTGTCAGCTGGCATACTTCACCCGTCCCGAAGAACACGTATGGTGTACCATCATCGTCGAAGAACAAGGTGGCATCGTGGAAGTGACGAAGACGAGAATGGATGGTCCAAGGGCCCTCAGCTTTGGGCGCAGTAAAGATATAAGTGTCGCCCATTGCACCCTGCTCATTGGGAGCCAAAAGTGCCCAGAATTTGCCATCGTGATATTTCAATGAAGTAGCCCACTGACCACGTCCATAAACGGTGCCGACGCCCTCCCCTTTCTGCTGGTCGAGCGGAAGAGAGAATGACAGATCGTACTTGGGAGAGTCGGTCAGCTTGTCGAAGATATAACCTACAGTCTCCCAGTTCTTCAGGTCTTTCGAAGCCATCACAGGTGCACCAGGCATGAGGTGCATGGTGGTGCTGACCAGATAAAACGTATCACCCACACGGATGACATCAGGATCGGGCACGTCTGCCCACAACATCGGGTTTTTAATGGGTTTTTCCCTTTCTGGCTGTGCCACACCCATGGTGCACAGCATACTCAACAGCAAAAAAGTAAATAGTTGTTTCATTTTGGTAATATTAAGATGATTGTTTCAGTAAATGATGTAATTGTTTGCAAAAATAATATTTATCTCCGACTTGACACTCATTTTGCAGATTCACCCCTTCCGATATTCCTTCGGGCTCATGCCATTCAGGCGTTGGAAGAACTTGCTGAAGGACGGGGTGTCGGCAAAGTGGAGGTGGTCAGCAATCTGGGTGATGCTCAGTTGGGAGGTTTGCAACAGGAAGGAGGCCTCCATCAGTAGCATCTGATTGATATAATCGACAACGGTGCGGCCAGTGACCTGACGGACCACGCGGGAGAGATAGACTGTAGAGATGTGGAGCTGGTCGGCATAGAAGGCGATGTCGTGGTGTTCTGCATAATGACGGGGCAGCAGACGGATAAAGCCGATGAAGATTTCCTCCACACGTTGGGGCGTCTGGCGATGTACGATGGCACTATTCTGGGCATTTTGCAGATCAAGCAGGAAGATGGAATAGAGCATTCGCAACACTTCACCTTTATATATATGGTTGGAATGAAGATAGTCGATGATTTCGCGCATTTTCATGATCAGATGCTGTGCGGCATCTGAAGCCAGCGTCTGTTTGGGCTCATGCAGTTGGACGATGGGCATGTGGGCAAGATGTACGAGGTCGTGGACGGAGGGTGCCTCGATGGTGACATGTTCATCGGCCATCAGGCAGTAGCCGTGAAAATCGTCGGAAGTGGCAATGACAGTAACGGGGAAGCCTGGCGAATAGGTGTACAGGTCGTTGGGGTGTAGCGTCAGATCACGGCCATTGTAGTGAATCGTCATCCACCCTTTATCAACCAGCATGAAAGCGAAGCAGGAAACGAATCCCCGCGTCAGGTTGGCACGAAGGATTTTCGCCCCATCTGTTTCCAGACAGTACATCCCGTCATCCCAGCCTTTTTCGGGCAAGTCGTCGCCTACAAATATAGGCAGATATTCATTCAACGTGTACACCTCTGTAATTTACAATTTGACGATTTACAATTTTCGATTTCTTATTTGTGGGAGCAAAGATACGAATTATTTTTGATAGTTGTATCGTTTCAGACAACTTTTGTATTGTTTCAGATTTGGATTCGTAGGGAAAACATCGTAATT
>JAGAAZ010000075.1 GCA_017614895.1 Bacteroidaceae bacterium | reverse complement strand
CCCCATCCCAAACACGAAAATTCACAAATTCACAAATTCACAAATTCACATTTCGAAAATTATTTGGAATATGTTTGGTGGTTCCAAATATTCTTCGTATATTTGCAATGTAAATCCTAATGCCTCCCACCATGACTACTCCCACCCTGTTCAAGGAATACATCTGGCTCGTCAACACCATCTACCACGCTGGAAGAATCTCGCTCAGCGACATCAACAAGAAGTGGATGCGCACGGAAATGAGTGGAGGTGTCGAGTTGGCACGCACCACCTTCAACCGCCACAAAGAAGCCATTGAGGACATCTTTGGCATCTACATCGACTGCGACCGTAAAGACGGCTATCGCTACTACATCGGCAATGAGAATGCGCTGCGCGAGGACTCTGTGCAGAACTGGATGCTGTCCACCCTGACCGTCAACAACATCATCGGCGAGAGCTTGAACCTGCAGCATCGCATCGTGTTGGAGAACATCCCTTCCGATGGCGAATACCTGGAACTGGTCATCAAGGCGATGAAGGATGGCAAGCGCATCAGCATCACCTACCGTCGCTACCAGTCAGCAGAGGCGAAGACCTTCACCATTTCGCCCTACTGCATCAAGCTCTTCCGTCAACGATGGTACCTGCTGGCTAAGTTCGACGATGGAGGCTTCGCCATCTTCTCCTTCGACCGCATCGAGAACATCACCCCGACCGACGAGACCTTCATCATCGAGAAAGACTTCAACGCCACCCAATTCTTCAGCGAGTGCTTTGGCGTGGTGATTGGCGACGGCACCCAAGCTGAACGAATCGTCCTGCGCGCCTTTGGCAGAGAGAAATACTACCTGCGTGACCTTCCCCTCCACCACACGCAGAAGGAGCTCAAGCCCAGAACCTCCGAAGCGTGCCAACAGCAGGCAGAACACGACTACACCGACTTCGAATTCCACCTTCGCCCCACTGCCGACTTCAAAGGCCAGATCATGTCCCGAGGTGCCTGGCTCAAAGTCCTCGAACCCGAATGGCTGGCATACGAAATCCGTCAATGGCACGAGGATGCCATCAAGAAATACCAAGAAAACTAAGATTTTTTCAAAAAAATCGAAAATTTTCCAAACATGTACCGTGATTTGGAACAACATACGCCGAACTTTGCATCGCGATTCAAAAAAAATGTATTACGATTAAAAAGTTCAGCTTATGGAAACTATCAGAAAAATCATCATCAATGCAGCCCTTGGCGCATTAGTTCTCGCCTTCATCCTCTTCTGGGTATGTGCAGGTATCGGAATCCCCACCATCTCCATCCTCTCCGCCTTCCTCGTCTTCATCTCCGCAACAGTATTGCTTGCTGTTTCACCTGTGAGCAGGGAGGAGTGAAAAAGGCTGCCTTTATTTCATTCCGGATCGGCTGCTGAAGTTGATACGGACACCTTTGTCGTCAACCATCATGTCATTGCCTCCGTTGTTACCATTGCTGATTGTCGGCTTGCGTTCTCCGTCCAGTATCTCGCGGCACATATTCTTGATATCGGTCACACGCTGGAGCGTCTCCAGATTGTCTCCGCTGTAATGGCCAGGGAAAAGGAAGTGGATGTCATTCTTCTTCATGTAGTTCTCAATCCTCTCGGCCGTGTACATTTCGGTCGAAAGGTTGGTGAATACCAGCAGGTTGGTTGACCCAAAAGCATCGCCACTGAATCCATAATGTTTGGCCTTGTCAAAGAACGTGGCGCTTCCAGCTGTATGACCAGGGGTAAAGATGACCTCCAGTTCACGTCCGCCAAGATCAATCACTTCGCCATCGTTAAGATACTTGATCTGTCCCTTGTAGTTACGCATATTATTCGGGACGATAGGCATGTCACCTGCATTCAGATAAACCTCAGGAAAAGGACCTACACCACCCACATGGTCGCCATGGGCATGGGTTAGCATCATGGTGACGGGCTTGGAAGTGATCTTTGCTACAATCTTGTCCAGCTCAGGTATGCGTGTGCCAGCATCAATCAGAAGTGCACGATCATTGCCCTCAACAAGGTAAAGGGATTCGTTATAAACTCTATGTCCATTACCTATCCATGTGTGTTCGTCAAGCTGGCGGAACACCACTTCATCATCCTGATAGACCACTTTGCCACGAAGGTCGCGACTATTGATTTCAGTTCCCTGTGCATCAGCTGTATAAGGCATCAAACCAAGCAGCACTGCTGCGAAAACGATAGAGATAATTCTTTTCATCATCATGATGGTTTTGGTGATTGCTGTTTTAGAGAGTAGCAGTGCAAAGGTAATGCTTTTCTCCTCACCCTCCAAAATTTATGGCATATTATTGGGGTGGTGTGTTCACTTATTGGATAAAATTCTCGCATTCAGAAAAGAAAACAGCTTTCTTTTCGTTCATTTACCTGAATTTTTCGTAACTTTGCACCATAACTTATAATCAATCATTAGAATGGCTTTAATTGAAAGTATCATTGCGCGTGCAAAAGCGAATAAGCAGCGCATCGTGCTCCCTGAATCTATGGAGGAGCGCACTTTGACTGCCGCCGACAAGTGTCTTGCTGACGACATCGCCGACATCATCCTGATCGGCAATAAAGAGGAGATTTTTGCTTTGGCTGAGAAACTGGGCTTGAAGCATGTTGACAAGGCGACCATCATCGACCCTGCCACTTCGGAGAAGACGGAGGAGTATGCACAGCTGCTCTTCGAACTGCGAAAGAAGAAGGGTATGACCATTGAGGAGGCTCGTAAGCAGGTGCTGAATCCGCTGTATTTCGGCTGTCTCATCATTAAGAGTGGTGATGCGGACGGACAGATCAGTGGTGCCCTCTCAACGACTGGTGACACCTTGCGCCCAGCTTTGCAGATTATCAAGTGTGCCCCAGGCATCACTTGTGTGAGTGGTGCGATGCTGCTCATCACGCAGACTCCACAGTATGGTGAGGAGGGCGTGCTCGTGATGGGTGATGTGGCTGTGACACCAATGCCTGATGCTGGTCAGTTGGCGCAGATTGCAGTCTGCACAGCTCAGACGGCAAAGAGTGTAGCTGGTTTTGCTGACCCACGTGTGGCGATGCTCTCGTTCTCGACGAAGGGCAGTGCAAAGCATGAGGTTGTCGATAAGGTGGTGGAGGCTACTCGTTTGGCCAAGGAACTCGACCCTGCCTTGAAGATTGACGGAGAGTTGCAGGCAGATGCAGCGCTGGTTCCATCTGTGGGTCAGAAGAAGGCTCCAGGCAGCGAAATTGCTGGTCAGGCAAATGTGCTCGTGGCACCTTGTCTGGAAGTGGGTAACATCGCCTATAAACTCGTGCAGCGACTGGGTAATGCAGATGCCATTGGCCCGATCCTTCAGGGTATTGCACGACCAGTGAATGACCTTTCAAGAGGTTGCAGCGTGGATGACATTTATAAGATGGTAGCGATTACAGCTTGCCAGGCCATGGACGCCAAGGATTGAAAAATTGAAAGATTGAAAAATTGAAGTTTACGTAGATGAAAAAGATTTTGGTACTTAACTGTGGCAGCAGTTCGATTAAATATGCATTGTATGATATGACGGATCAGAGCGTGATCACGTCGGGAGGTATAGAAAAGATTGGTTTGCCTGACTCGTTTATCACTGTGAAGCTGAACGGGGAAAAGCATAAGATGGAAAAGCCTGTGAAGGAACATACAGCAGGTGTGCAGTGGATTTTTGAGGTATTGACAAATGGCGAGTATGCTGTGTTGAAGAGCCTCGATGAACTGGATGCTGTAGGTCATCGTATGGTGCATGGTGGCGAGAAGTTCAACAAGTCCGTGTTGCTCACCCCTGAGGTGATGGAGGCATTTGCTGCCTGCAACGACTTGGCTCCTCTCCACAACCCTGCCAACATCAAGGGTGTGAATGCAGTGAGCGCCTTGTTGCCCAACATTCCACAGGTGGGTGTGTTTGATACAGCTTTCCACCAGACGATGCCTGATTATGCTTATATGTACGCTTTGCCTTACGAACTCTATGCGAAGTATGGGGTGCGTCGTTATGGTTTCCATGGAACGAGCCATCGCTATGTAAGTCAGCGTGTGTGCGAGTTCTTGGGTGTGAAGCCTGAAGGCAAGAAGATCATCACCTGCCACATCGGTAATGGTGCCTCCATCGCTGCTGTGAAAGATGGCAAGTGTGTGGATACCTCTATGGGCTTGACCCCACTGGAAGGACTCATCATGGGTACCCGTTCGGGTGATATCGATGCAGGTGCTGTAACCTTCCTGATGGATAAGTTGGGACTTGACACCAAAGGCATCAGCAATCTCCTGAACAAACAGTCAGGCTTGCTGGGCGTGAGTGAGGGTTCATCCGACTTCCGTGATATCTTGGCAGGCATAGCCAACGGTAATGACAAGGCACGTCTGGCGAAGGACATGTACTGCTATCGCATCAAGAAGTATATTGGTGAGTATGCTGCTGCGATGGGTGGTGTGGACATCATCCTCTTCACTGGTGGAGCAGGCGAGAACCAGTATGAGGTGCGTGAGGGTGCTACGAAGGGATTGGAGTTTATGGGCATTAAGCTTGACGACGCCAAGAACAAGGCTTGTCGTGCGAAAGAGGCCATCCTTTCCACCGACGACTCGAAAGTGACCATCTGCTGCATTCCAACGGATGAAGAGCTGATGATTGCTTTGGACACATTGGAACTGACAAAATAAAAATTCAATGAGCGAGGAATATAACGACAACGAAGAAATCATGGAGGAGCCATTGGAGGATGAGGCTTTGGACGCTTCTCCTCCAGCCAATGGACAGCCGCCCAAGAGCGACTATGACCCCACTATGATGAAGGACAGCATCACTCACCATCTGAGTGGTATGTATCAGAACTGGTTCCTGGATTACGCCTCTTACGTGATTCTGGAGCGTGCCGTTCCACACATCATGGACGGTTTGAAACCTGTGCAGCGACGCATTCTCCACTCGATGAAGCGAATGGATGATGGACGCTACAACAAGGTGGCAAATATCGTGGGACATACGATGCAATTTCACCCTCATGGTGATGCCTCCATTAAGGATGCGTTGGTGCAGATGGGACAGAAGAACCTGCTCATCGACTGCCAAGGTAACTGGGGTAACATCCTGACAGGTGACGATGCTGCTGCTGGTCGTTATATCGAAGCTCGACTCTCAAAGTTTGCACTCGATGTCTTGTTCAATCCCAAGACCACAGAGTGGAAACTCTCATACGATGGACGTAACAAGGAACCCATCTCATTGCCCGTCAAGTTCCCACTCCTCCTCGCTCAGGGAGTGGAAGGTATTGCAGTGGGGTTGAGTTCTAAAATCCTTCCTCATAACTTCAACGAACTCTGTGACGCAGCTGTACACTATCTGCACAATGAGCCTTTCCAGCTCTATCCCGACTTTCAGACGGGTGGCTCGATTGATGTGTCAAAGTATAATGATGGTCAGCGTGGTGGTTCTGTTCGTGTACGTGCCAAGATTGAGAAGCGTGACAACAAGACCCTTGCCATCACGGAGATTCCTTTTGGCAAGACGACCGGCTCGCCATCGAAGCCGAGCCAGTTCATCGATTCTATCCTGAAAGCCATCGAGAAGGGCAAGATCAAGGCACGAAAGGTAGAAGACCTGACAGCTGCTGGTGTGGAGATTGTCATCCACTTGATGCCTGGTGCATCGAGCGACAAGACCATTGATGCCCTCTATGCCTTCACGGATTGTGAAATCAGCATTTCACCCAACTGCTGTGTCATCGATGACCGGATGCCAAAGTTCCTCACAGTGAGTGATGTGCTGCGCAAGAGTGTCGATTATACGAAGTATTTGATCAAGCGTGAATTAGAAATCCGCAAGGGTGAACTTTTGGAACAGCTGCACTTCTGTTCTTTGGAGAAAATCTTTATTGAGGAGCGCATCTATAAGGCAAAGGAATTTGAGAATGCCAAGACGATGGACATCGCCTGTGAGTATGTGGATTCCCGCTTGAAGCCTTTCTATGAGCTGTTTGTGCGTGAGGTGACGAAAGATGATATTCTGAAGCTCATGGAGATCAGAATGGCTCGCATTCTTAAGTTCAACAAGGACAAGGCGGATGAACTCATTGCCCGTCTGAAAGCAGAACTGGAGCAGATTGAGCGTGACCTTGCCAACCTGGTGGAAGTAACTGCCGAGTGGTTCCGTTTCTTGCAGAAGAAGTATGGGGCAGAGCATCCACGACTTACAGAGATTCGCAACTTCGACACCATCCAGGCAGCAACGGTGGCAGAGGCTAACCAGAAACTCTATATCAACCGTTCCGAGGGATTCATCGGAACAAGCTTGAAGAAGGATGAGTGGGTGTGTAACTGTTCCGACATTGACGACATCATCATCTTCTATAAGGATGGTACTTACAAAGTCATCAAGGTGGCAGAGAAGGTGTTCATTGGGGAGACGGAACGTAGTAAGGCGGAGAAACGAAAAGTGGAGGTGATTCATGTGGCTGTGTTCAAGAAGAACGATACACGCACCATCTACAATGCCACTTATAAAGACGGCAAGACGGGTGTGACCTACATTAAGCGCTTCAATGTGTCGAGTGTGACCCGTGACCGTGAGTACGACCTTACGATGGGTACCCCGAAGTCGAAGGTGACGTGGTTCTCTGCCAATAGCAATGGTGAAGCTGAGATTATCAAGGTGACGTTGAAGCCCCAGGAGAAGTTGAAGAAACTGGTCTTTGAAAAGGATTTCAGCGAAATAGAGATTAAGGGTAGGGCAGCACGAGGCAATCAGCTGACCAAGCACGAGATCTTCCGTATCCAACTGAAAGCGCATGGTGGCAGTACGTTGGGCGGTTTGAAGGTTTGGTGGGATCCTGATATCCAACGCATCAACTATGATGAACATGGTGAGTATCTGGGCGAGTTCATGAACAACGACCAGATTCTGGTGATTCTGAAAACGGGCGAGTACTATCTCACCAATTTCGATGCCAATAACCACTATGAGCAGAACATCCTGCGCATTGAGAAGTTCAAGGCAAAGAAGGTGTGGACAGCTGTGTTGTGGGATGCTGAGAATCAGAATCAGCCCTACATCAAGCGCTTTATGTTTGAGGATTCGAAGAAGAAGCAGAGTTTCTTGGGAGAGAACCCTGAGAGTACGCTGATTCTCTTGACCGACACTCCATACCCCTTGCTCGAACTGACGTTCAACGAACCAGACACGTTCAGAGGACCCATGCAAGTGGATGCAGACGAATACATCGGTGTCAAAGGTTTCAAAGCCAAAGGAAAGAGGCTTACGACCTATGCATTAGCGGCAGTGAAGGAACTCGAACCGATGCGTGTGCCTGAACCAGAAGTGGAAGAAGAACCAGAGGAAGTGGAAGAGGTTATTGACCCAGATGAGGGCAAGAGTGATGGTGACATTCGTGATGAGATTACAGGACAACTGAAACTTTTTTAGTTAAGTGTTGAAAGTGGGCATATCTTCTATCATAAAAGGTAAGGTGTTGGCAATGGCAACGATGCTATTGCTGACTCTTCATGCTTTTGCCCAAGAAGATGCTAGCGCTCAATTGTCAACTGTCAATTCTCAACTCAACAAAGAGGTGCTTCACTCCACGATGATTGGTGTGGGCTCTTCGAATGTGTTGGATACCTATCTTTCTTCTTATAATTACACAGGCACTGATTATCGTATTCAGCGTGAGACGATGCGCATGACCAATCTGTGGAAGGGACGTGTGGCGAATCAATCGTTGATTGATGTCAATGCCGATATCAATGAGAATCATGCAGGCAATCTGGATGAGTATGCAGGGGGTGTTCGATATACGCAAGGGTGGTTCTATAACTTTATGAATGGCAATGTGGTCAATCCTGTTGAGCGTTCACACTCACGCTTCAACTTTGCAGCAGGCTTGTCGGCATCGGGTTATCTGGGTGTTGTCTATATCAGCAGAAGTGGTAACAATCCTGCGCAGGCAAAAGCGGACTTGATGGTTAATGTGAGTGGTATGGCGACCTATGACATGGTGATTGCCAAGCATCATTACCTTTGGCGCTATCAAGTGTCGTTCCCTTTGATGGGCATTGCTTTCTCTCCTAATTACGGACAAAGCTACTATGAGGCATTTGTGGCTGAGCATTACGACCACAATGTGGTGTTTGCTTATCCTGGCAATATGCCTTCAATGCGTCATAAGCTGACTCTCGACATCCCCATCAAACGTTACACGCTGCGTGTAGGTTATGTGGGAGAGTTTCACCAATCCATGTTCAATCATCTGAAGTATCACAGCTATGCCCATGACTTCATGATTGGTTTCAACAAATACCTGTATCGCCGATGAAAAACATACGCTCACTTTTCATTCTCCTCTTGACCCTGTTGACGCTCCATTCCTGTGTGAAGGAGGATTATTTCGACAACACCAAACAGGGCAATTATGAGGCACTTTGGCGCATCATGAATGAGCACTACTGTTTCTTCGACTACAAGAAGGAGGAATTGGGTGTGGATTGGGATGAGATTCATGCACGATATGCCTATCAGATCAATGAGAAGATGACGAAAGCCCAGCTCTTTGAAGTGCTCTGCAATATGTTGTCAGAACTGAAGGATGGGCACGTGAATCTCAGTGCAGCCTTTGACTTCGGACGTAACTGGAGTTTTTTTGAAAATTATCCAGAGAACTACAATGACAGCATTGCCAAGCTTTATTTAGGTCATAACTATCATATCGCGTCAGGTTTGAAGTACATCATCTTGGACGACAATATCGGGTATGTGCGTTGTGAGTCTTTCGAGGAAGGTATTGGTGATGGTAATGTGAGTGTGATGCTGCAAAGTATGGCTATGTGCTCAGGCTTGATTATTGATGTACGTGGTAATGGGGGGGGGCAGTTGACCAAGGCACGCAAGTTGGCATCCCATTTCACGAATGAGCGTCTGTTGGTGGGTTATATCTCTCACAAGACGGGGAAGGGACGTAATGACTTCTCCACGCCCAAAGCTGAATACCTTGACCCTGCTTCTGATGGTATCCGTTGGCAGAAACCTGTAGTGGTGCTGACGAATCGTGCTGTCTATTCAGCTGCCAACGATTTTATCAAATGTATGAAACTCTGTCCCAATGTCACCATCATGGGCGATCGTACAGGTGGTGGTTCGGGTATGCCTTTCAACAATGAACTTCCTAATGGTTGGACCGTTCGTTATAGTGCTGTGGTGTATTACGACAAGGATATGCAGCATACGGAATTTGGCATCGAACCAGATGTGCCCCTTTCGCTCTCAGGGGAAGATATCGCCCAGAAAAAGGACACCTACATCGAAAAAGCAAGAGATTATTTGTCTAAGTCTAAATAAAGTGCTACCTTTGCACGTTTTTAATTGTCAACGGTCAATTATCAACCATCAATTGTTAAATAACCAAGCGCTTGTGGCGGAATTGGTAGACGCGCCAGACTTAGGATCTGGTATCTCCCGATGTGCAGGTTCGAGTCCTGTCAGGCGCACAAAGAAGGGATGTACACACGTACACCCCTTTCTTTATTATTATATATAGGAACGTCTATTTATAGAATCTGTTAACGCTTCGTGCTGCAATACGTCCTGACACCAGCACTTCTGTAAGAGCGTTACCTCCTAATCGGTTACCCCCATGAATGCCACCTGTCACTTCTCCTGCAGCATAAAGTCCAGGAATAGGTGTTCCAGAGGTATCCAACACTCTACGCCAAACGTCTATTTTCAATCCACCCATCGTATGGTGTGCTGAAGGTGCCATCACTCGGATGGTCAACATGACACTGTCTAATGTATAGGTGGACTTATCATAGGTTCCATCTTCATTCTTTTGGGCACGTCCGATGAGGGATGTAGCGAATTTCTTGCCCACGCCATCGGGCTCTTTCCCATCCATGATGGCTTCATCGTAGGAACGAATAGTCTTGACGATAGCCTCAGGCACAGCGTTGATTTTCAACGATTTCATCAGTTCTGGCAACTGATCCACTGTTCGTGCATATTGTTTGCCTGGAATGTCAACACCTCTAATGTCGTTAGGCTCTGTTGTGGTTTCGCCACCGATATAGAGGAAAGCGCCAGCTTTACCATTGATTGTGACACCTGTCTTGAAGGCCTTGATGCAGAGCACATCACGTTCCTGGGATTCATCTACGAAACGCTTGCCTGTCTCTGGGTTTACGAAGATGGCATCGGAGATACTACCAAAGGCTATGTTGCCATAGTCGGCATACGCTTGTGGCATCAGCTGTGTCCAGCCCATGCCCGTCACAGCGGCACCAATCTCTTGTGTCATCTCAATGCCGTCACCTCGTTGAGATGAACGGTTGGTGCTACCCATTTGATGACTGAGGTAATCAGGCTTCCAATAAAGGTTAGTGTTGATGACCTTGCTGATGTTTGCAGCATAACCACCTGAAGCGATGATTACCCCTTTCTTGGCATGTGCCTTGACCTTTGAACCATCTTGTCTTTCGGCCTTCACTCCTGCCACACGGTCATCATCCATGATGAGTTCGTAAGCTGTTGTCGAGGTCAGCACTTTGTTTTTGGGATTCTTCTTGATGAAGGCATGATAAGGAGCCATCACGTAAGCGCCCCAGTTGCCTTCGTAGTGCTCGAATTCGCCGTCACCATCAGTATCAATAGTGGCACCAGTCATTCGGTTGCCTCTGAACCACATTTCACCTGTAATCAAGAGTTGCTTCTCCAAGAACTCTACACCCAATCCCATCAGCCATGGTTTCAAGGCAGCACCTTCTTCCACGACCTGTTTCACCAATTCCACATCGCCATATGACCACTTGTTGCCTTCAGCACTTTGGCGAAGACCTCCGTAGTATGTCTGGAAAATGTGCAAGTTGTTAGTGGAGAACAGGGTCAGCTGTGTTTCTGGCATACCACTACGCAACTTAGGCTTTGCCCATGCCAGATATGCGCTGATTTCTTTTTTCAATGCCTGAAGTATGGGCAGATATTCCCGATGCACGCCTCGTTTTGCCAACTCTTCTGTCTTACCTGGTGTGAAATCATGGGTAGTGTAATAAAGGCTGTCAAAAGGCTGTTCTGACCAGTTCATGATAATCTCCAGTTCTTCGATGCCGCCTGTTCCCATCTTGGCCTTCTCATACACCTTTCCATCATATCCAGTTCCCATTTTGGCATCAGGTGACGTAGGCTCCCATACCAGATAAGGGATGGCGCTTTGATAAATACCACCCGATACCAATGTGTTGCCGCCCATTTCACCATTCTTTTCAATCACCAGCACGGTATTGCCTTCAGCAGCAGCTTCAGCGGCAGCAGCCAATCCAGCACCACCAGCACCCACAATCACAACATCCCACGTGTCCTCAATGTCTTTCACCTTACCTTTCATATTGTTCTTTCTGAACTGGTCAATGTCCGAGACATTCGCATCCTCAGCAGCTTGTGCCACAGCGTTCATCAATGCGTGGCTGGTGATGGTGGCTCCGGAAATGGCATCCATGCCGATGCCGTTGGCAGAGATGATTTGAGGAATCAGCTGGTCGAACGCTACGTCACCGATATGTGGAGTCTCTTCTTGTGCAAGAACCTCAATGTCTGTAATGCATGAGTCGCTGAAAGTCGTTTTGATGGTGATCGGACCGTTGTGCCCGTTGTAGGTGGTCTCGTAGCTGCCAGCCACGAATGTGAGCGGTTTGTCTTGTGCACAGCCGCATAAGACAAGCACGGTCATCATAGTATATATGAACTTTTTCATCATATAAATAGAATTAGTAAAGTGTCGCAAAATTAGAAAAGGTGTATAAACATGGGCACAAAGGTAAGAATTTCATTTAATAAATTTTCTTTTTATAAGGAAAAAATAGACAAAAAGGCTAATTTTTCTCATTTTCTTCCTCTTCATCCCCCTTCATGTCTCTTTTTCTCCTCACACTTACCTTCACATCACGCTGTTTACGTGCTTCCTTCGCACGTTCCTTCTCTTCTTGCGTCTCACGCTGTTCTGGTATTTTCTCCTCTTTCACCTTGGGTGCTTTTTCCACCTTTGGCTTCTCCTCTTTCTCCTCTTTCACCTTGGGCTCCTTTGGTTCCTTATCTTCCTTTATTTTTGGTTCTTTGGTCGCTTTTGGCTCTTTCACCTTCGTCTCCTTCTCGACTACAGCTTTTTTCTCCTGTTCAACCACAGTTTTTGTCTCCTTAGGCTCTCTTTTCACAGTTGCCCTCGGTTCTTTGGGTTCTTTAGATGCTTTGGGCTCCTTCACTTTGGGTTCCATCTGCACCTTTACGTTCTTGGACGTATAAGCCTTGCCTTTGGCTTTGGCTTTTCGGGCTGCCAGCTTGTCTTTTTGAGCCTGTCTTCTAGCACGTTCCAGTTCACGGGTCAGTCGGTTCACTTCCTTTTCATCCGTCCTCAGCTGAGATCGGCTGAGGCGCACTTGATCTTTGGCTGATTGAATACGGAGTTTCAATTCTTGTATGATGGAGTCATTAGCAGTCATCACACGGGTTTGTACGCGGGTTTGCGCTTGTGTGAGGATGCTCATTCCGAAGAAGAGCATTGTATAAAGAAATAGGATAGTGAATCGTTTCATGTCGTTGCTATGTTTTGATAGTGCTTACAGCAGTTCCACTGTCTGCACCAATTTGTTGCTGTTCGAACCTTTGATGAGGATGAGGAAGCCTTTGGGTTTCTGAATGGCGATGGCCGCTTTCACTTCTTCCACATTGGTGAAGAGTCGGTAGTCGGCATGGTGTTGAGTCTTGGCAAAGTTCTCGCCTACGAGCCATACCTGTTCAAAGCCACCTTCCCCAATCATGTCAAT
>JAGAAZ010000074.1 GCA_017614895.1 Bacteroidaceae bacterium | reverse complement strand
TCTTGCGGAAAGTGAGGGATTCGAACCCCCGGAACAGTTACCCGTTCACCGCATTTCGAGTGCGGCCCGATCGACCACTCCGGCAACTTTCCTTGTAAAGGGTGAACTTATGTATAATAAGCCCACCCTTTATAAATAGCCGGGAGGAGATGTGATGAAACTCCGACGTGATAAGATTTGAGTATTTACCGACCTTTGTAATCCACCGACACTATGGTTTCCAGAGGCCGAAACCCCATGTTCGATGACATGGCGACTTCTGGGTTGTGGCCCGCCATTGGAACGGTAAAATCATCTCGGTTTCAAGTTATAATTTGATGAGTATCCCGATCGATCCTGTACCCCGGCTGTATGTTAACTCAGCTGTCTCTTTTGTTCGGTTCTCCCACCGAATCTGACAGCTTTCGTTTTATTCTACATCGCAAAGGTAGTGCATTGTCATCATAAAAACAAGGGATTTGATGATTTTTTTCACCAAATCCCTTGTTTTTTAACATTTCGGCCTTTTATTCACCGAGGAACACTGCGAATGACAGTGGTCTTCCGGCAGGAGTCTTACCCCAAATCCAAAGGGTTTGTTCGTCACTTGCCTGTGCTGATTTGAAGGCTGATTCCAAGTCGGCAACCGTCTTGATGTTCTGGTTGTTTGCTTTCAAAATGATGAAATCCTCTGGTACACCAGCGTCTTTCAGATAACCGCTCTTCAGTTTCGTTACTTGCACACCGTAGCTGAGGTTCAACGTCTTCTGCTGGTTTTCGGTCAGTTCCTTAAACTCAGCTCCCAGTGCCTCCAGCTTCTGGGTCTTGATAACGTTGGTGCTTCCCTTTGCGTTGCGGAACGTAATGGTTGTGGTTTTCTCTTTCTTGTCGCGGATGTAACCAATTTGTGCCTTATCGCCTGGATGATACTTCGTCGTAGCCTCCTGCAATTCCGACATCTTTGTTATTTTCTTGCCATCTACTGACACAATCACATCGCCGCTCTTGATACCAGCATCTGCTGCAGCACCATCATCCGTCACTTCTGCTACATAGACACCATCCACTGTGCCAAAGTCTGCAGAGAACTTCTCATCGTCATGCTTCTTTGCATCGATATAGTCGTGGAGTGTCATACCACTAATGCCAATCATCGCACGCTGCACAGTTCCGTATGCTTGTAAGTCAGTCACAACTTTTTTCATAATGGTTGTCGGAATGGCAAAGCCGTAACCCGTGAATGAGCCTGTCTGTGAATAAAGCATGGCATTGATGCCCACTAATTCACCACGTGTGTTGACGAGTGCACCACCTGAGTTACCAGCATTGATAGCAGCATCTGTTTGGATGAACGACTCGATGCCGTTCTTATGCGCACCGATGTTACGTGCCTTTGCCGACACGATACCTGCCGTTACGGTTGAGGTCAGGTTGAAGGGGTTACCGACAGCCAAGACCCATTCACCCACTTTCAGTTGTTCGGAGTCACCAATCACGATGGCAGGCAGTCCTGTAGCGTCAATCTTCAGCAGCGCCAAGTCTGTGTCAGCATCAGTGCCGATGACCTGTGCCTTGAACTCGCGGTTGTCATTCAGTGTGATGGTGATTTCATCGGCATCCTCCACCACGTGGTTGTTTGTCACGATGTAGCCATCTTCAGAGATAATAACACCTGAGCCTGCTGCTTCGCGTTTGGGAGTTTCCACTTGACGGCGCTGAGTGCCACCGCCACCACGACCGAAAAAGTCACCAAAGAAATCTTCGAACGGGTCACGATACTCAATCGTCTGCTTCCGACCTTTTTGTACTACTTTAATATATACTACAGCGTTGCATGCCTTTTCCGCAGCCTCTGTCAAATCCACAGGTTGGGCGGCAGGTGCTGATGCTGTTGAGAGTTGCATCATACTGCTTGCAGGTTTCTCTGTCGATTTCTCTGGCTCCGTAAAAGAAAGAGCAGGCAAGACTTTGTTCACTGACTTCTGGGAGAGGGAATAAGCAAATGCCCCCGTCAATCCCGAGAGAAAAGCTACACCAATCAGTGCGCCATAGAATCTTTTAGTTGTTTGTTTCATAGTTTGTTTATTTTAATCTGTATTCTTATTCAAGTTTAATTTCGAGCACAAAATAACGACATTTTTCCGTTACGGCAAAACATTTTTCCACGATTTTATTCTTTCGTTGAATTAGTTTAACAAATCATCTGAAAGTGTTAACACCGATTAAGATATTTTCTTAATTTTTTCACAATCTGTTAACAGATCATTGTTAGAAAGTCATGCGGACTTTGAAGCGGATGCCCCAACGGTTGGTGTTGGGATTGTGGAGGTAAGTGACACGACGTACGTAATCTATTTCAATGAGTTTGAAGATGTTGTGAATACCGATGCGCCACTCGACATAGGGGGTGTTCTTGTCCATACGGACGGTGTTCTGCTCGTAGGATCCGTCGGTCTGGAAATGTCCAGGGAAATAGAACAAGTCGGGATCGGAGTAGTTGAGTGTGGCAGGGTTGTTTTTGTCAGTGAGCTGTCCCCAAAGCACATTGACACCCACACACTCGCGCCACTTGAGTTTGTGGAGGAGTGGAATGCGGTTGAGAAGCCATCCGTTGAGGTCCCATTCAGCGAACATGGACGCATAGCGGTCGTTGAGGAACTCAAGGTTGGAGATGAGGTAGAAGGTGTTGTCCTCGATGATGTAGGAGGCGTTGGCAGCAGGGTGGATGAGGAGAGGAAAGGGCACTTTGTTCCATTGTGCACCAGCCTTGACATCTATGTCGCATTTGCCGAACTGCCGCAGGTAGAAGCGTTTGTAAAGTCCCAGTTCCGTGAGGTTGTAGTTATACTGTCCACCCAGAAATCCGTTGATGCCTCGCGTGTAGCTGAGGGAGAGGATGGGGGCGTCGTGATTGACCTTGATGCGTCGCTGTTTGGTGTTGACATAAGTGACGTTGGGCTCGTAGGTGGCACCGACTTTGAACTGGGCGGTGGTGATGCCTGAAAGCCAGCGGGTCGGGTCGTTGATGGGGGTATTGGCACCATCCAAACGTTGGTAGAAGAGGGCATCGACAGGATGGTTACGGGTACGTGTGAATTGGGCATAGAGCTTGATGCCTTCCTCAAACTCACGCGTGTAGTCAATGTGCAGTTCACGGGCATGATGGTATTGGTCCACTTTCGACGCATGAAAGGCGGTGAACATATTATCCTTGTCGGTGGGCACATATTTGTCGAAGGGAGAGATAATGTCATCCCACCAATAGATGGACAGGTTATGCTGTGGAAACTCGCGCGGCAGATAGGCCTTCTTGTTGAAAGCGTAAGTGAGTTGCCCCTTCCAATAAACGTTGCGGGTCTTGGTTCCGTAGGCAACATAGCCATTGGCAAAGAGGTGAGGGGAGAGGTTTGCGGTGGTGAGTGCCGATGCACGGAAACGGAGCCCGTCGTAGTGGTTGGCAGAGATGATGGTGTTGACAGGACCGATATCTACGTAGTTGGGATGAAGGGAGTCGCCTGTCTCGACAAAATTCTCCACGAGCGCCTTAAAGCCAAAGAGGAAGATGGAGAAGCCCTTGATGTGGGTGAGACGGTCGAGGAAACTGTCCATCTTGTCTTCAGAGGTGGAGAGTTTCACTTGTCGGTACTGGTTCCAGAAGTCTTCGTCCTGCATAGAGGCATCAGGCTCACGCAGGGTGTTTCCTTTGATGTGCTTGAAAAGGGAACGTGGAATGTCCTCAAAGCTTACATCGCTCATTCGGGTGACTCGCTGCACCTGAAATTTCCCCAACCATTTGGTGAGTTGTAGCTCTACCAACATATCATTCGTGGAAGCGATGCGGTCGCCTGTCTCCAATTCTGTGAAGTCTTGGGCAATGAGCATGTTCTCCACGAAGTTGACATCACTACGACGGGGAATGGTGAGTTCCACACGCCGAACCTGATAGGTGGAGTCGGGCGTGAGCAAGATATAGAGATGCCCTGAGAAGCCGAAGTCCTGCTGGTTGTTGGGAAGGAAACCTACATCGACCACCTTGTCTTGGTCAATAAGGAGGGTGTCTTGCAGGTAATAGCGATAGAAGGAGATGGCATTGTCGGCAATGGGCGAACGGAACATGAATTGCAATAACCGGCATTCGTTGTCGTAGATGTTCACATCGGTGAAGACATCTTTCAGCGTGGTGGTGAAGATTTCGCCTGTGTTCACCAACTCTGTCACGCCCTTGTTGCTCTCGCCCTTGATGACCTGCTTCTCGGACTTGGGTTCTTTACGGTAGAACACCTCAGAGAGGGTCTCATCGACCGTCAGTGGCAGAATGAGTTTGCCTGTCTGTGGGGAGCGTTCCACATGGTCTTTCAGGAAGGCGAACCGTTTGTATTCTCCCTCGTCAAACACCTTGTCGCTGACCTCATTGAGGGAGAAGGTCATCTTCTCGTATTTGGTGTAAGTGAAAAAGTCCTTGCTGTGGAGATCGCTTTGTTTCTTGTTGGCAATCACCTTTTTCATCAGCTCCACTGCAGGGTTGTTCTTGCGACTGTATCGTTCCCGTTTTGTGGTGACAGTCACACCTGACAGCGTTTTGGCATCGGGCACCAACTTCACAGTGATGTCTTTGTTCTTGCCAAAGTCCTTTAGCTTGATCGTTTGCGTCTGATAGCCTAACGAGGAGATGCTCAGTTCCTTCCACGCGCTGTCCTCCTTGATGACAAAGCGTCCGTCCTCATCAGTCTGCTCCCCCACATTCTTGCCCTCGTAATAGACATTCACGAAGTCAAGTGCCTCTCGGGTCTTGCTGTCGATGACACGTCCAGTCACCTGTGCCTGTATCGACACGCACAGCATCATCAGTAATATGCCAATCAGTGCTTTCTTCATTCCTGATGGAGCACTTCGAGCAACTCCTTTATATTATATATAATGTGTGTGGGAACTGATTCGTCCACTTCTTCTTCTCCCCAACCGATGCCTTTGACCCACACGGTTTGGCATCCAATTTGTGAGGCGGGTACGATGTCCTTCGAATAGCTGTCACCCACGACAAGAATGTCGCTGGCAGGCAGTTCTTCTGCGTTCTTGCCTGTCACTTCCCTGAGGGCATCGACGCCCAACTGGAAAATTTGTGGGTTGGGTTTTCTCACTCCTACGACGGCACTTTCAATCACTCGCTGGAAGTATTCCAACTGGAAGTCTTTCAGGATGGTTTCAATGTTGCCATAGAAATTGCTGACCAGTACCAGGGGATATTTCTTGGCTAATGTGGCGATGACAGGACGGCTCACTTCAAGCACCTTCAAGACATACTGATAGCAATAGTTTGCCACAGCATCACTCTTCTCCTTCCGTTCTGTGTCTGACACCTGCCAGATGCCTCTCTCCACAAGGTCTTTCGTCTCAATACCGCATTTAATGGTCAGCAGATCCAGGAAGTTATGTTCGGGCAGGATGTATGTATGCTTCGCTAAAGCCCGTTCTGCTACCACATAACTTTGGCGAAATTCCTCCTTGCTCACAGGGATGCCCACGTGCTCGTAGCCCTCCCAAAGCACTTCGCTCCAATGCAGGGAATTGGTGTCGATGGTGCCTCCGTAGTCGAAAATGATGGCTTTAATCATGGGCATTGAGTATTTTGCAGAAGGATTCGTGCGTGTATCGCATATAGAAATAGAGTGCTGTAAACACCGTCATCTCCATGACAAGATAGAGCCAGGGAAAGTCGATGAGACAGGAGATGTAGAGCGTGATGGCGCGAGTGTTGAACGTGAGGATATTAGCCCACTTCATCAGAGGAAGGCTGAGTTGGCGGAACTTGTCGCGAAACTCCTGTGGTATGTTTTCCGTGTCGCCATATTGTTCCTTGAGCGTCTGTTTGAGTCGTTGGAACTGAGGTGTTTGCTTCTCCTGACTGCGTGTGTAGTTGATGTAGGTGAGCAGGAAAAGCTTGTAAATGATATTTCCCTTCCAAGGTGTTTCCCGATAGATTTGCTGCTGCTGGATAGAGTTGTCGAGTTCACTGCCAGCCTTGCCCTTCAGGAAAAAGAGATGAATCTGACGGTAGTAATCAGAGAGTCCGCATTGACGAGCATGGAGTAAGATGCCAGAGAACCATGCGAAAGCATAGAACACGAGGGTGGCGATGATGCTGTTACGCTCCGTGTTCTCAATGCCCAACCACTGAAATTCGAGATCATGATGAAAATAGAACCGTAGTGTCAGCGCGTGATAGATGGCGAAGAACCACACGTCGCCAGCTGCTCCATCGAGGATGCGACCAAGTTGCGTCTTCTTACCGGTCATACGTGCTAACTGACCATCAGCACTGTCGTAGAAGTTTGCCCAAGCCAGAAGAAGGACGCCGATGATGTTATATATGAGTCCCTCCATACCCTCTGTGCGATAACTGCCAGAGGCAAAGAAGTAAGCAGCGGCAACACCAATCACCATCGAGAAGATGGTGACAGTGTTGGGATGTACGTTCAAGGCGTCGAAAAAACGTGCCCACTGATAGCCGATGGGACGTGTCCACACCACGTCGAGCCATTCTTCTGTGTCGTTCGACTTGTATGTTTGTTGTATATTCACTTTCATTGTACAATTCTTTCTGCAATTGCTTTTGCTGCTTCGACTCGGCAGGAGGAGAAACTTGGAAAATCGTTGAAATCAATGAACCAAAATTTACCTTCCTCGTCGATAATGGCATCGCCTCCATAGATGGGTACGTTCAGGTGCTTCGCCGTCATGTCTGCATACAGTTTGAGTCTCTCTGCATGGAAGGAATATCCTTTCTCCTTGCCGTTCACTGCCTCCAATCCGAACTTCGAATGCCCTTGACTGGCATAGCTCCAGTGGAAGAAGTCTGTACCTTCTACACCATAGAACTTGATGAGGTCACCTTGTTTATGTTCCTGCACCATCCAGAGGTTCACACCTCGCTCTTCCATTTGCTTGAAGGCGGCATTGAATGCCTCTTTCGTGAGACAATACATGGTGTCTTCAGCCACAGTGGCACTGCCATCACAGTTCTTCAACCATATCGGTGTGACGATATCGTTTTTGTGCTCCGTGGAACAAAACAGCAGGTCACGCTGCTTCCCAATCAGAAACTCTGGTTGTGGAATACCCGTTTCCAGCATCTGTGTCGCCACTGATGCCTTATTCGTACAGGTAAGGATGCCGTTGATGCTGTTGATGAACTTCTGCTGGGTCGTCATGTCTGTTTCTTTTTCCAGCATAACGAGTGAATAGGTGTTTCTTGCCATTGTGAACACACGTTCATAAGGGGCATAGTCAAAACCTACCATCTCACTTTCATTGATGCTTTCCACCTCATGCCCCATTGCCTTCAGCTCATCCAACACTGTCGTGAAAATGGCAGCATCATTCCCTTCCATATTGGGCGAATACGCTATTCCTCTGCTGATACCTAAGATGCTCATGATGCCGTTGTTTTTTCTGTTGGATGATGAACGGGAAGTTTGTTGCCGACCTTCATGAGCAGAAGTCCTATGGCAGTGAAGAAGAGTTCACGCACTCTGCAAATGATGCTGACGAACATTCCAATGTCGGCAGTCATGCCCATCTGGGCGACAGACATCGCAAAACCTCCTTCGCGACCACCCAACTGAAGGGGTAGGAAGAAAAGGAGATTGGCGAAGAGGCTTGTGAAGGAAAGAATCAGGAAGGCATACACAAAGGTGAGTCCACCTCCTGTGCCAGCATCGAAAAGCAAGAGCATGAAGTAAATCTCGAGGCTTTGGAGAACACGTCCGATGAATTCAAGGGCAAAACTGCCATAGAAGCTTCGTTGATTTTGCCCTTGCAGTTCGGATATCTGACGGTCAATTTTCAGAAGGTCCTCCTGATGGCTCTCTGCAAATTGCCGTCCCCAATTCTTGAGTCCAGGAATGTGGCTGATGAAACGGATGAGTTTGACCACCATCCCGTTCTTGTAGCCTCTGATGAAAAGGTAAATGCCTCCTCCGCAGAAACAAATCATGAAGAGGAACACAATGCCCATGCCTACGTTGATGGGGAGGATGCCCATCGCAGCTAATACGAGATAGACCACGATGCTGCTTGTCCAAAACCAGAAATGGGCAAAGATATGCATCATGGCGAAGAGGAGCACACTGGAGGTGGCTCGCTGAGTGCCGATGTAGGGCTTCAACTCCATAATCTTGTAGGGCTCACCTCCCATTAGTCCTGCTGGTGTGGCGTAGTTAAGGGCAAAGCCCGTGATGGTGAGTTTGAGTATCTTCCAGAATGGGATGGGACAATCGCCTGAACCTCGGATAATGATTCTCCAAGTCCAGGCGTTCATGATGTAGAGAAAGATCCACAAGACGAGAATGGCGATGAGCCAGTAGCCTGCATGACAGATGTCTGCCCAAAGCTGGGTAAACGACACCTTGAACGTGAACAGCATCACGATGACAGCGATGAGTCCGAAGGTGAAAAAGATGTTTCTGGTCTTGTTTTTCAATTATTCATCCTCATCTGTCACTTGATCGAGCTTCAATTTGTCGGAGTCATCGCGCTTGGCAACATACTGTTTCTGAAGGGGATTGACGCGCTCCTTGTCGAAACGGGCACGGTTGCGAGCCACATCGACAGCTGTGTAGATGGCCTGACGGAAGGACTGTTCGTCTTCAATCATGTTCTTACCTGCAAGATCGTAGCATACACCGATGGCTGGTGCTGTACGGAGCACAGGAAGACCTGCCGTGAAGTTGATGCCTTCGTTGAGGGCAATTGACTTGAAGGCTGACACTCCCTGGTCGTAGTACATGGCGAGAACGGCGTCGAAGTGGTTGTGATTGCCTGCTCCGAAGAACTCGTCAGCAGGGTAGGGACCTACGCAACGAACACCTCGTTTGAAGAGTTCGTCGATGACAGGAATGATCACCTCTTGTTCCTCCTTGCCGTCAGCGAGTGGATTGAGCGCCAATACAGCGATGCGTGGGTTGTCGATGTAGAAGTCACGCTTCAGTGTGTTGTGGAGGATGACCAGACGCTCTGCCAACGCCTCCTTGTTGATGTGGGCAGGGATTTCTGACACAGGAATTTTGTCCGTAGCCAAAGCGATGCGCAGATGGTCTGCAATGAAAATCTTGAGTGCCTTGCGACCTTCTCCAACGGTCTCCTCGATATAAGCTGTCTGGCTCTTGAACGGAATGCCGTCAACACGTTTGATGGTGGCGTTGTTGATGGGTGAAGTCACCAATGCGTCAATCTTTCCGTCTCTCAAGTCAATCAGTGCCTTGTCCAATGCAATGAGGGCAGCCTTTCCTGCCTCTTCTGTGGCTTGACCAATTTCAATCTTCTGTTCCTCTTCGCCAAAGCAGTTGACCATATTAACGAGTCCGTCCTTGGCTGAATCTGCTGAGTCAACCACTTGGAAACTGGTGTTGCAGCCGAGGGTCTTCCTATGATAGGTCGCCACTTTGGGAGAACCATAAATGACAGGCGTACAGATAGACGCCATTTCTTCTGTCTCAAATGTATTCAGTATCAGCTCATAGCCGATTCCATTGATATCACCTTGTGTGATGCCGATTTTAATTCTTTCCATTTTCTTCTTTTGTATGATCTTCTTCACTTGGAGTTTCTAAAGTGTATAAGGCTGCTTCGAGCCTGCGGAGCATGGTGCGCTTCATCTTGTCAGGTGCATAGACAAAGCCCTCCACCACGATGACACGATTGTTCTTCTCGTCCAATCTGGTATGACTGATGAAAGGACCACCCATCGCATCGTTGCGCATCTCCCAGAGTCCACGTGCCTCCATCGCAAATTCCCCGTTCACAGTGATGTTCTTCGTCCATACGAACTCTGCGTTGGTCTGCATCCACTGAGTGGGCTTCTCGCCAGGGATGTTACGTTTCATGATGGTGTCTCGCAGGGCGATGTAGGGATTCTTCGTGAACATCTTCTCACTCACGTAGGGTAGGGAGTAGATGCAGATGTTCTGGATGGAAGACAAGCCATCGTCACTTGCCCAGATGAAATCTTCTCCCACCTTCATCTTCTTGATATCGACAGGGATGTAGAATTCACAGTCAAACATCTCCTTCACTTTTTGGGCAAACTTCACGTTATGCTGGAAGTATAGGTCGTTGGCTGTGCGATTGATTTCCTCGCTGGTGATCAGTCCCTCGATGCCCTTGGCGTGTTCCGTGATATAGACGGATGCCTCCACCTGATTGGGTGCATGGAGAGTGAGTATCATCTGAGGGGTGGAATGCACGTCCTTCTCCACCGTCAACTTTGCCTTCGTATATTCCTTACCAATCTGAATGCGGAAGATATTGCGGAACAAGTTCGTGATGTTGTCGTAGTGTGCCTCAGTGATGTGACTCTTGTGAAACTGGGGTTCTTGTTGGGGAAGACCCAGCAGGGGCTTATCGAGGATACGTTGCAGTGCTGCGCCTGAATAACCATTCCACACACTGTCGTCAGCCACCACCATCACTTCGTATGGATTGCCTGACGAAACAGGGGTGAGCAAGCTGGCACTTCTGCGACGACGCCCATTTTTGGTGGGGTTGTCACAAGCGGCAAAAGCACAGGCTATGAGTAATAGGATTGCGATCAGTCTAAATTTCATATCGTTTGGTTTTCAGGTTGTTATTGTTCTGGTAATGACGAATTTCCTGCGAGTGATTTGGTGGATAATAAACCACATGCTGCCCAGATGTCTTGACCTCTTGATGCTCGGATGGTGGCTGTGATGCCATGATTGTTCAGATAGTCACGGAAATGCTCCATCGTCTCCATCTCCACCTCTTTCAACGGCACATCGGGTACACGATGCCAACGGATGAGGTTGACGCGACAGAAGAGATTGCGTAGCAGTTTGGTCAGTTCCTTGGCATGAAGGGGAGAGTCGTTGGTGCCACCAAACATCGTATATTCGAACGTGATGCGTCGTTGATGACTCCAGTCATACTCCTTCAGCAATGCCACGATGTCTGCAATGGGGAATTGCTTCTCGGCAGGCATCAGTTGCAGGCGTTGCTCATGAATGGGTGAGTGGAGCGACACAGCCACATGGCACTCACTCTCATCCAACAGTCGGCGCATGGTGCTTTTCAATCCCACCGTCGAGATGGTGATGCGTCTTGGACTCCAAGCCCAACCATCATCAGCCGTCAGTATTTCTGTTGATTTCAGCACATTGTCGAGATTGTCCAAGGGTTCTCCTTGTCCCATATAGACGATGTTGCTGAGGGGAGTCAGACCTTCCTCGGCAATGAGTTGATCCACAGCGTAGATTTGGTTAAGGATGTCCCTCACGGTCAAATTGCCTTGCCAACCTTGCTTTCCTGTCTGGCAGAAGAGGCAGTTCATCTTACATCCCACTTGGCAACTCACACACAATGTGGCTCGATCACCCTCTGGGATATAGACCGTTTCCACGAACTTCCTGTTCTCAGTGGGGAAAAGATACTTGATGGTTCCATCCTTGCTCCTTTGGATTTCTGTCGGAGCAGCACACCCCACACAATACAACGAATCCAACTTCTCGCGGTTTGCCTTTGAGAGGTTGGTCATTTCGTCGATGGTATGCACATGCTTGCCATAAATCCATTGCGCTATTTGCTTAGCAGTGAATTTAGGCATAGAGAGTTGCAGGCACACGTCCTGCAACTCTTCCAATGTCATACCTAATAGTGGGGTCAATTCTACCATGCAAAGAGTGGGTAGTTCTTCATGGTCTCGTTCACCTCACCACGTACCTTTGCGATGACAGCCTCGTTTTCTGGGTCGTTGAGCACTTCCTCAATCCATGCAGCAATCTGCACCATGAGGTCTTCCTTCGCACCACGAGTGGTGATGGCTGGTGTACCCAGACGGAAACCAGAAGTCTGGAAGGCAGAACGAGTGTCGAATGGCACCATGTTCTTGTTGATGGTGATGTCAGCAGCCACGAGAGCGTTCTCAGCCACCTTACCCGTCAAATCAGGATATTTCGTACGGAGGTCAACCAACATAGAGTGGTTGTCAGTACCACCGCTCACGATAGCGAAACCACGCTTCACCAGCTCGTCAGCCAGCACAGCAGCGTTCTTCTTCACCTGCAATGCATACTCCTTGAACTCAGGCTTCAGTGCCTCACCAAATGCCACAGCCTTGGCAGCAATCACGTGTTCCAGAGGACCACCCTGCTGACCTGGGAATACGGCAGAGTTGAGGAGCTGAGACATCTTCTTCACCACGCCCTTTGGAGTCTTGTAACCCCAAGGATTGTCGAAGTCCTTGCCCAACAGGATCAAACCGCCACGAGGACCACGAAGGGTCTTGTGCGTTGTGGTCGTCACGATGTGTGCATACTTCACAGGGTTCTCCAGCAAGCCAGCAGCGATGAGGCCTGCAGGGTGAGCCATATCAATCATCAGGAGGGCACCCACCTCGTCAGCAATCTTGCGCATACGGGCATAATCCCATTCGCGGCTGTAAGCAGAACCACCACCGATGATGAGCTTGGGCTTGTGTTCCTTAGCCAAAGCCTCCATCTCGTCGTAATCCACACGACCAGTCTCCTTGTTGAGGTTGTAACCTACAGGCTTGTAGAGGATACCAGAAGTGTTCACCAATGAACCGTGAGAAAGGTGACCACCATGATCAAGGTTCAGACCCATGAACACATCGCCTGGCTTCAGCACAGCCAACAGCACGGCAGCGTTAGCCTGTGCACCAGAGTGAGGCTGCACATTGGCATATTCAGCACCAAAGAGCTGGCAGGCACGGTCAATGGCCAACTGCTCAATTTCGTCCACCACCTGGCAACCGCCATAGTAGCGATGACCAGGATAACCCTCTGCATACTTGTTTGTGCAGTAGCTGCCCATTGCTTCCATCACTTGGTCGCTCACAAAGTTCTCTGATGCAATCAATTCGATGCCTTTCAGCTGACGCTGATGTTCCTTCTCGATCAATGAGAAGATGACGTTGTCTCTTTCCATTTTGTTTATTTATAGTGTTTATATTTGTTGTTCTGTCACAAAAGTCACAAATCCCTTCTAAAAACCATGCAAAGGTACGAAAAAAAAAGCGAACTTCGTGTATTCGGTTCGCTTTTCTTTCCTTTTTTCTATATTGTGGGTTCGTTTCCTTTTACTTTTTACTTTTCACAGGTCGTATAGAATAGCCCTGATAACGGCTGGCGTTGTTCCATCCGATGAAAGTGTCGCCAAACATGACGGCGTAAGCATAGCAGGGGAAATCGGGACAGAGACTGGACGTCCAATAATATCCACTGCTTGGAGATTTCTCTCCTGCAAACCCAGCAGCAGGAAGGAAGATGGACTTGCCGTTAGGACCAGTCACTTGATAGCCGTTCTTCTTCCATTCCCATTTGCATTTCTCTATGAGTTCGGCAAATTCCTTGTCTGTGGGTATGTGCCATTGCGCATCCCAAATAGGCGCCTTGTGATTTTTTGTATAGGCTGTGGCGGCATCATCGTCAGGGTCGAGGCGGGTTTTGTTGTCTTTGGTACCAAAACTGCTGTTGGTGCAATATTTCGTCAGAGACTTAGGTCCTGTTCCATATTTATAGCCCTTCCATGAAGTCATCATGCGTTGGTTGAATTCATCGTAGGTGGTCATTTCTGCATCTGAAAGGACATTACCCCAACTGTAATATTCGCCGAAGTTTGTTGGCTGATCATTGACGGACATATTGCGGTCTGCCCATATAGTGCCACTAGGCAATCCGAGGTCAATCGCCTTGGGAATATAGCGCTCAGAAGTGGGAGGAATCTTGTTCTGTGCCTGCACGAAAAGAAGGGTGCAAGTCATGAGCGACAGGAAGATATAACGTAAATTTCTCATTGTATATTCGATTATTGTATGCTTTTGGTCTTCACTTGTTTAACACCATTCTGTTCTTGTGGAACTCCATTTCCGTTGGTCTTCTTTCTTGCCTCGTCAATGGCGAGATTGATGAGTGCTTCCCATGAGGGTTTCTCTTGGGTGAGTGTACTGATTTGGTAACGGAGACTCTCAATGAAACTGAGCAGGAAGAAGCCACCCTTTACACTGCACCATGAAGCTTCACCAGGACTGGCAGCTGTTGCCCACACGTTGCCACCTTGTCCAAGGAAGAGGTTGCGCAGTTTGTCTGTATCGAGGCTGTGTGAAGCACGTGAGAAGAGGGTGCTGATGCTGACAGCGGTAGGTGTATCCTGACCCACCTTAGTGTTGCAGCAGTCGCTCAGAATGATGTTCAGTCTTGCGCCTTTGTCAATGATGGCCTTGTAGATGTCCGTCATCGTGCTGTAGTTCTCCACAGCTTTGTCGTATGCCGTAGGAGAGAGGTCGATGCAGGGGAAGTAATCCTTCTGATCTTGGAAACGGAAACCGTGTCCTGAATAGACAAACACAGCAATGTCCTGTTTGCCAGGCTTGAAGTTCTCAATGGCTTTTGCCACATTCGCCTTGCCAAATTCCTCTTCGCTGATGATGGTCTGCTCATAAGGCATCTCCAGCACTCGGGCGATATTGCGGAACTCGTTGGTCACGTTCTTGACATCTTGCTGACAGGCGATGCCGATGTCGCTCACCTCCGTATTGGCCACCATCAGCAGGCGCAGGGTGGGGGTGTCAGCCCCTTTGCCCACCACATCGGTCTTGTTTTGTGCTCCAGCCTTTTGGGCAGCAGCGAGCAGATTCTTGTATTCGGCATCGTTAGGCTGGTAGAACTTCTCCAGATACGCAGCTGTCAGTTCTGAGAGTTGCTTCTCCTTGAAGCTGGTGGCATTGAAGTAGTCCCCCACATTGGTGAGGTCGTAGAAAATTTGAGGTTCTGGCTTCATGTCTTCAGCACGGAAGTCACGCCATACCCAAAATACCGTAGGCATGGAACGGGCATCTAATGGCCTGTAGTACATGACACCCAGTTTGTTATCCGTCGTCACAGGGTCTGAATCTTTCACATAGTCCGATTCCCATACTTTGCCCTTGACACCCTCATCAGCCCTGACAATGCGCATCTTGCAACGCTCGTCGCTGAAGTAGGTCATCAAGCCGATGTATTTCCTTCCATCAATGGGATGGGTGTATTGCAACTCATAGAAAGTCTGTGCCTGTGTGGCGATAGCAGCCAACAGCAGGATGAGGGTCAATGCCGTTTTCTTCATTGTTACTAATTTCCGTAAAAGTCGTTGGCGTCCATATCTCCAATTCCACTGGTCACGCTCTTGTCATCACCTTTCTTGTCCTTCTTGTTCTTCTTGGCAGGAGCATTGTTGGATGAGGCTGTGAGGTCATCGAGGTCGATATATCGGTCGAACGTGTTCGGTTTCAAAGTCACCTTGTCGCCCTTCACCTCCAGATTGATGCAACCCACGCCTGCTGTGAGGATGGGACGCCACTTGCTGTCGCTGTTCGCCTTGCTTACCATCACCAGCTGATAGTCGTCGCCCGACAGGTTGGTGGGTAGGACAGGGGTGAACTGAAGGTCTCGATAGGAACGGGTGGGGGTGAGCGATGCGTCCGTCAATTCCAGCGTCTTCACCATCTCGCCATTCTTGTAGAGTGCCACACCGAATTTTCCGTTGAATGGACCGATGGTGCAGTTGCTCACACGCTCCACCTTCACGGTCACTCTGCCACCTTTCGTGCCACTCTGTGCGGCTTCCAATCCTTTCATGCTCAGCACGTTCAACTTGCTTCCTGTGGTGGCTGAAGGAGGTTGTATGCCACCAATGAAGGTGACGTTCTCATTGTAGTTTTCAGCCTTGCCCGAGCGACTGCCTGGACGCATGGGCGAAAGGTTCGTGATTTCGAAATAGCCGTTGCTCTGTCCGTTCCATCCCCAGTTGAAGTGGAACAAGCCGTTGGTGTCATATCCGTCGCACACGAAGCAGTGACCGAAGTCCTCCTCGTCCGTACCACCCATCAGCACAGGTCTTCCCTCGTTCAGTTCTTTCTTCAGATAATAAACGAAATCGGCAGGCGTGAAGGCATCACGACGGAAATTCACCATGTTGTTGCCATAGCCGAAATACTCCACCAGCGCCTGCGCCATATCAATGCGGCTTGCACTCGAACCTGTTTGCGAATACTCCATATTGCAGGCAACACCCACATCAAACATCAGTTGGCTGATGGCGCTGTTTCCCGTCTCGCTACCTCCCGTCTTGTTGTAGGTGGGCAGCATATTCGCCCAGTCGTAAGTGGTGGTGAACGAACCGCTCACGGTCTCTCCCTCGTTGTCATAGCTATGTGTCTTGCCCGAAGGCTTCTTGGGATATTCGTAGAAACGCATGATTTGTGCCGTTCCTGTGGCGACACATCCCGTAGGGCTCTTGCGAGGACACAGTGCATTGTAGGGGAACGTCTGTGCATAGCGGATGTCGCCCAGCAGCGGCTTCACCTCAGGAGCCAGATTGGCATCATCGTGTACGGCCTTCATCAACGGTCCTGTCTGCAACTGTGCCAGCAGCGAGTCAGGAGTCATCGCCAAGTCGCTCAGCGCCTCCGTATAACCGCCCAACCACGCCTTCATCTCAGGGGCGAGGGCATCCACGTCGAAGTGACCCTCGTTCGAATAAGCAAGTATCTTCTTGGTGCGGCTGTCAGCACTCACGATGATGAATCCCTGCTCATCCCCTCTGTTGAAGATGTAGTAATACGGATGGTCATTCGTCCCATCCTTTTCCACATGTGCCAGTTCCGGCTGCTTGTTCTCGCCATCACGACGCAACGGCAGAAAACCGACAGCGGCATTCAGCGCATCATTCACATTCACCACATGGGTGTCTTGTGCGTGTATATTCATACACACGATCCCCACCAGGAAAGTAAACAGAGTTAATCTTTTCATTTTATGAAAGTTCTTAATGGTTATGCAAAGGTACGATTAAGCGAGCGAATAACCAAATTTATTTGAGTGTAAAAGGCTATTTTATTTTGTAGGGTCGAAAAAAAATCGTAACTTTGTAACATCAAAACGCTAACTGGTGAAATTGCAAAAGAAAGGAAGAACATGGGTGATGGACAGAAGAAAGCGGTGATTGTTGGTGCCACATCGGGCATTGGACTGGAACTGGTGAAGGTGCTCACGGCTAAAGGTTGGCAGGTGGGCATTGCTGGACGTCGGCAAGAGAGGTTGCAGCAGATTCAGAGCCAGAACCTCGATGTGGTTGCCACTGAGTGCATCGACATCACGAAGGAGGATGCGCCCCGACGCCTGCTTACGCTCATCGGCAAGATGGGTGGGATGGATTTGTACTTCCACAGTGCAGGCATTGGCTATCAGAATCCAACGCTGGACATTGACAAGGAGATGGCCACCGTTGCCACCAATGTGGTGGGCTTCACACAGATGGTGGACACTGCTTTTCACTACTTTGAAGCGCATCCTGACCGCCCTGGACATCTTGCCGTTATCAGCAGTATCGCAGGTACAAAGGGGCTGGGTGCCGCTCCTTCTTATTCATCCACGAAACGCTACATCAACCACTACATGGAGTGTCTCACCCAACTCTGCCACATCAAAGGCATTCAACACATTCACTTGCACGACATTCGTCCTGGTTTTGTCCGTACTCCTCTCTTGGCGGATGGACACCATTATCCATGTCAGCTCGACCCCCACAAGGTCGCTCTCTCCATCGAAAAGGGTATCCGAAACAATCGCTCGGTCATCACGATTGACTGGCTTTATCGCCTTCTTGTATTCATTTGGCGACTCATTCCCAGATGGTTATGGGTGAGGATGCCTGTTGCGTCAAGGGACATGAAAATGAATAAGACCATGTTGCTGTTTATGTGGGTTTGCCTGTGCTGTCTGACGGCAGGTGCACAAGTGAGTGTGAATGTGCCTGAATTGCCCCAAAGGAGTGAACCGACATGGGGTGATTGGCAGTCGTGGGGAGCGCAGGAAGATGGAATCTACTGGAACCCTGTGATACCAGCCGACTACAGCGACTTGGATTGCATCCGTGTGGGGGATGACTATTATGCCATTTCCTCGACGATGCAGTTTGCGCCAGGGATGACGGTGCTGCACTCAAAGGATTTGGTGAACTGGGAGATTGCAGGACATGCAGTGGAGGATGTATCGCAAATCAGCAAGGGGATGACTTGGAAGGAGATGGACAGATATGGAAGGGGCGTGTGGGCTGGCACCATACGCTACCATCAGGGACGTTTTTATGTGTTCTTCGGCACTCCAGACGAGGGCTACTTCATGACCTCTGCAGAGACGGTGGAAGGACCCTGGGAACCGTTGACGGTGCTGTTGGCTGAGCCTGGATGGGATGATTGCACGGCATTGTGGGATGAGAAGGGGAAGGGCTGGTTTGTAGGTACCAGCTTCCGTGAGGGTTACAAGACCTACCGTTTTCCGATGGCAGAGGACGGGAAGAGCATCGACCGTGAGCGTGCGACGCTGATCAACGAAGGCAACGGCAGGGAAGCCAATAAGCTGCTCTGGCATGATGGCTATTATTACCTGATTTTCAGTGAACATAAGAACGGTGTCGGACGTTATGTGATGGCGAAAAGAGACCGACGCATCGATGGCAAGTTCTTGGAGGAAAAGCAGTTGCTCCTGCCCTGCGTGAAGGAACATGAACCCAATCAAGGGGGCATTGTGGAGGGAAAGGATGGACGTTGGTATTTCCTCACCCATCATGGTTCGGGTGACTGGAATGGACGTATCGTGAGCCTGCTTCCTGTAGAATGGGTGGACGGATGGCCAATGATGGGCGACAGGAGTAACAGCGAACTGGGGAAAATGGTGTGGGGTGGAAACCTCACGCCTCTCACCTCTCACCTCACACCTCTTACCTCAAACTTTCCACCTCTTATCTCTCTCCAGCGTAGTGATGACTTCGACAGCGAGCGGTTGAGTGCCCAATGGCAATGGAACTACCAACCTCGAAAAGAGATGTTCTCTTTGACGGAAAGGAAGGGATGGTTGCGACTGAAAGCATCTGTGCCATTGGAAAAGGGACGGTTGTTGAAGGCTTGCAATACGTTGACCCAACGCTCGTTCAGAACCCGTTGGAATGAGGTGGCGGTGAAAATGGACATCAGTCAAGCCACAGAGGGTATGAGGGCAGGACTGTGCCACTTTGCAGAACAGAGTGCCTCGCTGGGCATTATGTGTGAGGAAGGCAAATGTTATGTGGAATATCGGAAGAACGACCATGCAGAGAGAGGGGCAGAAGTGACTGGACAGTATGTGTGGCTGAAATCAACATGGGGGTTGGACGGAAAGTCGCAGTTTTCCTATAGTATCGATGGTGATCACTATTTGCCGATGGGAACCTATCAGTTGTCGTGGGGCTTCTATCGAGGTGACCGCATTGGCGTGTTCTGTTTCAACGACCTCACTGAAAGCGGATGGGTGGATGTGGATTACCTGCATTATCAAATGGAGAAATAAAAGTAAAATTTATTTGTGGGCATCAAAATAATGTGTACCTTTGCAAAAAGAAAGATGATTCGATATGCAACCGTTAGCTGAGAGATTGCGTCCGCAGACGTTGGACGAGTACATAGGACAGAAGCACTTGGTGGGAGAGGGTGCTGTGATTCGCCGTATGATTGAGCAGAAGCGAATCGCCTCGTTCATTCTGTGGGGACCTCCAGGAGTGGGGAAGACAACGCTGGCAGGCATCATTGCCAAGACGTTGGAAGTGCCATTCTTTACATTGAGTGCTGTCACGTCGGGTGTGAAGGATGTGCGTGAGGTGATTGAGAAAGCAAAAGCTTCGTCGTTCTTCGGCAATGTGAGGGGTGGAGTGTCGCCCATCCTTTTCATCGATGAAATACACCGTTTCTCGAAGTCGCAGCAGGACAGTCTCCTTGGAGCTGTGGAACAGGGAATCGTTACGTTGATTGGTGCTACGACAGAGAACCCTTCGTTTGAGGTTATCCGTCCACTCTTGAGTCGTTGTCAGGTGTATGTGCTGAAGAGTCTTGAGAAGGAAGATCTGCTCAGTTTGCTTGACCATGCATTGAAGACGGATGTGTTCCTGAAGGAGCGAGAAATCGATGTGCAGGAAACGACTGCCATGATGCGCTACAGTGGTGGGGACGCTCGAAAGTTCCTGAATATACTTGAATTGGTAACTGAATCATCTTCAGTGATTAACGATAAAATAGTTACAGAGACGCTTCAGCAGAATCCTTTGGCGTATGACAAGGACGGAGAGATGCACTATGACATCATTTCTGCCTTCATTAAGAGCATCAGAGGCAGTGATCCTGACGCTGCCATTTACTATCTGGCTCGTATGATTGAAGGTGGTGAAGACCCCATTTCCATCGCCCGTCGTTTGGTTATTTCTGCTAGTGAGGACATTGGGTTGGCGAACCCCAATGCGCTGCTTTTGGCAAATGCAGCTTTCGATACTGTGTCGAAGATTGGTATGCCTGAAGGACGTATTCCGTTGGCAGAGGCGACGGTTTATTTAGCGACTTCGCCCAAGAGCAATTCTGCCTATCAAGCCATCAATGATGCCCTGCAATATGTAGGTGAGACAGGCAACCTTCCTGTCCCTCTCCACTTGCGCAATGCACCTACCAAACTCATGTCGCAACTCGGCTATGGCAAGGACTACAAGTATGCTCATGCCTATGAGGGCAATTTCGTTCAACAGCAGTTTCTGCCTGATGGTGCGACCGATGCCCGTTTCTGGCATCCACAGGAAAATGCATCGGAAAACAAGCTCCACGAACGTATGAAACAGCTGTGGGGTGAGCGATTTGAGAAGTGAAAGGTGTAATTTTTTACTTTTCGTTTTTCTCTTTCCATTTTTATTGCTAACTTTGCACCGTTTTTCGCGCGTGTGCGTGTGAATGACTATTAGGTAAAAGGATAATTTCTAAAAATTTACGATATGAATGTTTCATACAAATGGTTGAAGGAATATGTTGACTTCGACATGACAGCTGAGGAGGTGGGCAAGGCGCTCACCAGCATGGGCTTGGAGGTCGAGGCCGTGGAAGAGGTGCAGAGCATCAAGGGAGGACTGCAAGGATTGGTGGTCGGACAGGTACTGACTTGCGAACCTCATCCGAATAGTGACCACATGCACGTGACGACAGTGGATGAGGGCAACGGTGTGGTGGAGCAGATTGTCTGTGGTGCACCTAACGTGGCTGCTGGTCAGAAGGTGATTGTGGCTCAGTTGGGCTGCAAGCTGTATGACGGTGACCAGGAGTTTGTCATCAAGAAGAGCAAGCTACGTGGCATCGAGTCGAACGGCATGATTTGTGCAGAGGACGAGATTGGTGTGGGCACCAGTCACGACGGTATTATCGTGTTGCCTGAGGATGCTGTGGTAGGTACGCCAGCTGCTGAGTATTACGGTTTGGAAAGCGATTATGTGATTGAGGTGGACATCACGCCTAACCACTCTGACGCTTGTTCACACTGGGGCGTGGCTCGTGATTTCTACGCTTATCTGAAGCAGAACGGCTATGAGACAGCATTGCATCGTCCATCGGTGGATGACTTCAAGGTTCAGAACAATGACTTGAAGTTTGACGTGGTGGTGGAAGCTGAGGAGGCTTGTCCTCGTTACTGTGCTGTGTCGGTAAAGAACTGCGAAGTGAAAGAGAGTCCGAAGTGGTTGAAGGACAGATTGACGGCGATCGGCCAACGTCCAATCAACAACATCGTCGATATCACCAACTACATCATGATGGCATACGGTCAGCCTTTGCATTGCTTCGATGCCGATATGGTGAAGGGCAATAAGGTAGTGGTGAAGACCATGCCTGAAGGTACACCATTCGTCACCCTTGATGGTGAGGAACACAAGTTGAGTGACCGTGACTTGGCTATCTGCAATGTGGAGGAGCCGATGTGTATCGCCGGTGTGTTTGGTGGAAAGGGTAGTGGTACGTATGAAACCACGAAGAACGTGCTTTTCGAGAGTGCATACTTCCATCCCACTTGGATTCGCAAGAGTGCCCGTCGTCATGGACTCCAGACAGATGCCAGCTTCCGTTTCGAGAGAGGCATCGACCCAGCAGGTCAGATCTACGCCATCAAGCGTGCTGCGATGTTGGCACAGGAATTGGCTGGTGGCGAAATCAGCATGGAGATTGTGGATGTGAAGAACGACACGCTGCCACAAGATGCCATCATCGATGTGGAATATCAGTATGTGGCTGACCTCATCGGTAAGGAATTGCCAGTGGAGACACAGCAGAGCATTCTGAAGAACCTTGGCTTTGAGATCCTGAAGAGCGATGCCCAGATGATGCAGGTGAAGGCTCCTGCTTTCCGTGTGGATGTGAAGAAGCCTTGTGATGTGGTGGAGGAAATCCTGCGCATCTATGGCTACAACAATATCGAGATTCCTTCTCAGGTGCGCTCATCGCTCACCACG
>JAGAAZ010000073.1 GCA_017614895.1 Bacteroidaceae bacterium | reverse complement strand
TACTTCACCCTGCGTTTAATGTAATCAATAATATATGATCAGAAAGATATTAGTAGCGAATCGTGGAGAGATTGCCATCCGTGTGATGCGCAGCTGCTATGAGATGGGCATTCGTTCTGTGGCTGTCTATAGCTCTGCAGACCGCCTCTCGCGCCATGTGCTCTTTGCCAATGAGGCTGAGTGCATTGGTGGGGCTGCTAGCAGCGACAGCTACCTGAACATTGACCACATCCTGGAGGCTGCCCGTAAGCACAAGGTGGATGCCATTCACCCTGGATATGGCTTTCTCTCGGAAAATTCGGAGTTTGCCCGCCGTTGTGAACAGGAGGGTTTCATCTTCATCGGTCCCCGACCTGAGACGATGGAGGAGATGGGCGACAAGATCAGTGCCCGTCGCAAGATGATTGAGGCTGGTGTGCCTGTGGTGCCTGGTACGGAAGAGCCCTTGAAATCGGCAGAAGAAGCTGTAAAGGTGGCGAAGCAGATTGGTTTCCCTGTGATGCTGAAAGCCTCGATGGGAGGTGGCGGCAAGGGTATGCGTCTGATTGAAAGGGAAGAGGATGTGGTGGAGATGTATAATGCCGCCAAGAGCGAAGCTATGTCTGGCTTTGGCGATGACACGGTCTATATTGAGAAGTTCGTGGAGGAACCTCATCATATCGAATTCCAAATCTTAGGCGACAAGCACGGCAATGTGGTGCATCTGTTTGACCGCGAATGCTCTGTGCAGCGTCGTCATCAGAAGATTGTGGAGGAGAGTCCAAGCCCGTTCATCGATTATAATCTGCGCATGGAGATGGGTGCCAAAGCGGTGGCAGCTGCTCGTGCGGTGGGCTATGAGGGGGCAGGTACGATTGAGTTCCTCGTCGATAAGTACCACAAGTTCTACTTCCTGGAAATGAATACACGTCTGCAGGTGGAGCACCCCATCACGGAGGAAGTGGTGGGCATCGACTTGGTGAAGGAGCAGATTCTCATTGCCGACGGACAGGAACTGCGCTATCGTCAGGAGGATATCCGTCAGCGTGGTCATGCCATCGAATGTCGTATCTGCGCTGAAGACACGGAGCATAACTTCATGCCTTCGCCTGGTGTCATCCAGCAGCTGACCGAGCCACATGGTATCGGTACACGCATCGACTCGTATGTGTATGAGGGGTATGAGATTCCTGTGCACTATGACCCGATGATTGGTAAGCTCATCGTGTGGGCAACCAGCCGTGAATATGCCATCGAGCGTATGCGCCGTGTACTCTATGAATATAAGATTACGGGTTTGACGACCAATATCCGTTATCTGCGTCGCATCATCGATGTGCCCGACTTCAAGCAGGGTAACTATAACACCTATTTCATCGAGCGGAACCAAGACAGGCTGCGTCCACGTCCAGGCTTCAAGAATGACTCGGAGCCAATGGCGGTCATTGCGGCATACATTGACTATCTGATGAACCTCGAAGAGAATAAACCCACCACGCCTACAGCTGAAAACACGGCTATCAGTCGCTGGAGGGCATTCGGATTGCAGAAAGGAGTATTGAGAGTATAGAATATGGAAATACAAGTAGGAAATAAGACTTTGGAGGTGACCTTGCTGAGCAAGGAGGGCAACCAAGTGAAGATAGACATTGACGGGAAGGTGTATGATGTGGATGTGGCGATGCTGCAGAATGGTACTTGCTCCCTCATCTATGACGGTAACTCGTACAATGCCGAACTCATCCGAGAGAGTGGGGAGAAGCACTACCGTGTGAACCTCAACTACTCCACCTACCAGATTGATATGCTCGACTCGCAGGCGAAGTATATGAAGATGAGACGTGGAGGTTCTCAGGAGTCGGTACAGGCAGATGTGATCACAGCGCCGATGCCTTGTAAGATTGTGAACATCTACGTGAAGCCTGGCGACACACTGAAGGCTGGTGACACTGTGCTCACGATGGAAGCCATGAAGATGCAGTCGAACTACAAGGTGAATGCCGACTGCAAGGTGAAGGATGTGTTAGTGAATGTTGGTGACAGTGTTCGTGTGGAACAGGCGCTCATCCGTTTAGAATTATAAAAGGAAAAAATATGACAAAGCTTACTGCAAGAGAAAGAATAGAGACGCTGCTTGACCGTGGCACGTTCGTGGAGATGGACAAGCACGTGGTGCACCGCTGCAATGACTTCGGTATGGAGAACAAGCGCATCGAGGGCGACGGTGTCATTTCAGGCTATGGCAAGATAGACGGACGCATCGTCTTTGTCTATGCCTTCGACTTTGCTGTGCTGGGTGGCTCACTCTCTGCCGCCAATGCCCAGAAGATTGCGAAGGTGCAGGACTTGGCGTTGAAGAACGGAGCACCCATCATCGGACTGAATGACTCGGGTGGTGCCCGTATTCAGGAAGGTGTGGAAAGTCTGACAGGCTTCGCACATATCTTCAGAAGGAATGTGATGGCATCGGGTGTCATCCCACAAATCAGTGCCATCCTCGGACCTTGTGCCGGTGGTTCCTGCTACAGCCCTGCGCTGACTGACTTCATTCTGATGGTGAAGGAACAGAGCCAGATGTTTGTCACAGGCCCTAACGTGGTGAAGGCAGTGACGAATGAGGATGTGGATAAGGAAACGCTGGGTGGTGCGATGACCCACAACAGTGTGAGCGGTGTGAGCCACTTCATCTGCAACAGCGACGAAGAGACGCTCATGACCATCCGCGAACTCATCGGTTTCATCCCCTCGAACAATATGGAAGATGCTCCAGTGCATCCTGTGACTGACGAGGTGACACGCATTTGTCACGAGCTGGACAATGTGGTGCCTTCCGACCCCAACATCCCCTACGACATCCGCAACATCATCGAACCTGTCTGCGACCAGCAGTACTTCTTCGAGATTCAGCCAGAGTTTGCCAAGAACATCGTCATCGGTTTCGGACGTATGGCTGGACGCACTGTGGGATTTGTGGCCAATCAGCCCAATTTCCTTGCTGGAGCCCTCGATATTGATGCTTCAGACAAGGCCGCCCGTTTCATCCGCTTCTGCGACTGCTTCAACATTCCTCTCATCGCTGTGGAGGATGTGCCAGGCTTCCTGCCAGGTGTGCAGCAAGAGCATAACGGCATCATCCGTCATGGTGCGAAGATTGTCTATGCCTTTGCCGAGGCGACGGTGCCAAAGATCACCCTCATCACCCGCAAGGCCTATGGTGGTGCCTACATCGTGATGAACTCGAAGTGCATCGGTGCAGATGTGAACCTTGCTTACCCAACTGCTGAAATCGCTGTGATGGGTGCTGAAGGCGCTTGCAATATCCTCTATCGTAAGGCTACGCCAGAAGAACGTGCTGAGAAGATTGAGGAGTACCGTCAAAAGTTCGCCAACCCCATGCCAGCCGCACAGTTGGGCTATATCGACGAGATTATCTCACCTTGTGACACACGCATCCGCCTGATTCAGGCACTCGAGATGTCGCGCAACAAGAATCAGAGCAATCCGCCGAAGAAGCACGGAAACATGCCGCTGTAAAATTTTACCCGTATCGTTGGGCTTGCTCAAGGTGCGGACAATAATAACTTTATTATCAATCAAACTAAACTAACAATGAAAAAGATCTTTTTATCTTTCGCTGTGCTGGCAATGAGCATGGCCATGTTCACATCGTGTAGCAGCGATGACGACGAGAATGTAAAGCGTTTGGATTTCGAAGGTGGCAACTGGGCTACTTTGATTGACAATCCACAGTATGGTGGTACATTGCTCTATGGTGATGGCGGCGCTACTCCTGTTTCTTATTCTTGGTCAGATGCAACCTCAAAGCTCACCAGCTCGTTGACTGCAGCATGGGGAGGCAATTGGGGCTTTGCTGAAGGCGGTGTGGCTATCAGCAACTATATCGATGACAACCTTGACGAACACGCTACTTACAACTATCAGCTGGCAGTTCCAAAGAGCAATGGCTCTAAGAACTTCGCTGTTGTGTATTGCGATGCTTCAATGTCTTTCTCTGATGGTGTGGCTCGTCTCATCAAGTCAATGGATGTGTCTCCAACAACCTATCAGTTGGGTGTGACCAAGAATGGTGACAAGTCTTCTAAGGCTTTGACGGAGGAAGGTGATTTCTTGACGTTGATCATCACTGGTTATAAGGGTGAAGTGGCAACAGGCACTGTTACTGTTGATATGGCTAAGGATGGTAAATTCCTGGAGACTTGGAAGGCTGTTGACCTCAGCTCACTGGGTGAGGTGAATAAGCTTGGATTCACGATGGATGGCAGCGACAAGTCTGCCTACGGCGTGAAGCAGCCTAAGTACTTTGCGTTCGACAACGTGATGGTTAAGTTCTAATTGATGCAACTGAAAAATTTCTTTACATACATGCTGCTGTCGGCTTCTTTGCTGACGGCAGCATGCAGTGGTTCTGACGACACCTCAGGGGAGGAGCATTTCTCTTCCACAGGCAAGGGTGTTTTTGTGCTCTGCGAAGGCAACTTCAACGCAGGCAATGCTACGCTGTCCTACTATGACCCTGAAACGAAAAAGGTGGAGAATGGTGTGTTTCAACGAGCCAACGACAGGAAGTTGGGCGACACGGGGCAATCCATCATTCTCAGGAATGGGGTTGCATATATTGCTGTGGAGAATTCGGGTATCATTTGGGCGATTGACGCCATAACCTTCCGTGTGAAGGGTCAGGTGTCTGCAACAGGCACACGAATCATCAATCCTCGATACGTGCATTTCGTGAATGACACCAAGGCATACGTGACAGACCTTTATTCACCTTATATCAATATGATCAACCCCAAGACCTTTACGTGGACAGGTGCTATCTCCACCAAACAGGCTGAAAGTCGTGGCTACTGCTCCACAGAAGAGATGGTGCAGGTGGGGAAATACGTTTATACCAACTGCTGGTCGTACAGCAACAAGCTACTGGTTATCGACACAGAGACGGACGAGATGGTGAAGGAAATCACCCTCAGCAGTTGGCAACCCAAGTCGATGAAAGCCGACAAGAACGGCAAACTTTGGGTTATCACCGATGGAGGCTATTCAACGGATGACGAAAGCTTCAGTGACAATATACCGCATCTCTATCGTATTGATGCTGAGACTGGTGTGGTGGAGATGGATCAGGCGCTCGATTCGGATGAGGCTAATGTGCAGATAGAGATGAATGGCACGAAGGATGTGCTTTACATCATCAATAACGACATTTACAAAATGAATATCACAGCCAGCCATTTGCCTGTGCGACCTTTCATTGAAGCACCTAAGGATGCGAAAGGACGTCGGCACAAGCTGTATGGCATTGGTGTGAATCCTCGTAATGGGGACATATATGTGGGTGATGCGGTGGATTACAGTCAGGCAGGAGTGGTGTACCGCTACGATGCCAATGGTGTGCTGGTGGATCAGTTCCGAGTGGGCATCAACCCCAATCATTTTGCATTCAAATAAAGGACAATATGAAGAAGAACGGTGTTTTATGTTTGATGGCTATCTTGTTGCTTCTGTCAGCATGTAGCGATGACAATGGTGACACACAACAAGGTCTCTTGCCCACCATCACTTTCCCTGTGGCATCAGCCCGATACCGCATGGAATTGGGGAGTGAGTTGGAGATTGTGCCCCGATGTGAGTATGTGGACGAGCATACTACCTACGAGTGGAGTATGGATGGGAAGGTGATAGGAACGAGTGCTTCCTATACCTTTGTGGCAGAGACCTTGGGCGAATATTACATCCAGTTGAAAGTCACCAATGCTTATGGTACGACGGAAGATGAACTGAAAATCACCGTGATTCAAGTAGATAAGCTTTCGGAGAATGAGTCAGGTGAAGGACTTTTCACCCCTAACGACTCGGTGTTTGCCTGGAAATTCCCGTGGAGAAGCATCAACATTCCTTCGGGCAGAACGCTGAAGGTGAAGGCATACATGATAGAGAATGACCTTGATGGCACATATACTTGGTTGATGGATGGAAATGTGGTGGCAGAACCATACACACAAAAGGAAAAGGGCGAAGTGGCTTATGTATTCGACACAGCTGGCCTTTCGCAGGGTGCACACACCTTGTTGTTGACCATGAAGAATGATACGTGCGAAGTGAGCCAATCTTTTGATATTCATGTATGTCCTGCAGAGGGCACTTACCAACGTGCGATGACAGCATCCAGCACATCCTTGGTGAATAAGGTCTATGAATTTATGCCAGCTCCTGGTCATCAGGTGAATGGTTACACCATTGTGGGTGATATGATTCGTGGTGGTGCATCGATGGAAGAGGCTTGCGACACGGTGTTGCGCCATTGGCAAAAGATGTGGTCGGTATCGTTGGGAGCACAGGGAGGTTATGTGATAGCAGGTTTTGACCATAGCGTAGAAAACTCTGGCAGCTATGATCTCGTCATCAGGGGTAATCCTTTCAGTTATCAATCAGAACCAGGCATCATCTGGGTGAGTCAGGACGTGAATGGCGATGGACTGCCTAACGACCCTTGGTATGAGTTGGCGGGTAGTGAGTATGGTACAGAGAACAGTACGTTGGAGTATGCCATCACTTACTACAAACCGAAGTCTCCACGTTCTCATACTGCATGGAAAGACTGCTATGGGGCCACGGGCATTGTACCTTATATGTCGCTGTGGAACACCCACGCCTACTATTGGCAAGATTGGGTGGAGGGCACAGAATACACTTATTTCGGCACTCGTCTGAAAGACACCCATACCTACGAGAGTGGTTACACGATGGAACCTCCTTACGCATGGGGGTATGCTGACAATCAAGGTTCAGACTATTTCAAGAACAAAACTTTCGATGATGTCTATGCGATGGGCTATTACAAAATCAGCAATGCCAAGACGTGGGATGGTAAGGATGCCAACTTGCAGTACATCGACTTTGTGAAGGTGCAGACAGCGCAGACGGGCTACTCTCCTAATTTGGGTGACATCTCTACGGAAGTGTATGGCATCTGGGATTATCATATCATGAAATAAGAAAATGACGAGGTGGTTGTGTCATATATTATGCTCCATGCTTTGGGTGCCGATATGGGCACAAGAAGTGGTGCATCTGGACAATGTTCAGGTGGTGGCACAGCGTCGTCTCAAAGATGTGGGTGTGGAGATGACCAAACTGGACACCGTGGTGTTGCATGAGAACATCTCCTTGTCAATGGCAGACATCCTGTCGAAGAACTCCACTGCTTTCGTGAAGAGCTATGGACGTGCCACTGAGTCGTTGGTGGAGTTTCGTGGCACTTCACCCTCGCATACACAGGTGACCTGGAATGGTATGCGCATCAACTCACCGATGCTGGGAACACTTGACTTCTCCACCATTCCTGCCTATTTCATCGACGAAGCAAACCTCTATCATGGTGCCTCGTCCATCAATTTGATTGGTGGCGGCTTGGGTGGCGCTGTGGAGATGGTAAACCTTCCAGTGGAGAAAAAAGGGTGGGGGATGCAGTTCGTACAGGGCATCGGGTCGTTTGATACCTACGATGATTTTCTCCGTCTGACCTATAAGAACCAGCGCTTTACCTCTTCGACGAGGATGGTGTATGCCACGTCTGACAACGACTACCCCTACACCAATCGGGATAAGAAGACAGATGTGTATGATAAGTATGGCAATTGGGTTTCGTCTTATCATCCAGAGGAGCATAACAAGAGTGGCTACTTTGACGACTTGCACTTGTTGCAGGAGTTTCATTATGATGCAGGCAAGGGGCATCAACTGGGGGCATCGGTGTGGTGGACTCATTCCAAGCGTGGACTTCCTTTCCTCAGCGTGGATTATAAGGATGACAGCGACTTCAAGAATGAGCAACGCAATAACACCTTGCGCGGTCTCCTTTCCTGGAATCGTATAGGGGAAAAGGTGAAGTGGGGGATGAAGGCTGGCATCACTTATGCGGATATCGGCTATGAGTATTTCACGACACGGCAAGAGATGAAGACTTCCATCACCAGTTCACGCAGCTATTCCAACACGGCGTTTCTCTCCACCCATACCGATTGGATGCTGACTCCGCAGTTGATGCTGATGGGTGGTGTGGATGTGTATTACACGCATGTGAACAGCCATGACAGAAGCCCCTTCCATATCGGCAAGAACTTTGACATGGGACGTCCTGAATATCATGCCAATGTGCAAGCGAGGTGGAGACCTTGGAAGGTCTTTTCGTTAGCAGGAGTGGTTCGTGAGGAAGTCTATAAAGATGATTGGGTGGCTCCCATTCCTGCCTTGTTTGCAGATGTGATTCTGTGGCAGCCTTGGAATGTGGTGCTGAAGGCATCTGTGGCTCGTAACTACCGTTATCCAACGATGGATGACCTCTATTTTCAGCCAGGTGGTAACCCTGACTTGCAGCCAGAGAAGGGTTTTACTTATGATATGGGTGTGGAGTTTGCTGTGAAGAAGGCACGTTGGACCCTCAAGGGAAATGCGACCGCTTTCGATTCACACATCAAAGATTGGATTCTTTGGACACCCAACACGAAAGGTTTTTGGGAACCATCCAATGTGAAGAAGGTGCATAATTATGGGATGGAGTGTTCGCTGGATGGTTCATTCCTGTTGATGAAAGACCTCAAAGTGTCGTTGGCTGGTAACTTTGCCTGGACACCATCGAAGAACATCGGTGAAGACATCAACTCGAATGATGCCAGTTATGGCAAACAGCTTTGCTATGTGCCGAAGACTTCTGCTAATGTGAATGCACGCATCCAGTGGCGCACGTGGACATTGCTGTATCAGTGGAATCACTATTCGGAGCGATATACGACAACCAGCAACGAGGTGAATTATATTACAGGACGTTTGAAGCCATACTATATGACTGACCTCTCTTTGGAGAAGACGTTTTGTTGGCATCAAGTGGATGGGGCAGTGAAGGGCGTCATCAACAACCTTTTCTCCACGGAGTACGTCACTGTGCTCTCACGTCCTATGCCACGACGAAATTATGAGATTTATCTGACCATCAAACTATAACCGAACATGAAGAAAACCTTTAGCTCGAAGCACTTAAGTTTGTATTTACTGATAGGAGTGACGTTGTTCCTCGTGTCTTGCGGAGGCAACACCACTTCTCCTTTGCAGGGAGAGGGAGACACGATTCCCATGCAGTATGCCAAGAACATCACGATGGTGCGCTATGGCGACTGTGTGGAGGTGGAACTGAAGAATCCTTGGGGTGAGGGACTGCTGGGCTCTTATATCCTGACCAGCGATCCTGATGCCATTCCTCCCTACGAGGGGGGCACTCCTGTCATCACAACACCTCTGAAGAATGCCCTTGTCTTTACGGCGGTGCATTGCGGACTCATCTGTGAGTTTGGCATGGAGGAGAGTATTGGTGGTGTATGTGAGAAGGAGTACATTCACGGACTCACCAAGGAAGTGGTGGATTGTGGCAATGGTATGTCGCCCAATCAGGAGCGCATCATCCAGCTTCGTCCTGATGCCATGCTGGTGTCTCCCTTCGAAAGCAATACGGGGCACGATAAGTTGGGACAGCTCGGTATGCCCATCATCGAGTGTGCGGAATACATGGAGTCAACGGCTTTGGGACGTGCTGAATGGATCAAGTTCTATGGACTGCTCTTCGGCAAGGAGAAAGAGGCGAATGCGATGTTTGATGCGTTGGTGGCGAGATACGACAGTCTGAGTGCCTTGGTGAAGAAGTCGGACAAGCGTCCTCGCATTCTGTCTGAAGAACTTTATGGGAATGTGTGGTATCAACCTGGTGTGCACAGCACCATTGGACAGCTCTATGCTGATGCTGGTGCGCAGACAGCCTTCCCCGACTATACGCAGAGCGGTTCTGTGCCACTCTCTGCCGAACAGGTGTATGCCACAGCCCACGATGCCGACATCTGGTTGATAAGGTATGATTCTGATACGTCCATCACCCTTGCCGAGTTGGGTGCAGAGGCTGATATCTATCACCGTTTCGATGCGTTCAAGAAGGGTAATGTGTGGGGTTGCAACACCCGCACCTCAAGATTCTACGAGCGTTCTCCCTTCCATCCTGACCGTATGCTCTCTGACATCATTCAGATCACTCATCCAGAGGTGCAGTTCCATGAGCCCATGTACTTCTACCAAAGACTTAGCTCTCAACCCTAAACTGTCAATTGTCAACTGTCAACTGTCAACTCAATGAAACTTCGCCTCGTCCTGCTCATCCTCCTTGTTGTGGCGCTTTTCGTCCTCAACATTTTCTTCGGGTCAGTACACATCAATGCCAGCGATGTGTTGCAGACTCTCCTTCATGGTGGCTCTTCCAACGATGCTGTCACCTACATTATTCTGGGTTCTCGCCTTCCCACCGCTCTCACTGCGATGTTGGCAGGAGCAGGATTGGCTACGGCAGGTCTCCTGTTGCAGACCGCTTTCCATAACCCGTTGGCAGGTCCTTCCATTCTGGGTATCTCATCGGGTGCCAATTTGGGTGTGGCGATTGTGATGCTGTCATTGGGAGGCACCATCACGGCAGGACTCTACTCATGGAGTGGTTACCTTGCCATCGTCGGGGCTGCATTTCTTGGTTCCTTGCTCATCATGGCATTGCTGTTGTTGTTCTCGTCGTTGCTGAAGAACAATCTCATGTTGCTCATTACAGGTATCATGATGGGGTATGTCACCTCGTCCGTCATTTCGTTGCTCAATTTCTTGGCATCGGTGGAGAACATACAGAGTTTCCTGATTTGGGGAATGGGAAACTTCAACAGCGTCTCCATGCAGCAGATGCCCATCTTCGCTTCCTTGTGTGTCATCGGACTCTTCCTCGCTCTTTTGCTGATGAAACCCCTGAATGCCATCCTCTTGGGTGAGGCGTATGCCACCAATTTGGGCATTGACATCCAGCGTACACGCAACCTTTTGCTCCTTGCCACAGGCTTACTGACGGCAGTCATCACGGCGTATTGCGGTCCTGTCGCCTTTCTCGGATTGGCTACTCCTCATGTCGCCTTCTTGTTACTCGGCACCTCCAACCACCGTGTGTTGCTTCCCGTCACGATGCTGACAGGAGCCGTACTGGCACTTCTTTGCAATCTCCTTTGCACATTGCCACCCACTACGGTCATTCCACTGAATGCCGTCACACCTATTCATGGTGCCCCCGTCATCCTTTACATCATTCTGCGCCGAAAATAAAGCGGAAGAATAAAAGAGCTGGCACCATCACGAATGTCAGCCCTTCTTTTCTTCTCCCTTCTCTCCCCTAAACACGGAGGGAGAGGGATTCTTTCTCCGAAAGCGCTGCGCGATGACGAACCTGGGTTCTCATCCACTTCCCTCATAACGCAAACAGGAGCCACCTGCGTGACTCCTGCTTTGCGGAGGGAGAGGGATTCGAACCCCCGGTGCCTCTCAGCACGACGGTTTTCAAGACCGTTGTAATCGACCACTCTACCATCCCTCCTAAAATGAAAGGGATTTTGATATTGTCTCAATCCCTTTCCTTGTACGCCCTCAGGGGCTCGAACCCTGGACCCATTGATTAAGAGTCAATTGCTCTACCAACTGAGCTAAGGACGCATCTTTATGTTT
>JAGAAZ010000072.1 GCA_017614895.1 Bacteroidaceae bacterium | reverse complement strand
TTTTAATATTATTATTATAGTGGCCGATTTTCAGAACCAGAAATCGATTTTGACCGATTTTGACTTTGACACATCATGACATCGCCCACAGGCAGCGTGCTTTTTTGCGTGCTTATTTTGACCTTAAATTTGTTGCCGCCCTCAAAACATCGTAACTTTGCATCGCGAACCAAGAGAGAAAATTTGCAGCCCTTAAGGGTAACAAAATTTTCCCTATAGGGAAGCAAAAAAATAGGGCCCTCAAATAACTAACCAAAACCAAAAACTAACTGACTATGGCAATTAAAGTAAATGCAAGAGAGACCGAACTCAAAATCGGTAAGAACCCAGGGTACTACTACGTGATGACTCCCGATCTGTACATCGCCCTGAAGACCCAGAAGGTGATCCTTGGGGTGATTCCAAATGTTGATTCTCATGCTGTTCATACAAAGACAAATCCTTCATTCTTTTTCGGCTGCAAGGTATAAAAAAAGTGAAAAGTGAACCTTTAGCTCGGCGTAGCCATCAGTGAAAAGTGAAAAATGTGTATCTTTGTAGTTCAAAACAATTGACCATGTGGAAAATATACAACCCAACAATACCAGACTTTGTTGAGCCGATAGTGGCTGCACCTGCCATGCAGCGATTGAAGGATGTGGGTATGCACTGCGGATGTGAATACACATCATTTCCGATGTTTGAAGGGCTGGACAACTACTCAAGATATAAACACAGTGTGGGGTGTGCCTTGATTGTGTGGCACTTCACACAGGACAAGCGACAGACGATTGCGGCGCTGCTGCACGACATCGCCACACCGACTTTTGCACACGTCATCGATTTCCTGAATGGTGACCATCTGAAACAGGAATCGACTGAGAATGGGACTGCAGACATCATCGCATCTTCGCCTGAAATCATGACCCGTCTGAAGGAATGGAACATCACATTGGAAGAGGTGTCAGATTATCACCAATACCCTATTGCCGACAATGACTCGCCCAAACTATCGGCCGACCGTTTGGAATACACCTTGTCGAACTGCGTGAACTATCGCATTGCGCCCAAAGAGCAGGTCATTGAGTGGTATGACCATCTGATGGTGGGCAAGAATGAAGAGGGGGAAGATGAATTGATGTTTGATGATTTCAAAACTGCTGAAGCGTTTTGCCTGGCAGCGCTTGACACCTCAAGAATCTATGTGGCAGACGAAGACAGATTTGCTATGCAGACATTGTCAGAACTATTGTGCAAACACATTGCCAGAGGGGTGCTCAGCAAGAATGATCTGTACAGAACCGAGAGCGAGGTCATCGCCTTGCTCCAACAGGATGAAGAGGCACGAAAGGATTGGGACAGTTTCAGGGCATTGCGCCACATCCACAGAGGGGAACACGTCGGTGCCAAAACGGTGGTGTCGAAAAAAAGATATATCAACCCTTATCTGAACGGCAAGGGAAGGATGGTCAACCTTTCTGATGCGTTTGCACAAGCACTCGAACCCTTTCTCGCACAAAGGCTGGATGAGCCGTTGTGGGGAGAATAGACTGGTCAGCGTTCCTCCACGATTTCCTCCACAATAATGCCAACACTCTGCACCTCTTCCAATGGATTGAGGCGCATGAGGTGGGTGACACGCATGGTGTAGTGGTGGTTTGCCCGCATGTGGAATGCCTGTGGTCTGGAATAATTCTCCGTCACAAGAATACCCTGAGAGGCTTCCTCTCCACGATTATTGTAGAGCATAATGTTCATGGGGATGGAAGAGATGACGGAATCGCCATCCAACAGTTCAGCACGTGCCACAATGTCCTTATAACGGAACGAGGCGGTGGTGCGCACACTCAATGTGATAGCCACATCCTCTTCATGCTCCATCGGAGGAATGCTGAAATAGAGCGAATCGTTGCTATCCCACTGGCGCTGGGGCATATCCTGATAATGCGAATAATAGAGATGGTCTTGACAAGCCGTGAAGAAGGCGAGGCAGAGCATTCCTATGTATAGAACTAATGTATGAATGCGTTTCATTCTCTCGCACCTCCTCCGTTGCCGCTATGCTTCTTTTTCTTCTTTTTGTGACGCTTGTTCTGACTATCGAAACGGTTGATGTTCTCTTGGTCGAGCAAGTCAGCAGAAACAGGCGCCTCCTGTCTTTCTTTCTCATCGAGCGATGCAGGCTTCTGCCCATTGCGGTTCATCTGTATCACCTCAAAAGCACGACGGGCAGGGATGGTCTTTTCATTGACCAGCATCTTCCTGTCGGTGGAATAAGTGACCATGTGGGCAAGGATATCTGCCTTCACAAAGAAATATTCATTGTCCTGCGTGTAGAGTGTGATTTCACGAGAAGGAAGGCGTTTGAGCGACTCCATATACTGATCCACCTCGTAGTTCATGCAGCATTTGAGCTTTGCACACTGTCCTGCCAACTTCTGTGGATTGAGCGAGAGGTCTTGGAAACGTGCTGCAGCAGTGCTGACGGAAGAGAAATTGGTCATCCAGGTGGCACAGCAGAGTTCACGTCCACAAGGACCAATACCACCGATGCGACCAGCCTCCTGACGCGCACCAATCTGCTTCATTTCGATGCGTACACGGAAACGGTCTGCCAACACCTTGATGAGTTGACGGAAATCGACACGCTCGTCAGCGATATAGTAGAAAATCGCCTTGTTGCCGTCGCCCTGATACTCCACGTCGCCAATCTTCATCTGCAAACCCAGATGGAGGGCAATCTGGCGGCTCTCAATCATCGTCTCATGCTCACGTTTCTTGGCTTCCTCCCACTTCTCGATGTCCACCTGACGTGCCTTGCGATAGATCTTCTTCAGCTCAGTGCCAGGCTTGAGGTTTGCTTTCTTCACCTGCAAAGGGACCAGACGGCCAGTCATCGTGACCGTGCCGATGTCGTGACCAGGACTTGCTTCTACAGCCACCACATCTCCCTTCTCCAACGGAAGTTTGTTCACATTCAGGAAATAGCCCTTGCGTGGGGGCTTGAATTGCACCTCCACCACATCGCAGGCAGCAGCATTGTCTGGCAGATCAGCCATCCAATCGTATGTATTGAGTTTATCTGCATGACGGCTACACCCTTTCACACTGATGTCGCCGCAACAATTTCCACATTTGAATTCTGTCATTTATCTATTTTTTATCAGTACTATCATTTTCAGAGCGAAATCGAAGAACACAATCTTGGGATTGGTGTTCTGTGCGATGTCGCGTTGGGCAAGCGAGAGCTCATCCATGATGCCGATGACATTGCGTTCATTGATGAAAGGAGCGAACTTGACGGCAAACTGCGACTCCTGTTCAGTCATGTAGTTCAGTTCCGACTGACGTCCGAAGTTGTAGATGAAGTTCTCACGCACCATCTTCTGGCAGTAGTCGAGGAAGGACTTGATGCGTTCACGTCCCATTCCTGCCACACGCTCACTCCACAGTTTCATCTCCTTCACTTTACGGACATAAGAGAGCCGCATCAGTTCCACGAACAAGTCGAAGAAGTATTCACCTTCGGCATCGGAAGTGATGGTGCGCAGGGCTTGTGCCATATTGCCGTTACACGAACGCGCAATGCGCTTGGCTTCGGCTGGCAGGATGCTGTAACGCTCTATCAGCGCCTGTTCCACCTCCTGCTCCGTCAGTCTTGGCACAGCCACCATCTGTGTACGGCTCCTCACCGTCTGCAACACCTTGTCGGGCTGTTCGCTCACCAGCAGGAACACCGTCTGTGCTGGTGGTTCTTCCAACAGTTTGAGGAGCTTGTTGGCACATTCCGTGTTCATCTTCTCAGGCAGCCAGATGAGCATGACCTTATAGCCTCCCTGACTGGATTTCAAGCTGAGCTTCCGCACGATCGCCTCACTCTCGTTGGCATAGATGACCAGCTGCTGATTCTCTGCCCCCGACATCTCCATCCATTCGGACATACCGAAATAAGGACGGCTCAGCAACTGCTCCCTCCACTCCTTCAGGAACTCGTCGCAGTAGGAGTCCTTGCCACTGGTTTTCTTGTAGATGGGGAAAGCGAAGTGCAGGTCGGGATGCTGCAACTTCTCCGCCATCGAGCCTCCACCCAACAACCGCTGAGCGTATGCCACAGCGATGGGCAAAGCCCCACAACCCTCTGGACCATACAGCATCAGGGCATGTGGCACCCTCCCCTGCTGAAGTTCGTCAAGCAGGCGTTGCTTCACCGTGTCCTGTGCTATGATTTGGTCAAAGGTCATTGTTTTTTCTAGTTTCTCTAGTTCAACTAGTATAACTAGTTTAATAGATTTCTTTAGCGATTTCTCTGATGCTTTCCGTTGCACCCATCGAATAGAAATGGATGCTGGGCACATGGTGCTGCATCAGTTCCTTACACTGCTGGATGCCCCACTCGATGCCCAACTGCTTCACCTCCGCATCGGTCGTGCACTTCTCCATCTCTTTCGAGAGGGCTTCGGGCAGGTCAAGATGGAAAGTCTTGGGCAGTACATTGAACTGACTGAGCTTTGCCATCGGCTTGATGCCTGGGATGATAGGCATCGTGATGCCAACCTCTCGGGCACGTTCTACAAACTGGAAGTACTTCTCGTTGTCGTAGAATATCTGCGTCACAGCATAGTCAGCACCCATATCCTGCTTCTGCTTGAGCACCTGAAGGTCGAATTCCAAGTTAGGTGCCTCCTCATGCTTCTCTGGGTAGGCAGCCACACCGAAGGAGAAGGGTGCGCCTGGATTTTTGATGGGTGTGCCATCAACGAACTTGCCCTGATTGAAGAGGTTCACCTGCTCTATCAATTCTGTCGCGTGGCTGTAACCATCCTTCATAGGCATAAAACGTGCCTCATCCTTCGCTTTGTCACCACGCAGGATGAGAATGTCCTGAATGCCCAAGAACTGAAGGTCGAGCAACATATACTCAATGTCCTCCTTCGTCATGCCGCTCACCACCACATGGGGCACCACCTTGATGTCATACTTCTGCATGATGGCACTCGCCACAGCCACAGTACCTGGACGGCGACGCACAAAGTGGCGCAGGTAAGTGCCGTCAGGCTGTTCCACATACACGTACTCGCTTCGGTGAGTCGTGATGTTGATATATTCGGGACCGAACTCCTTCAGCGCATCAATGGTGCTGAATAAAGCAGACGTGCCTGTCCCCTTCACTGGTGGCAACACCTCGAAGGAGAAGGCAGTCTTTTCGGTCTTATTGATCAATTCTGATACAGTCAAATCTTTTGGGTTTTAGTGATTATTGCAGATTGCCCTTCAACTGGTTGTAAGCAGCAATCAGAGCAAACAACTCAATGGCTTGAGCAAAATACATACCGATGCAGCAGCAGCAGAAACCAAGGATGATAATACCAACCATAACGATACCCAAGCCCAGCATAGACATTGTATTGTCTGATGTCATCTTCCAAGCTGCGCTGATAGACTCACCAATACCTGCCTCTGGATGCTCTACCTGATAAACAGGAGCTAGGATCAGGCGAGGAGCCACGAAGAAGACAGGAATGATGCAGAAGAAGCAAGCAACGACGCAGATGAGACCTGTGATGAAGCTCACCACAAACACCTTCAGATAAGTTGCGAAAGGAAGTTTGAAGGCATCAAAAGTCACCTCTGAGAAGCGACCGCTCATCAAACCGAGTGCCAGATTGTAAAGACCCACGCTGACAATGGTGGTGATAATACCACTAAACATGGTGCTGATATTGGAACCAATGCCGGTATTATAAGCCTGCGCCATTTTTCCAATACTTTCCCAGTCACCTCGACCAATCGCCTCAGTAATTGCCTGTTGATCGCCCAAGGCCATTGAAGGTCCCACTATTGAATGTAAGCCACCAGATACAACACCCACCAACAGGTAAATAACAGCGATGAGCAGACCGTACTTTTTCGCATATTCCCATGCTGTGCTGACAGCAGCACTAATTTCTAATGAAAAATTTGCCATAATCTTTAATAAAGTTTAGTAGTTAATAGTTAATATAATTGCGTAATATCGAAGTAACGTGATGATGCCTTTACAGCTGGTCGTAACGGTATGCGAAGGTGTTGCCCTGCGCAATATCGCCTGTGGTGAAGCCTCGCTTGAACCACTTCATACGCTGCTGGCTCGTACCGTGATTGAACGACTCAGGCACCACATATCCCTGCGCTTTCTTCTGCAAGTAGTCATCACCGATCACCTGAGCTGTACCCAGCGCCTCTTCCAAGTCACCATCCTCCAACGAGCCAAACATCTTCTGCTCATGATGTGCCCAGACACCGGCATAATTGTCCGCCTGCAACTCCAACTGCACACTGATCTTGTTCGCCTCGCTCTGCGAAAGTCTTGACATCTGCTCGTGCGCCTTACCCAACGTGCCCAAGAGATACTGCACGTGGTGACCCACCTCATGAGCAATCACATAGGCATAGGCAAAGTCGCCATCACTGCCCAACGAAGACTTCATGCTCATAAAGAACGAAAGGTCGATATACACACTCTGGTCGGCAGAGCAGTAGAAAGGACCTGTGCTGGCACTTGCACCACCACAACCCGACTGCACAGAGCCGCTGAAGAGCACCAACGTAGGAGGCTCGTAGGTCTTACCCATCTTTTGGAACTCAGCCGTCCAGACGTCCTCAGTCGAAGCGAGCACCTTCTTGGCGAAAGATGCCAACTCCTGTTCCTCAGCCGTCGGTTGATATTCCTCGTTTTGGCCATTCTGACCCGTCACGACACTCGTCATGTCGCCCGTGCTGCTGGCCACCTGAACAGCCTGGTTCAAGTCGCCCGTCGCACAATAGGTGATCAGACCAATCACTATCGCTACACCGATGCCAAGGCCACCCTTGCCACCCAGTTTGAAGCCACCACTCCCACGGCGGTCGTCCACATTGGAACTTTCTCTTCTTCCGTCAAGTCTCATAGTTTTCTTTATTTTTAACGATGAATAGATACAATTAATGCACAATATGCGTACAAAGGTACGGAAAAAGTGAAAAGTGACCAAAAAAAATTAGGAAATGATTTTCAAGCGTGCTTGAAAAGTGAAAAAATTGCTTTTCAGAACCTACTTTTTCATGAAAAAACGGCAAATCCCTATCCCAAATTCCTCATTCCCTATCAAATATAGTCCAACTCCTAACACCTAACTCCCAACTTTTTCCTAACTTTGCACCTGTAAAACTTCAAAAAGGGATGAATATGAAACTGAACAAGCTCTATCTGATGCTCGCACTGAGCATCTTGGCACTCACAGCCAACGCACAAGAAGTAACTGAAGTACCTGCCAAGCTCAAAGAAGCGCAGATGTCAGGTTTCGGCTCCAAAAACAGGGAAGCCATCCTGCAAGGTGCTAAAGCCGACAGCATCGCCAAAGTGGAAGCCGAACAGGCAGCCAAAGTGGAAGGCGACACCGACCCTGAATTCCCAGGTGGAGAAATCTTCCTGCAGGCATATCTGAAGAAGAAGCTCCTTCACTCCGACGTGAGCGGCAAGGGCGATGTGGTCATCAGCTTCAAAGTGGACAAGAAAGGTAACATCTACGGCGCCGAAGTGACCAAGTCTGCAGGCGGCACTCTCGACACCGCTGCCTTCAACATCGTCACAGGCATGCCTCGCTGGCGTCCAGGCTTGACCAACGGACAACCAGCCGACAAACCAGCCAGCGTCACAGTCAGCTTCGGAAAGGAGTGACCGTCGGGGAGAATTAAAGGAGTTAATGGAATAAAAAAGGGCTGCACCCATCGGATGCAACCCTTTCTTTTTGCGCTTTGCTCAAGAAGCATTAAGCGTACATAGCTACGATAGCCTCGAAGAGTTCCTGCTTGCCAGAAGTCTGCTTTGGCTCGCCAACCTTCTTACCATACTCGTAAACCTGCTCGAAGGTGAGCTTGCCATCTTCGAAGTCCTTACCCATACCGCTGTCGAAGGATGCGTAACGCTCAGCCTTCATCTTCTTGTATGGAGACTCCTCAAGGAGCTTAGCTGCTGACTCGAGTGCGCGAGCCATAGCGTCCATACCAGCGATGTGTGCGATGAAGATGTCCTCGAGGTCGGTAGAGTTACGACGAGTCTTAGCGTCGAAGTTTGTACCACCTGTGCCGAGACCACCACCACGGATGATTTCCATCCAAGCCTGTACGAGCTCGTACTGGTCGATTGGGAACTGGTCAGTATCCCAGCCGTTCTGGTAGTCACCGCGGTTAGCGTCGATAGAACCGAGCATACCAGCGTCAACAGCGCAAGCGAGTTCGTGCTCGAAGGTGTGACCTGCGAGAGTAGCGTGGTTCACCTCGATGTTCACCTTGAAGTCCTTGTCGAGGTTGTGTGCCTTCAAGAAGCCGATCACAGTCTCAGTGTCAACATCGTACTGGTGCTTAGATGGCTCCATTGGCTTTGGCTCGATGAGGAAAGTACCCTTGAAGCCCTTGCTGCGAGCGTAGTCGCGAGCCATTGTGAGCATAGTAGCCATGTGCTCCTTCTCACGCTTCTGGTCAGTGTTCAAGAGGCTCATGTAACCTTCACGACCGCCCCAGAATACATAGTTCTCAGCACCGAGCTTGATACCAGCGTCGATAGCGTTCTTAATCTGAACGATAGCGCGAGCAACAACATCGAAGTCTGGGTTAGTAGAAGCACCGTTCATGTAACGACCGTTGCCAAATACGTTAGCAGTAGACCACAACAGCTTGATGCCAGTTTCCTTCATCTTCACTGCGAGGTAGTCAGTGATAGCCTTGAGGTTAGCCTCATACTCCTCAACAGATGCACCTTCAGAAACGAGGTCAACATCGTGGAAGCAGAAATATGGGATACCAAGCTTCTGCATGATCTCGAAACCTGCGTCAGCCTTCTGCTTTGCGATTTCAACAGCATCAGCACCTGCGTTCCAAGGGAACTTCTTTGTTCCACCACCGAACTGGTCGCCACCCTCTGCACAGAGTGTGTGCCACCATGCCATAGCGAAACGAAGCCAATCCTTCATTGGCTTGCCCATGATTACCTTTTCAGCGTCATAGTAATGGAACGCCATTGGATTCTTTGAATCCTTGCCTTCGAACTTGATTTTACCAATCTCTGGAAAATACTCTTTAGCCATAATTTAAAGTTGTTAATGATTGTTTGTTTATAAATTACTTACAAATTGTTATAGCCACAATTAGGGGATGCAAAGTTATACCTTTATTTTAAATCGCCAAAAAAATACGGAGTTTTTTTCTTTTTTTTAGCAAACTTTTTAATAAACATCAAAATTCTTACATGCTATGCCAACTAATTGTTCACTTCGTTCGTCAATGTGAGGGAAAGCACATCACCCATCGCATGAATCTTGTCAAACAACCTGATGAAGTCGGTCTTGTCCTGACTGCGCACCATAAAATTGATGGTGGTGGTGCCTAAGGTGTAATCATAACGAAAAAATTCGTCCGAGATATGCACCTGTGCATCGGTGAAACACTGACGGTACTTGGCAGCGTCTGTCACGATGTAATTCACCTTCAATCGCACTATCTTCTGTTCCTTGCCCTTGAAGAGATGCTTCTCGCAGAGTTCCAGCAAGGTCAGCACCAAGATGATGAGCAAACTTGCCACCACTGCAACCAGATACATGCCTGCACCAACCGCCAAACCAATGGAGGCGGTCATCCACATGCCTGCCGCTGTGGTCAAACCACGTACGGAACCCTTCATCTGGATGATGGCACCAGCACCCAAGAAACCGATGCCAGAAATGACCTGAGCAGCAATGCGCCCAGGGTCACCATTCTCGGTCATTCCCAAGAGCTTTTCGGGGATGTAGATGGACACGAGCATCGCCAACGTGGCACCCATGCTGATAAGGGCAAACGTGCGCATACCAGCGATCTGCCCTTTGTGGCGACGTTCCAATCCGACCATCGCACCCAGCACCATACTTAGCAGCAGCTTCAACACTGCATCCATAATCTCTTCCATCGTCAACACAAATGATTAAAAGAGCACTTTCTTTCCCTGATATACAAACACACCACGAGAAGGTGTAGCTGTTGCCACTCCTTGCAGCGTATAATAAAGTCCTTCATCTGGCAGCACCTCGTTGCGCACTTCATCCACAGCTGTGACGTCAGCAGCAGCCTGAATGCCAATTTCTGAGGCTGATGTCCAGGCGTTGTTGTTGACTTCAGACTTGGCAACAAACTTGAGGTAGCGAGCTTTCTTAGCTGTAGAGAGCTTGGCAATTTGCATCGCTGTGGTGTTCTTGAACTCACCTGATACAGCAGCACTGCCCCAAGTTTTACCATCCAAACTCAGATACACTTCGTATGCCTTCACCATACCGTTGGCATTGCCGTCAGTACGTGCCGTGTAAGTAAAGGCTGTCACCTCATAAATCCTGTTCATGTCGATGACGATGGTGTGAGGACATCTTGGTTCACTGCTACCCCATTCTGTGTGCCAGAAGGTGGAGGTGTTATTGTCAAACGCCTTTGTCGCTTCATTACCTCCGTGCTGACTGTCCACGCTGACCAGCTTCCATCCGCTCTTGCTGATGAAGAGGTCAAAGTCGTAGGACATCACAGGGCTGTCCATCAAACCATCAGCCGAGCAGTAGGTCTTGATGGTGCAGGCATCGTTGGAGGTTAAAGCAGTGGAGTACTTCTTCCATTCGCCATCATTAATACTATAATATATAGTGGCCTTAGGTGTGGAAGTGGTCATGCTAATACGTCCAGTGGATGAACGCTTGCAATCGACCGGCTGACAAACAGGCATATCCACACGTGCCATCTTAGCCGCACTTGCACCCTTGGTGAGTGGCATGATGAAGAAGCGGAAAGCGGTGTTGGCTGCCTTCAGCTCATACTTCTCCATCACATCAGGACCACAGCTGTTATTGCCCAATCCGCGAGTGGCAGCATCCAACGACACAACCGTGTTGGCACACTTCTTGAACTCGTAGGTATGGCGACTTCGGTTATTGCGATCTGTGTAATTGTCTTCTGGACGGAAGTGGACGGCAGATGCTGCCATCTGGTCAGGAGCGGCGAAGAGAAGTCCGTTTCCTTCGTTGTCCGTCAGCGACATCCAACGCACCTCCTGCTTGGTTCCGTGCTCCTGTGGCATGATGTATTCCTCATACTGGTCGGTCACCGTGCTCTTGTAGATGGCTGGCAGACAAGCCTCCTTGCGGTCACGATAGCTGTCCCAAGGACCTCTACCGAACCAAGACAGTTGTTCCATCTCAGCAGGCATCTCCAGACGGAAGCCAATCTTAGGCAGGATAGCACCAGTGGCTGTTGGCTTGATGAAAGAATTGATCATCATCATACCATTGGCGCATACGAGGAAATTCATCTGGACGTCGAAAGAAGTACTGTTCTTACCTGTATAACGGGTATTCAGCGTGACATTGACCGTCTTACCGTCAGCACCCTTCTCGAACTCAACACCCTTCCCACGTGCCGTCAGACTCCTCAAGCCCATATTATCCCAGCTTTCACGCTTTGAACCGTCATTGTCGGTAGGGAAACGGAACACATTCAGTCGCAGCGGTTTGGTAATAAGCTGCACACCATCGTAAGTGTAATCGCTCAGCACACCTGATGTCTTGTTGAAGGTAGCCTTGAACTTGGCATTGGACAGCGTGAGTGAAGAAGTGGTTTCCTCCACTGTGATGTCCTCGCAATCAGCAAACTGATGGAGGTCATACATACTCTTTGTTGCTGTTTTCACTGGCAGTTTCTCTTCTCCCACAACATAACCTGCATCTGCCCACAAGGTTTTCTCTTTCTGCTTGATGATGAAGTGGATAAACGCCTCCTCATCGGCTGCCAAAGCATCTGCTGAAGAAAGGTCAAGTGTGATGGTCGTGCTGTCAGCAGCAGCCACTTCTGTATCGATAGGACCTGTTGCCAACTGTTTTCCTTCCTCATCAAGAATCTCATAGCTCACATCATAAGCTGTGCTGGACAGGAAAGCCATCTTGTTCTTCACCAGGAACTGACCCTTCTTGTTCTTTACAGCTTTGAACTCGATAGGCTGGTAGATCTTCTTCGTGTTATAGCACTTAGCCGTCCAACTCCAGTCAGGCCGCACCAAACCATTGATGCAGAAATTTCCATCGTTAGGATTATCACCGAAGTCACCGCCATACGCCCAATATTCCACTCCCGCAGAATTCTTCGTCAGCAAGCCCTGATCCTTGAAGTCCCAAATGAACTCACCTGTCAAGCAGGGGTACTTTTCATAGAGGTCGAACATCTCACGTACATTACCCATTGAGTTACCCATTGAGTGGCTGTTCTCACACTGAATGTGAGGACGGTCATGCTGCGACTGACCCACCCATGCGATGTGGTCATAGCCGCCATACATCGTACTCGACACATCTGCAAAGCTGCTGTTACCTTCGTAGTGCGTAAGTCGTGTCTTATCCAGCGCCTTGATGGCATTGGCAACATACTGGAAGTTGTTTCCGTTACCGGATTCGTTACCAAACGACCAGATGAAGATGCACACATGGTTACGCATCCACTTCACGTGGTTCTGGGAACGTTCCACCATTGCATTGCGGAACTTATCCACAGAGGATAGTCCTGTATTAGCGTGGCACTCCACATTCGCTTCTGCCAACACATACATACCATATTTGTCGCACAAGTCGTAGAAGACAGGATCGTTGGGATAGTGGGAAGTACGGATAGCATTGATGTTGAGACGCTTCATCGTCTTGATGTCTTCCTCAATCTCCTCTGCCGTGATGGCACGTCCATTGATTGGTGAGAAATCGTGACGGTTCACACCATGAAAGACCATACGCTTGCCATTGATGAGGAGCGCACCATCATTGCGGATGCCTACCTCACGGAAGCCCACCTTGCCACCACGAATATCTATCGTCTTACCTTTCTTGTCCTTCAAGGTAAGCACCAAGTCATACAAATTAGGCTCTTCAGCACTCCACTTTTTCGGATTGGTCACATTCATGTCGAGACTCAGCTCTGTAGCTGTTGCCACTGCTTTGGAAGTTGATGCAATCGTCTTTCCATCTTCTTCAATCTTCACTTCCACACTGCCTCCCTCTACAGAGCTAACACCTGTGAGGCTCACCTTCACGTTTGCCTTAGCATTGACATAGTTGGCATCGAGGTCGGTTGTGAAGAAATAGTCACGGATTTGGCTCTTAGGCGCTGCCCACAAGAAGCAATGACGCTGAATACCTGTGAGTCGCCAATAGTCCTGGCACTCCAAGAAAGAACCGCTGGTGAAACGATACACCTGCAAAGCGATGGTGTTCTCACCCTTGGTCACATAGTCAGTGATGTTGAACTCAGAAGGAAGATAGGAGTCCTCGCTGTATCCAACTCGCTGACCATTCACCCAAAGGTAATAACCGTGTCCCACGCCGTTGAAACGCACGTAGATATCCCTGTCTTTCCAATCGGATGGGATGGTGAACTTACGACGATACGTACCCACCGGGTTGGTCATGTCACCCTTGTAGGTGAACCAACTTGGGCGGTCAGCCATCACGCTGTAGGTGTTTCTGTCGTAGGAGAAAGGATATTGCACATTGCAATACAGCGGTTTGTCCCAATTCTTGTTGTGGCGAATACCATAAACCTGCCAGCTGGAAGGCACATCGATGTCGCTCCATGCTGCATCGTTATAATCTTTCTCGCACATCTTGGCGTTCACCTTACTGGGGTTGGACACCCAGTAGAACTTCCAGACACCGTCCAAAGACTGGTAATAAGGCGATGCGGTCATGTCATTCTTTGCCACATCCTTCTCGCTGCCAAAAGGAATAGCGATGGTGTGTGCTGCCTCTTTATTCACATTGGTTACAGAGACGTCGTCCCATTCTTTACCTGTTTGGGCATTGGCTGTTGCGATACCCATCAAACATGCCATCATTGTAGCACGACTCATCAGTCGGCTAAGGCGTGACGCACCTATAGGTTTGTTTTTCTCCATTGTGAGTGTTCTTTTCTTATCGTTTGGTTTTGTGATGCAAAGGTAGCAAAAAGAGCGAAATGAGATTGTCACTGATGTTACCTGCTTTTTAGATTTTGATAGATAAAACCCTAAAATGCAGCTTTTCAGGCAGAAAAACGGCGAGAACAGCAGGATGGATGCCATTTCTTTCTTATCTTTGCAAAACCTAATCGAAAACTTTGCCACACCCATGAGATGGATTTCTGACATGATATTGTACAAGAAGCTGAAGCTGGTTTGCCTCCTGCTTATGGGGTGTGGCTGCATGGTGGCTCAAACCACAGAGTTTGAGGAGATGGTGGCAAAGCGACATCTGGACACAAAGGTGAAGGATGTTAGCAACGATGAGGGAATCACAATACCTGAGCCAAAGATGGCTTACGTGAATCTGACGGGTTTCGAGATCATGCCTGCCAACCAAAAGACTGATTTGAAAGGTTGGATGGAGGTATATGACGGGAATGGAATCTACTTCAAGAAACCTGTCATCATCAGCGCTCAAGGAAATTACTCACTCAAGTTTCCTAAGAAGAATTTCGTCTGCGATTTTTGTGATGAGACTTGGAATGAAGACAAAGGCGCTGATTTCAAGATTGGAGAGTGGGTGAAACAAAGTTCTTTCCATTTCAAGGCTTTCTACACAGATTTCCTGCGTGGAATCGGTGAAGTGGGGTATAAGGTATATGCAGGAGTGGTGGCTGATCGTGCCCCTTATTGGGAACGGGTGGGCTATCACGATGAGAGCAAGGGCAGGTGTTTCCCTGACGGATTTCCGTGCGCCGTATATCTGAACGGGGATTTCTATGGAGTCTTTGCCTGGCAACTGAAGAAAAATCGTAAGAACATGAACATGAAGAAGGATGTGGCAGAGCATATCCATCTGGATGGAACCTTGAAAAATGAGACCATTTTCCGTGGTAACATTCAATGGGGTTCTTTCGAGGTGCGCAACCCCAAGGGCCTTTACGATAAGAATGGAAACAAGTACAAAGGCGACAGTCCGAAAGAACTGATGAACGACAACAACAAATACTATGAGGACGAAACGGATACACCCGACATCATTGAGGCTAAGGCGAGAACCTGCAAGGTGAAGAAGTACATTGTCGCCATGAGCAAGTATTGGTCAGAATTGAACGCGCTGGAAAAGGGAGGGTTGAGCAAGGAGGAGATGAGAAAGGAAATTGAGAAAAGGTACGAGATAGAGAGTTTGCTTGACTATTGTGTCTTCTTCTATTTCTCAGCCAATGGTGATGGTTCGCTGAAGAACTGGCAGTGGTTCACCTATGACGGCACCAAGTGGATGGTGACACCTTATGATCTTGACCAGACGTTTGGCATCAATCTGTATGCAGTCGTGCGTCCTCCCACAATGGGTTTGGACATTCTGGTGTCTGGCCCTTTCTACTGGATTCAAAAATACTATCAAGAGGACTTGCAGAGAAGATATGGAGAACTGCGTGACAGAGGCATCTTCGATGCTGAATACGTCTGCCGCATCATCGATGATTGGTACGAGCGTGTGGGGACTGAATACTATGAACTGGAGAAAGCGAAATGGCCAGAAAGCCCCTGTTATTGTGAAGCGGAATGCAACCCGGGATGGGAAGTCTATGACAAATGGGACAACTATACCGACACAGAAGATTACAACGTAACGAGGACGTACAATGCTGGTACCATCGTGAAGCTGGAGGGCAGATTGTGGAGAGCCACCAAGACGGTGCATGGGGTGAGGCCGTACAAGGTGAATGCCAACATTGACACGATAGAACGATTGCGGGGGTGGGTAGCTGGTCGCATCGATTTTCTGGATGACTTCTATGGCTACGATCCCAATGCCAACGATATCGCTGCGCCTGCCTTCACAGAAACACCCAGACAGTTCATTGGCATCTACTCGACATCAGGCGTTCAAGTGGATGTGCCGATCCAAGGACTATACATATATTTATATAGTGACGGAACCACAAAAAAAGTGCTGATTCGCTAAGAACCAGCACTTTCATTATGGGGAGTCATAGGTAAAGGCATTTTCTGCCTCTCACCTCTCTCTTACTTGCCCAATCTCTTCACCCACAGGTCATACGCAGCCTTGTAAGGTGCAACGTCAGCTTCAGGCTTGATGGTTGCCTTGTGCTTGAGTGTCTTAAAGGCTTCGTCGCTGTCCTTGTAGATGCCAGCACCAATACCTGCACCGTATGCTGCACCCACAGAGCCATCTGTCTCATAGAGTTCGATGGTGGCGCCGGTAACAGTAGCCAACGTGCGGCAGAAGAGTGGATTGAGGAACATGTTGGCGTGACCAGCCTTGATGGTGCTGATTTCCATACCCATGTCCTTCATGATCTGCATACCGTATGCGAATGAGAAGGCGATGCCCTCGTGCGCAGCACGGATGAGATGTGCCTTCTTGTGGATGTTGAAGTTGATGCCATGAACGGATGCACCCACATTCTCATTCTGAAGCACACGTTCTGCACCATTACCGAATGGGATGACCGTCAAACCGTCAGCACCTACTGGAACTGTCTCAGCGAGGTCGTTCATCTCTGGATAGCTCATGCCCTCTGGAGCCACAGTACGACGCATCCAAGCGTTGAGGATACCTGTACCGTTGATGCAGAGGAGGACACCCAGACGGGTTGCTCCACCCTCACCATGATTCACATGAGCAAAGGTGTTCACACGAGAAAGCTTGTCGTAATTGACTTCGCCAAGCACACCATACACCACACCAGAAGTGCCACCGGTAGCAGCAATCTCGCCAGGCTTCATCACATTGAGTGAGAGGGCGTTGTTGGGCTGGTCACCACCACGATAAGAGATAGGTGTGCCAGCTGGGATGCCGAGCTCGTCAGCAATCGCCTGACAAACGGTGCTCTGAACAGAGAAGGTAGGAACAATCTCAGCGATGATATCGTTGGAGAAACCATAGTAGTTCATCACGTCCTTGCTCACCTCGTTGTTCTTGAAGTCCCAGAACATACCCTCAGAAAGACCTGAAACGGTGGTCTTCTTGTCGCCACCAGAGAGCTTCATGGCGATGTAGTCGCCTGGAAGCATGATCTTGTCAATCTGAGCAAAGAGTTCTGGCTCGTTCTCCTTCACCCATGCGAGTTTGGCAGCAGTGAAGTTACCAGGAGAGTTGAGCAGATGCTGGAGGCACTTCTCACCACCAATGGCTTCAAATGCCTTGTTGCCGTATGGAACAGCACGACCGTCACACCAAATGATGGAAGGACGGAGAGGCTTACCTGCCTTATCTACACACACGAGGCCGTGCATCTGGTAAGAGATACCAATAGCCTTCACATCAGCCAACGAACCGCCAGCCTTTGCAGCTGCACGTGCTGTTGCCTGCTTGAGTTCCTCCCACCACATTTCTGGGTCTTGCTCTGCCCATCCTGGCTGCTTGGCCATAATGGGAGCCTCTACATCGGGATACTGTGCACTTGCCACTGTCTGACCTGTCTGCGCATCAACCAGCGCCGCCTTGACAGACGAAGTGCCTATGTCATAACCTAATAATAACATAATTAATTTATTTTTATTTGTCTAATCCTTCAATCGTTTGAATCGTGCCGTCAGCATTGTAGTGGAGCTCGCACACCTTGAGGGAGCGGAGCCACGTCTTGTCGTTGGATGGCACACAGTCGTGGTGGAAGAGATACCACTTGCCCTTGTACTCAGCGATAGCATGGTGAGTTGTCCAACCTACTACAGGAGTCATGAGGACACCCTGATAAGTGAATGGTCCGTATGGGTTGTCACCGATGGCGTAGCAGAGATAGTGGCTGTCACCTGTAGAGTAAGAGAAATAGTACTTGCCGTTGTACTTGTGCATCCACGATGCCTCGAAGAAGCGATGTGGGTCACCAGCCTTCAGGGGCTTTCCGTCCTTGTCGAGAATGAGCACGCAACGAGGAGCCTCAGCAAATTCCATATCGTCGCTCATCTTCACCACCCAACTTGGCAGTGCTGGAGCGTCTGGCTTTGCAAAGAGCTGTGTCTTGTGATCTGGAGCAGGACCGAGGTCGATGAGTCCGTTCTCGTCGCCATACTTGCCAGGAATCGTCTCGAAACCATGATAAAGTGGCTGCCACCACTGGAGCTGACCGCCCCATAGTCCACCAAAGTAGGTGTAGATAGTGCCGTCGTCATCCTTGAACACGCATGGGTCGATGGAGAATGAACCACGAATAGCGAACTGACGAGGCTTGAATGGACCTTCTGGCTTGTCAGCCACAGCCACACCCAGACGGAACACACCGTCGTAACCCTTCGCTGAGAAGACGTAGTAGTACTTACCATCCTTCTCCACCACGTCGCTGTCCCACAGCTGCTTCTCTGCCCAAGGCACATCTTCCACACTGAAGATCACACCGTGGTCAGTAGCTGCACCGTTCTCCAAGTCGTCGAACGAAAGTGCGTGGTAGTCCTTCATCTGGAAGTGACCGCCATCATCGTCTTCACACTCACCTGCATCCCAGTCATGAGAGGGATAGATAAAAAGCTTGCCGTTGAACACATGAGCCGCAGGGTCAGCCATGTAGTCAGCTGGGAAAAGATATTTCTTTCCTTCCATAGTTTTTAGGTTTTTATGGGGTTAATATTGATTTTTATTCAATTATTTATTACGAGCCTCAATCTCTCTGTTGATTTCATCCAGTCTTTCGTCAGTCAGAGGATATCTATACACCAAGAGTCCTACGACAATCAGGAGACAGGCAGGGATGATGCAAGTGAACACCAGAATGGCGTTCTGTGCAATCTCAGAGTAGTTCGCCAGCTTGGTGTAGTAAGCGTTTACAGGTGCGCTGATGAAGGATGCCAAGAACACTACCACGAAGATGCTGAGCACCAACTGGAGGCACTTGTTCGCCTTGAACTCCTGCCACATCTCACCGAATGAAACAGGCTTTTCTGGTGTGGTGGTGATATTCTCACGACAACCAGCAAAACAAAGCATCAAGAGCACAAAGCCGACAAGGGCAAACACGCAAGTCACCGTGAACCAAGCGCTTGGCTCGATAGGCAGAGCTGACTCCTCTTCGTCAAAGTTGAAGCCAATCAAACCCATCACCAGCGGAGTGATCCAACCAGCGATGGAGAAACCAGCCTTGAAAGCCACACCAGCAAGTGCATTAACGGTAGCAGCAGGACGGTTGCCTGTACGGTATTCAGCCTCTGTGATGACTTCAGGAACCAATGCCCACATCAAAGAACCGACCAAAAGACCCACACCTGTCATCACCTTGGCAATCTGGACGATGGTGTTGCATTCTGCCACATCGAAGAACTTACCGATGGTGAACAAAACTGCAAATCCAACCAAACCGATGGCGAGAAGGGTGTAATAAAGCCCCTTCTTACCCAGCCAGCTCTTCAAGATAGGCAGAGAAGGCAGGATGATGAATGCAGGAATGGTACCAATCGCCATGAAGGTAGCCTGATTCCAGTCGATAGCAGAATGAATGCACATAGCAAGTCCGATTGGGAAACCAGCCTGAACGACAATCTGACCGATGTTGGCACACACCATACGGGTGGAGGTCAACTTCAGCACTTCGTCATTGTCGCGGGTCATACTTGCCATGATGGAGCCGTAAGGGATGTTCACCACGGAGTAGATCATACTCAGCACGGTATAGCTGACGGTTGCATAGATGATCTTCGCAGTCATGTCCCATTCAGCTGCCTGAGGAAGCATCAGCAGGCACGCAGCGATAGTCAAAGGAATACCGCCATAGAGAAGATAAGCACGATACTTACCCAGCTTGGAATTGCGGTTGTCGATGTAACGTCCCACGATAGGGCTCCAGAAGCAGTCGATGAGTCGAACCGCGAGAATCAATCCACCCACAAAAGCAGGGTTGATTTTTAACACCGTGGTCAGGTAGATCATCAAGTAACATGCCACTGTCTGGAAAATCAGGTTCTGAGCCAAGTCACCCGAACCGTAACCAATGCGCTGAAGCCAGCTGAGTTTGTAGAAGCCATTTGCTCCCTGAGTTGAATTTTCTGTTGCCATTTGAATTTTTAGGTTTTGTTTATGATTGATTATTTTTTGATTGTCATTCCTTGCCCCGTGGCGGTTCCCTAACGGGAAAAGGGCATTTCAAGTTGCAAAGTTACTGCTTTTCTTTCGTTCCACCTTGCTTTTTTGCAACAAACCCTTCAATCCATGTAACATTTCCTTTCAATTTTGTAACAGAGCACTGCAAGTAACAAATACAAACGGCACCTCCACAACAAACAAGACATACATTAGGAGACTGAAAATCATATAATTATGTAATAACCTTTTACAAGAAAGGCGGTCAAAGTGGTCAAGGTCAAAATGGTCATTTTCATTTTCGGATTCGGTCATTTGGCTCACTATAATATATATAATATATATTATAGTGACGGTTTTGACACCCAAAAATCGATTTTGACCAAAATGACCATGACCATCGTGACCACCAGCGCGAAAGAGGTGAGAAGTAAAAAATAAAAATACTTGTGGAGTTATTCGTAGGCCGCAAAGGAAATGTTGTATCTTTGTAGTGTCAAAAAATGAAAGAGAAAGGTTTTGCGGCATAGTTAGGAAAAAATATTTTCCTAGTTAGGGAAAAAATTGGTGAAAAAATTTGTGTGATTGCGGGAAAGGTATTATCTTTGTAAATTATAAGAACTTGAGGAATGAACGACATGGTGATTACGAGCGTACAAAACCCACGTGTGAAGACGGTGGTGGCGTTGCAACAGAAGTCAGCTGAGAGACGGCGGACAGGACTGTTTGTCGTGGAGGGAAGAAGAGAAGTGGAGCATTGTGTGGAGATGGGATTGGAAGTGATGGAGGTGTTTGTGTGCGAGGAGATGGGGGGATGGAGCTGCGACGATGTCGCAGCAAACAAAACGGAGGTGACGAGTGGGACGCAGGGACTGAGAGTGACGGAGGTGACGAGGGGTGTGTATGAGAAGATGGCGTACAGAGGCGGAACGGAGGGTGTGATGGCAGTGGTGAAAAGCAAGGAGAGGCGGCTGGAAGAGTTGGATTTGAGCGAAAATCCGTTGATTGTGGTGGTGGAGCGAGTGGAGAAGCCTGGGAACTTGGGAGCGATTCTGCGGAGTGCAGATGCAGCAGGAGCGGATGCAGTGGTGGTGTGCGACCCCTTGACCGATTTGTGGAATCCCAACCTCATCAGAAGTTCGATTGGAGCCGTGTTCACAGTGCCTTGCGTGGCATGTGGAAGTGAGGAATGCATCGAGTTTCTGAAGGCGCATGGCATCCAGATTCTGACGGCACAGTTGCAGGACTCGGAACTGTATTACGACACGGACATGAGGCGAGGAACGGCAATTGTGATGGGCACGGAAGCCACAGGGCTGACAGAGGTGTGGCGACAGGCAGCCGATGCGCATATCAGAATCCCTATGTTGGGAAGGCTGGATTCGCTGAACGTGAGTGTGAGCGCAGCCATCTTATTATATGAAGCAGTAAGACAGCGGGGTGGAACACTGAAGGGGAAAGAGTCAGTTCAATAATCTAAACAATAACCTAACAATAACCTAAAGATAGGAATTATGAAAAAAGCGATTTTCTTTTGTGTGATGATGATAGTGGCAGGGAGCATGTGGGCTCAGGAAGAGTATCACATCAAGACATACGGAATAAACGACGAGTTAAAAACGCGTGGCACAACATGCCTCGCTCAGGTTAACGGTATTTTATGGATAGGTACGTCAGATGGCTTAAAGGCATTTGACGGGATTCATATGTATTATTACACCATTCCTGATGACGAGGGACTTGGCGGTTATTTCAGCTGTGTGACATCGTTAGCTGCCTCCTCTGAGAATTCCTTGTGGATTGGCTCGAGAAAAGGCATCTATCATTTCGACATGAGCAGGGAGCGTCTCTACAAATTCACCACGGATGATCTGCCTGAAAACCCGAGAGTGAAGCAATTGCTGTTTGACAATGAGGGGCATCTGTGGAGTATTATGAGCGGCAAAGTGTACATCATCGACGTGAATGCAAAGACGGCTGAATGCATTGGCAATGGATTCGAGTCTCCAAGCTGTATGATGATGGCGAGGGACGGCACCGTGTGGCTAGGCAGCGATAACGGCAAGCTATACCGCTACGACGCCACCAACCATCGTCTGCGCGAATACGATGTGAAGCCTGAAGGTACGGAATCGTTCTCGCAACTGATGAGCATCACGGAAATGAGAAATGGGCAACTGGCGTTGGTCAGCTACAATGATGGTATCTGCCTGTTCTCTCCTAAGACGCTCACCTCAAAAATGCTGATGACGCACGACGATGAAGGATCTCCCATTGTAGCACACACATCCATCACGCCTGCTGGCGACCAACTCTGGGTGGGTACTGAACGAGGCATCATCATCTACAGAATACGAGATGGACGCATAACCAGTATCCGCCAGTCGCGCCACATGGTGAACACGCTGTCGGACAACTCTGTTCACTCGCTGTTGTTGGACAGGGAGAATGGTGTGTGGGCGGGCACATACTTTGGCGGCATGAACCGCATCAGCTTGTCACCCCAAAACTTCTCTGTATATTTGCCAGAGGATGATGATGTGGAAGTGGTACGCGAAGTCATCGGAGACCACTATGGACGCATCTGGGCAGGAACGGAAGATGGCAGCCTCTACTTGTTGGATAAGGAAAAAGGTGTTCTGGTTGAGGCCAATGTGGATTGGTGCGGAGCCCCTCTTCCATTCAACGCACAGGGACTGGTGTTGGTGGATGATGACCTGTGGGTGTCGAGCATCACGAATGGCATTTATGTAGTGGACACAAAGACCATGCGGCTAAAGCACCGATACCCAAAAACCAACAAGACCCCACAAGGGACTACCATTGAGGGGAAAAGCTTGTGCTACCAGAATGGGACCCTCTTTGTCAGTTCGTGGCGAGGCGTTTACATCTTTGACGAAAAGACGGAAGAGTTCAATCTCATGCCAGAGCTGAACGGTGTGTATGCCCAGCGCATCTATGGCGACCGTCACGGTAATGTGTGGGTGGCATCGTTCAATCAGGGAGTGTGGAAAATTCAGCAGGGAAAGGACGGGAAATGGAAAGGGAAACAAACGGCGTTCACCTACAAGTGCGCCACCTCCATCTTAGAAGACTCACGGGGGCTTTATTGGGTAGGTACTGACATACACGGACTGATGACCTATGACGACAAGACAGGCAAAACGGAGCAGATGACTGTATCGGAACGGCTCATGCACGAAACCGTGACAAATATCATAGAGGATTCGCATCGTCGTCTCTGGATCAGTACATTCAATGGCCTGTATAGTTATAACCTTAGCAAAAAGGTGATTAACCATGTGACGCAGCTCAATGGTTTGCCATCGAATTATCTCAACTACGCTTCGGGCTATCAGGACGAGCACGGAACCGTGTATATCGGCACCTATAAGGGAATGATTTCGTACACCCCTGCATCGTTCGTCCTGTCGAAAGAACGTCTGAAGCCTTACTTCCTCATGCTCTTTGTGAACGGCCAGCATGTCACGCCGAATGATGAGACGGGCATCCTGAAGCAGACGCTGTTCCAAACAAAAGAACTGACACTGACCCGCGATCAGAACACGTTCACCATCATGTACGCTGTTCCTTCTTACCGAAGTGGGGAAATCGTGTGGTACCGCTACCGCATGAATCCCGATGAGCCATGGACGGTGACAGACAATGCACAACCCATCCAATTGTCGAACCTCTCGACTGGTACTTATAGAATTACCCTGCAAGCAAGCTACAACCCAGAACGATGGGAAGGTGAAGCGGCTGTGTTGATTGTGAAGGTTAAGTCTCCTATTTGGCTGAGTCCATTTGCCTTCATCTGCTATGCAGCAGTTATCATAGGGCTTGTCGTGCTGGTGATGTGGTTAATTAAGAAAAATGAAATCAAAAAAATAAAACAAGAATCAGAAGACTAAGAATGTACAAGAAATGGATAGTGATGATGGTGCTGCTGGTGGCGACACTCAACATAGCAGCACAAAAGGATGAAATTAAGTTACGTGGACGCATCGAGAATGTGACAGAATATAGCGTACCTTCTTCGGAGAAGGGATTGCGGAGGGTTGGCTCCACCACCTCTGCGCCACTTGTCTGCTATGGGTCTCCCAAGGTGCCAGTGATTCTGGTGCAGTTCCCTGACTTACCTTTCACTATTGGCGAAACAGACGAAATTGTCAAAGGTCTTTTCAACGCTCATTTCAACTCTGGTGAAGGGGTGAAGCCGGGCACATCAGACTTCTCTGTAAGAGAATATTTCCGTCAGCAATCCGGCAATTTATTCATACCTGATTTTGATGTGATTGGTCCTGTGACACTCTCCAAAAGTTACGCCCATTATGGGAAAGATAGTGGAAGCTCAAGGGATGTCAATATCAATGATTTCTATCGTGAAGCATGCCAACAAGCACTCCTGCATGATGTGGATTGGAACCTTTACGACAATGACGGAAATGGTGTAGTGGATTTTGTTTACTTCATCTATGCAGGACCTGGACAGAATATGGAAGGCACAGAGAAAGAAGCCATCTGGCCAAAGGAAGGAGTGTCAAGATTCACGGTGAAAGGGGATGACTTCACAGTTACCTTTGGATCTTATGGATGCTCCTGCGAATTGTATAATGGAAGCATGGATGGTGTGGGGCTTTCTATCCACGAATTGTGTCACGGGATGGGTTTGCCTGACTTGTATGACTACAACAACAAGGTCTATGGAATGGATTATTGGGACCTGATGGATTCTGGATGCTACAAGAAGAATGGACGCATGCCCGTAGGATTGTCGGCTTACGAACTGGATTTCTTTGGATGGAGGGAACTGGTGGAACTGATCCCAGACTCTGCATACAGCCTTAAACTTGACCCTTTGGAAACAGGCGGCGTGGCTTATAAAGTGGTGAACAAAGCGAATCCCAACGAGTACTTCATCCTTGAAAACCGTCAAAACATCGGTGTGGATCAATACTTTGGTTACATCCTCAGTACACAAGAAGACACATTCGGAGCGAATCACGGGCTAATGATCACCCACGTGAATTACAGCCAGTCATCATGGAGTTCCAATAGGATAAACACAACGGATGCATCACGTCAGCGCTTCACGATAGTGCCAGCCGACGGACAAACCATTTCCGCCAACTATGGAGCCAACGACGAGTGGGCAATCTCACAACATGGTGACCTCTACCCTGGCGAAAACAACGTCACAGAGATAAGCTCCTATGCTGTTTTCACAGGAGGAACACTTGGACAAACGATTGACAACATCGTGGAGCATGAGGATGGGACCATCACATTGGACATCAACGGAGGAAAGGAGGAACCAGAGCCTGAAGATCCTCTTGTAGAGCCAGATATTCCAGAAATTGCATAAACTGGACATTCAAGACATAGCATAAAAAGGGCAGGCCCAATGAAGTGCGCTAAGGCAACTTCGTTGGGTCTGCTGCTGTATAATTATCCATTCTCAGATGGTAATTCATCACTTGCTCCAGCGTGAAATGGAATGCAGGGCTGTCGGGTGGCAAGGGGCGATGCGAGAATGTCTGGAAGTAAAGCAGGCAGGCATCACGCCACCATTGTGCATCCTTGGCTTGACGCTCGAAGCGCCACAACTGCTCGGCATACTGCTCAGCAGGCACGTAGGGTTTCATCGCCTCCCACGTCTTCACAAACTCATTTGCCTGACGCACACCACGATCGTAAGTGTAGCAAAGATTATCCCACATGGACAGTCCATTGCTCATCGTGTAATCCCAAGGCACATGGTGGAACCAAAGAATGAGGTTCTCAGGACAAGTGCCCATATTATTATATAATGTACGTAAAGGCTCAGGATATTGTCCTGCATTGTTAGAGCCGATATTGCCCTTCAAACAAGGTTCCTCGTGGTCAGAGCGGTTGAAACCGATACCCAAGGTATCTACACGGTGATAGAAGCGTGGCAACCAGTCTTCACGTGAACCTCGAGGTGCATACCAAGGTTCAGGACCATAGTGATGACCTCCTGCAAAGATATGGTGCAAGCCAAGTGGCATCATGTAATCCACCACTGCTTCGCGACTTCTCAGCAGAAGTTGGGTCATCGGACGGATAAAGTCGGGATTCTCTGTCTTGTAGAAGTCACGCAGAAAATCCTCTGCAATTGTTTTAGATGACACATTGACATCATTCGCCAATCTGCCGAAAGCATACCAGTTTGCCATCGCCAAGTCGTTGGCTGTCCAGTTCGGGCTGTCACCGATGTTGGCCACACCAGCCATTCCGACGAAGTTTGGCATTTTCTTTTCTATCATATTCAATGTGTCAAAGAACTCACGCCACATGGGAGCCAGGAAACAGGTGTGGATGCTCTCGCCCGTATATTCCTGCGTAATCTGGAACTCCACCATCATCTTGGTCTTCTTCAATCCAAAGAAGAGAGGCGAAACAGGTTCACGAGGTTGGAAATCCACTGGTCCGTTCTTGATTTGTATGATGACATTGTCGGCAAATTGTCCATCGAAGTGGATGAACTCCTCGTATGCCTGATTGGCACGGTCGCCCTCATAAGCACGCTGTGCTGGGGTCTTCTGGACATCACCATCTCCCTTCGCTGAATAGACAAAAGCACGCCACATCACGATTCCGTTATAGGGCTGCAAAGCCTTTGCCAACATGTTCGCACCATCCACATGAGTACGCCCATAATCCATCGGACCTGGCTCTCCCTCACTATTGGCCTTGACCAAGAAGCCGCCAAAGTCAGGAATAAGCCCGTATATCTCCTTCACTTTCTTCTGCCACCACAATGGCACCCTCTCATCCAACGGATCAGCTGTATCGAGGTCGCCCAGTGCCTTAGGCGAAGCGAAATTAACCGAGAGATACACCTTGATGCCATAAGGACGCAACACATCAGCAATCTTTGCCGTCTTCTTCAACATATCCGAAGACAGGGCAATCGACTTGGCATTCACATTGTTAAGCACTGTACCGTTGATGCCATATTCCTTGTTGATGCGTCCATACTCCTCATAACGGGCTTTCAGCGCCTTGGGCATCGAGCCCTTACCAGCAGGAATCTCTTCCCATTTCCAAATGGAACGGCCAGCAAATCCACGCTCAACAGTGCCATCAGGATTGTCCCAATGATTCAGCAGACGCAATTCAAAAGTCTGTCCCCAAGAAACCAAAAGGGAAAAACAAAAAACGAAAAGTGAAAGTATCTTTTTCATGATGAACGGTTTTTTCTGTATGGAATTAGTCACGACGGAAGATGTCACGTGTATAGACTTTCTCCTGCACGTCATCAAGACAAGCATCATAACGGTTGGCAATGATCGCTTGCGACTGCTCCTTGAACTTGGCGAGGTCATTCACCACCTTCGAACCAAAGAACGTCGTACCATCTTCCAGCGTCGGTTCATAGATGATGACCGTCGCTCCCTTCGCCTTGATGCGCTTCATGATGCCCTGAATGGATGACTGACGAAAATTGTCCGAGTTGCTCTTCATCGTCAGACGGAACACACCGATAATCACTTCCTTCTCCACATCCTGACTCCAGCGGATGCGATTGGAATAGCTGTAGTAGCCTGCCATCTGCAACACACGGTCGGCAATAAAATCTTTTCTCGTTCGGTTACTCTCCACTATGGCTGTCATCATCTGCTGAGGCACATCCTGATAGTTGGCAAGCAGCTGCTTCGTGTCCTTCGGCAAGCAATAACCTCCATAACCGAAGGATGGGTTATTGTAATGCGTACCGATACGTGGGTCAAGACCTACGCCCTGAATGATTGCCTGAGCATCCAAGCCCTTCACCTCAGCATAGGTGTCCAGCTCGTTGAAGTAGCTCACACGCAATGCCAGATAGGTGTTGGCAAAGAGCTTCACGGCTTCTGCCTCCGTCAATCCCATGTGGAGCACGTCAATATTCTCCTTCAAAGCACCTTCCTGCAAGAGTGCCGCAAACGTATCAGCAGCTGCACGCAGTTCGTCTGCATACTTCACCTCAATGCGCTTGGGCGAACCCACGATGATGCGAGATGGGTAGAGGTTGTCATACAGTGCCTTGCTCTCTCTCAGGAACTCTGGCGAGAAGAGCAGCTTCATTGCATAACCATATTTCTTATACAATCCCTCCGTGTAACCCACTGGAATGGTTGATTTGATGACCATCACGGCATTCGGATTCACCTCTAACACCAAGTCAATGACCTCCTCCACGTGCGATGTGTCGAAGTAGTTCTTCACAGGGTCATAGTTCGTCGGTGCAGCAATCACCACGAAGTCAGCATCTGCATACGCCTTTCGCCCATCGAGCGTTGCTGTCAGGTTCAGCTCCTTCTCTGCCAAGAACTTCTCGATATACTCATCCTGAATGGGTGATTTCTTCTGGTTAATCAATTCCACTTTCTCTGGAATCACATCCACAGCAGTCACCCGATGGTGCTGCGCCAACAAAGTGGCAATGCTCAAGCCCACATATCCTGTACCTGCCACTGCCACTTGAATATCCTTAAAATCTCTCATAAAAAGTAAATTTTATCACTTTATGCTCTTTTCTGCCCTCACCTTCCTGCTGTACTCCGAAGGAGACATTCCGAACTCGGCCTTAAAGTTCTCCGTAAATCGTTTCGGGTTGCCATAACCAATCTCCAATGCGATGTCCGCAATGGGCATCGTGGTCTGATCCAGATACTGCTTACCTCGTTTCAAACGGATTGTGCGGATGAACTCGGCAGGTCCCTTGCCCGTGATGTTGATGAGCTTTTTGTACAGGTATGTACGACTCAACGACAACTCCTGTCCCAATACCTCCACAGAAAACTCTGTGTCTGACATGTGGTCTTCGCAAATCTTGATGGCACGCTGAATGAACTGCTCATCCACCGAGGTAATGGTGATTTCACTGGGTGCCACATCCATCTTCTCACGGAATTGACGCTGACGGCTTTCTCGCTTTTCAATGAATTTCTTAATTCTCAGACGTAGCATCTCCACATTGAACGGCTTGGTGATATAGTCGTCTGCACCCAATCGCAGACCTTCCATTTCCAGTTGATCGCTTCTTCTGCCTGTCAACAAAATCACAGGAATGTGCGACCAGCGCAAATCTGTCTTGATGCGCTTGCAGAGTTCCAATCCATCCATCTTAGGCATATTCACATCACTCACCACCAAGTCAATATTGTCGTTCTCCTCCAAGCGTTCCAATGCCACTTCGCCATTATTTGCAGTAATGACGTTATACTCACCACGGAAATAGTCATGCACAAATCGGCACATATCAGGACTATCATCCACCATCAACAAGGTGAAGCGCTCTGTCTGCTGTGCATCAATTTCTTCTGGCAAGTCCTTTCGGTTGGCACTTACCTTTGCCACATTGCTGTCATCGATGCCAACAGTCTTGTCCACGCTCCGTTGTCCATTGCCCGATGTCCGCTGTCCATTATTCACGACAGGTGTCGTCACTTGCGTCATCACAGCGTCAACTGCTGGCACCAATGCTGGCACCACATTTCCTTTTCCACCTGCAGGCAACATATTCACCTGATGCAACAACAGTTGCGCATTTCTCAGAATCATCTGGACACGCACCCTTACATCGTCAGCCAAAGGCTCTGCTGCCAACTGCTGCAAGGGGCTTATAATAAGCGTGATGGGGGTGAGCAAATCTCTGCTCACGCCACTCAGCACGCCCTGTTTCGTTTCTTCCAGTTCTGTTCGGTGTTCCAAACGCATCTTCTGTATCTCCTCTTCCATCTTTTGGCGATCACGCGACAACACCCAGTGACATATCGCATACGCCACTACTGCCACTAACAGCACACCAAACAAAACGGCCCAGACAAAACCCTGTGAGAACAGGCCTGTAGCCTGCGCCGCCATCGCTTCTGCTATCAAAATGTTTCCCATTTGCGAGTTCATTTTATCCTTTGATGATGCAAAATTAGTAAAAATAATTCATTCCAAGTATTTTTACCCCATTTTTTTCATCATCACGGCTGCAGAAGCCGTTTTTGTTTCCCGAATGCGGAGGATTTACTCCACCACGATGCGCTCAATCACAATACCTGGGTCGAGCGGACGGAGCGACAATTGATGCTTTCCTTGCGTCAAAGCAGGCAATGACACACGCTGTTTGTTCATGCGTGTCGTCTCCCATTCAAAGTTTTGGTCATGCGACATCTGCACCACATAACGGCTTGCCTCATTCACGTTCATCGTCTGCACTTCTTTGCCGTCCAGCATCACAGTCAATCGCTGTCCACGTCCATCATTGAAGGGGAAGTTGGTTGCCAAAATGATGGTGGCTTGAGCATTCTCCTTTGCCTCCGATGCGTTGAACTCATAAGTGATTGAAGCCCCCTCCGTACTCTTTGTGTATGGGAACAATGCCACACCAGCTTTCCAGATACCCAGATCCGGTACCACCTGCCATTTTGCTTCCTTCGCATCCTGCTTACCCACAAACTCATCAGCTTCGAGAATGGCGATGGTCTTTTTCGGTATAGTCACCAGTGCGAAGGGATAATCGCCACCCACTGTGTCAGCAGCTTCCACACGTTTCACCTGTGGCATCGTATTCTGCCTTGGATTGTTCCACGAACGATAGCCGATGTAAATCTCGTCCATCATGTGGTTCCACTTACCTCCTGCAATCTGGTGGTTATATTCATCGCAGAGTTCTGCAGCACGACGGAAACAGAACTCCACCTTGTCTGCCCATTCATTCGCAAGTATATTGTTGTGCTGAGCATAATAGCTGTTCATCGCCACAGCATAATACATATTATAAAGGTTGCAGAACACACGCACTGGATGATAAATCAGTTCGTTGTATGCGTTTCGGTTCTGCACAGGCATCAATTCCCTCAAGATGGTCGCTTCACGCTCCAGTTTGTCATATTCTTCCACACGCTCCTTCCATTCACCCGATACAAGGTTGAATGTCCGTGCATCCAACTGCTCTGGGGTGCGACGATGTGCATACTTGCATTGCAGATTCAGGATGCGGGCAGCTTCCTTGGCACACTTCTCGCCAAACTGCTGACGGCAGAAGTTTTCCGTATATTCCATCAAATTGGAGGGGTTGAACTGGCTGGGGTTCCAAGCCATCTTAAACCAGAAGTCAATCGGGAACTCCATCGGTTTCAGGTCTCCCACATTCAGAATCCAAAGTTTATCCACACCGTAGGTATAAGTGAGCTGCAGCTGCTCCCACATACGCTGCACCTGACTGATGTTCTGGAACTTCGAATTGCGTGGGGCACCTACATAATCCACGTGATAATACAAACCGTATCCACCTGGATGACGCTTCGAGAAAGCTCCTGTGCCCTTGTTCCATTCCTGTTCAGGCAACACACGCACATTTCCCCAGTTGTCATCACAAAGGAGGAGAATCACATCATCGGGCACATTCATGCCCTTCTCATAGTACTCCTGCACCTCCTTATAGAGTGCCCACACCTGAGGCGTTTCCTTCGCAGGCTTTCCTGTGGCCTCTTCGATGAGTTTGCGCTGGTTGGTCACGATGCGTTCCAAGAGTGCCACATCTGCATGGTCACCCATTGCCTCGTCACCATCACCACGCATACCAATCGTCACCACATCTTCGGTGTTTTTCATACGTTCCACACCACCTTTCCAGAACTTGTCCAATGTCTCCTGATTTGTGTCGTAGTTCCATGCGCCATACTCCCTGCGATGACTCGTCCACTCCTTGTGGGCACGAGCCAAAGGTTCATGGTGACTCGTACCCATGCACACACCCATATCATCTGCCGTCTGCATGTTCAGTGGGTCATCAGCATAGAACATCGCATCCCACATGGCTGGCCACATATAGTTACCCCTCAATCTGAGCACCAGCTCAAACACTCGTGCATAGAACTCATGATTATATCCGCCATAATTCTCCTTCACCCATCCTGTCAGGCAAGGAGCCTCGTCGTTCAGGAAGATGCCACGATACTTCACGGCAGGCTCACCATCCGTATAGACACCCTTCTTGATGTAGAGCTGATCGTGTTTCTCCGCAGGCACATCTGCCCAATCATACCAAGGGCTCACACCGATCTGCTGGCTCAATTCATAGATACCATAGATCGTACCACGCTTATCACTGCCCGCAATGACCAGCTGATCCTTCACCGTCGTGATGACGAACATCTCCGTCTTTCCCTTCAAATCCTTGATGGCAGACACCTTCTTCGCCATCTTGTCAATGACGTCGCTCTTACCCAACGTACCCACCACGATAGGGAAGTCCTGCCTGCCTGTCACCTTCTCCAAGTCCTTCTTCAGGTTGTCGATGGCGATATGCACACCCTTCCAATCGTTCTGGTCATACACAATACTACCCTTCTGCTCCGTCAGACAAAAGGCACCACTCTGAGGGGCGAACACCACAAACTGCTCTGCTGCCAACGCCGAGATGACAGCACAAATGTTGATTGCAACACACAAAAATAATTTCTTCATGTCTATAGGTTTTGATTTCTGCTGGCAAAGTTACGACTTTTCGCCCTCACACACATTGCTCTATCGTTACATTTTTTTTCCAAGAGGTTACAAGTGGGAGGAATACTTGAATGACAGCAGGAAGGGAACGGACATCGGGGGAGAAAAAAATGGAGAAATGTTTGGATCTGTTGGGATTTTGATTTATCGTTGACTTCGTCGAAGTTACTCACGCTCGAAAAAACTCAAAAAAATTTGGTTCTTTACTCACTTAATCGTAACTTTGCAAACGAAACAATCAAGAAAGGAAATAGCTATGGCAACAACAACGACAAGACAACGTGCAAGCTATCCCATCAGCCACTACTGGGGACTGGTGAAGGACATGGACGACAGCCAGAAGCTGCAACTGATCACCATGTTGGCAGAAAGTGTGAAGCCAGCCGTGGACAAGAAGCAGGATTCGGAAGAGTATTCCCTCAAGCCATACACGATGGAGGAAATCAATGCACGGATTGATCAGGCTGAGCGTGAATCCGCCGCAGGACTTGGGCAAGACAGCGAAGAGATGTTCCGCGAACTGGAGGAAGAGTTCGCGTATCATGAACTAGAAATGGTGGAAGCTGTATGATGAAAGTCATCTGGTTGCCGCAAGCCAAGAAACAATTGCGTCAAACGGCAAAGTATATTTATGGCCAATTTGGTGCGAAAGAGAAGGACGAATTCTTACAAAACGTCCACCACATCAATACGCTTCTTGCCGAAAATCCCAACATGGGTTCCGTTGAACCTCTCCTTGCCGACCGTGCCGTGATGTATCGTAGCGTCGTGGCGAATCGGTTGAACAAAATTGTTTATTTCATCAAGGATGACCACATTGAGGTTGCCGATTTCTGGGACACTC
>JAGAAZ010000071.1 GCA_017614895.1 Bacteroidaceae bacterium | reverse complement strand
TTGTTAATAAATAATGTTGATTATAAATAGTTTGTTTGAGTTTCTCTTCTTGGTATTTTCAGATGAAGATATTTCTCCTTTGTAGGCGCGGTGGGGCAAGCCATGCAGCCCCCAAACAGGTGTTCCTCCTCCGTTCCCTCGCGTGCGTACATATATTATATATATAGCGGCCGCTATGTTGTAGCGACCGCTGAAAGTGCGATAAACAGGGCGTTTCAGAAGGGGGATGCCCTCTCCGAGTAACAAACGGGTAACAAAAATTCACTCCACCAATCTCATGGCATCCTCTACCTATCCCCAAAAACCTATGATTTCACCATCTATCTTCCTGATTCAGAAAGACGTACAAAAACGCCTCGAACATAGCATCCGAGTAACAAAATGAGTAACAAAAGTAACAAATTAAGGGTGTAAATGAAGGTCAAATGATAGACTAAAAAAGGCATCCAGTGTATTACGTAATACGCTGGGTGCCAGTAATATGTGATGTTATATGTCCTGTTTAGCAGGGACGTTCTTTAGGTAGTTTGAAGACGTCCTGCACTTCCTTCATAGCTGCTTCGGTCATACCGTCAGGCTCACTCCCCATGTTGCGAGCACACATATAAATGTTCGCAGCCTTACAGAGCACGTCGGTCTGATCGAAAGCATCCATGATGTCCTGTCCGACTGCAACGGTTCCATGTTTTTCCCACAACACCACATCGTACTTCTTGATCTGTTCCAACGTGGCTTCTGCCAATTCAACAGAGGAGGGAAGTGCGTAGGGTACGATGCCGATGCCGAGAGGGGCGAAGGCCAGTGTTTCTGGTATCATCGACCAGAGCACACGAGTCATCTCACCTTCACGGAGGAAACGGGGGATATGGCTCATCGCCACTAGTTCAATGGGATGCGTGTGGAGCGTGGCTTTGTAGCAGGAGCCAGTTTCCAAGAGATAATTCTGCAAGGCAAGATGGGTGGGAAGTTCTGATGTGGGCACCACAGGCTCGTCTGCGATGATTTCGTAACTGGTGCAGTCATCGCAGATACGCACAATAGAGCCGTTCTGCATGGGCCAGCGAGCCAAGTCGCGCATCCGTTTGCCTGTACCCTTGCAATAGAAATATTTGCCTTTCAACCGGGGCAGCACCATACCAATCTGCTTCACAGGGGCGATGGCTGGCATAGCCTTGCATTCATCGTCCATAAACTCTGTGACATTCACTGTGATGTTGCCACCATTCCGTTCAGCCCAACCTTTCTGCCAAAGATAGCCCGTCACTTCAGCTATCTGGTCAATCACTGCCGCCAACCCTGGACGGCTATCTAAAATTGAATTCATTTCTTGCTTCGTTATTACGTTATTACGATATTACGTTATTTCGTCATCATGAATTAGACGGTGTCTCCGTATCTTTCCTTCGTAATCTGTTCCAATGATTTACCTCTCGTGTTCGGGGCACCAATCACACCCACGATGAGGGAGATGAGCAGGAGGGCAATCATGCAGTAGGCAGCGAGGGTGAAGCCTTCGCCATTCTCACCATAGATGTAGGTGAAGACGAGTCCCCAGATGGCTGACAAGCCTCGTACGATGAAGAACATGAGACCTTGGGCACCTGCACGGAACTTGGCAGGGAAGAGCTCTGACCCCCAGAGGGCATAGAATATCTGGACGGAGAGACCGCCGTTGATGCCCCAAAGGATGGAGAATGCCCAGAGGCCACCCATTCCGTTCACACCACTGATAATCACAAACCATGTAGCCAATGCAGCAATCAAGCCCAGCACATAGAACAATCTGTGTGGCAGTTTGTCGATGAGGAACGAAAGTCCGAACGTGATGGCTACGACGATAGCCCATCCCACACAACTGAGCATATTGGCCTGTTCGTTGCTCACGCCACCAGCCGTTTCATAGATATGTGGTTGGAAGAATCCCATGACAGATGCTACGAGGTTCCAGGTGAGGTAGATGGAAGCCAGGAAGCAGAGGGTCTTGATGGCAGTCTTGTTGGAGAAGAGCACAGCGAACGCATGGATGAGACCTGAGTCCTCGCCCTTTTCCTTGGCTGCTTCACGGGTGGCTTTCCATTCATCACTCTCGTCAAGTTTGCGTTGCAGGTTCCAGGCGATGAATGCCACGACAAACAAAGAGAAGAAAACGACACGCGAACTGAACACATTGAGGGCATCGCCTGCCAAATCTGCTCCACCAATCGTATGGGCAAGGCTCTCCACCCAGCTGAACAGATAGCCTCCAGGGGCGAAGAACATACCCAGAAGCAGGATAATCATAGGTCCGAAGCCCCAAGACATCTGGGAGATGCAGATGTTGCGTCCTCGTTTGTTGTTTTCCGAACTCTCGGAGATATAAGTCCACGAGGCTGGTACACCGATGCCCACAGAGATGCCTGTGACCAAGAAACCTGCCAACAGCATGGGGAAATTGACCGAACACAGGATGAGCAGCACGCCAGCCATATAGACGAGCAGGTTGTAAGTATAGATGAACTTGCGACCATATTTATCGGCAAGGACGCCTCCGATGATGGCACCCAAGGCTGCACCCAGACAGTTCGCGCTGATGAAGTTGAGCCATCCGAGATGCACCTCCGACAATCCCAAGTATTTCTGCCAAAGGGTGAGTCCGCTGGCTCCAGCCACAATGGCACCAGCATCCAAATAATTGGTGAGCGACACAGCAATGGTGCGCTTCAAACTTCCATTATTATTCATGATTTTATATTTTTTGAGGTGAGAGGTAAGAGGTATGAGGTGAGAGAAATGTTATGCTTTGAGAACCAGATGGGCAAGGTATCCTCACACCTCATACTTCACACCTCACACTTCACACCTCACACTTCACACCTCACACCTCATACCTCATTATCTTCTACTTGTCACATTCTTCTCATATTCTTCTATCTCTGCAATGAAGTCAGCCCCGACAGGCACTTCATTTCTTACGCAGAACTCGTCATAAACAGCTTGCCAAGGCATTGCCTTCTGTTCCTCGATGAGCGCCAACACCTTGTAGCCTTCGCCTGCCAGTTCGAGTTTCGAAATCATCTGACGGGGTTCGAGCAAAGCACGGAGCATACATTTCTGGGCAGAACGGGAACCGATGACGTAGGCACCGATACGATTGATGCTGCCATCGAAGAAGTCTAATCCGTAATGCACACGGTCAAGCGCATCGGCACGGACAATCTCGAAGAAGAGGTCCTGGGTGGGGTCATCCATGATGGTCACATGGTCGGAGTCCCAACGTACAGGACGGCTCACATGGAGCATCAGTTCCTTCACGAAAGGCAGTACGGCACTCACCTTGTCGCCAGGCATTTCCGTGGGATGATAGTGACCTGTGTCGATGGTCAGAATCTTGTCGTATTTGGCTGCGTAGGCTGTATAGAAATCGTGGCTTCCCACTGTGAAACTCTCCAGACCTATGCCGAACACCTTGCCCTCGATGCAGTCCTTCATCATGGGCTGCTTCTTCTCAAAAATCTCATCCAATGACTGCTTGAGGAGGTTGCGATACAGGGCATGATTCACACTCACGTCCTTGCATCCATCATGAACCCAAAGATTCATGATACATGGATCTCCCTGCGCCTCACCCATCGCATTGGCGATGTCGCGACAACGCTTGGTGTGCTCAATCCAGAAGTCACGGATGCCCTTGTCGGGATTTGCCAACGACAGGCTGCCGCTCTTCGGATGGGAGAAGGACGAGGAGTTGAAGTCGAGCAACGTGTTGTTCTCCTTTGCCCAGTCAATCCACGACTGGAAATACTCCACAGTCACCTCATCACGATCCACAACCTTTCCCTTGAAGTCGCCATAGATCTCGTGCAGGTTCAGACGATGACTGCCTGGGATGAGGCTCTTCGCCTTGAGGATGTCCATACGAAGTTCGTCAATGTTGCGGGCTGCACCAGGGAAGTCTCCTGTGCTTTGGATGCCACCACTCATGGCTCCTGCCTGCACTTCAAATCCATGCACATCATCGGCTTGCCAGCAATGCAACGACAAGTGGAAATCCTGCAACTGCTTCAGCACAGCCTCCGTATCTACTCCCATTTCGGCATATCGGCTCTTCGCCACCTCATACGCCTTATTCACTAATTCTTCTTTCATTGTTATGTTGTTTTATGTTTTGGAGGTGAGAGGTAAGAGGTATGAGGTAAGAGGAATGTTATGCTTTGAGACCTGATGAGCAAGGTATCCTCACACCTCACACCTCATACCTCACACCTCATACCTCACACCTCACACCTCATTAAATACATCTTATACGCCTCCTCCCAAACTTCCTTGTCTTGTGGCAAGTAGGTCTTCATCTCGATGGAATCGGCAATCATCCTGCGCATCTCAAACCGATCCTTGACCAGTCCTATTGCTTTGGCTTGTAACATGATATTGCCGATGGCTGTACCCTCCACGGGTCCTGTCACGACAGGGATGCCGAGGCTGTTGGCGGTCATCTGCATCAGGTAGCTGTTCTGCGAACCGCCACCTATCACGTGCAACCGTTCGATGGGGAAGGGCGCCAGTTCCTTCAGATACTCCAACACCTGACGATAACGCATCGCCAGACTTTCGAAGATGCAGCGAGCTATTGCCCGATAGTCCTGAGGGACGGGCTGGTTGGTCTTTCGGCAGTAGTTCTGTATCGCTTCCACCATACTGGTCGGATTGGCAAAGTCGGGCGCATCAGGGAAGATGAAACTTTGGAAGGCGGGTGCCTCTTTGCAGTCCTCTGTGATTTGAGCCACATCGGCAGGCGCATCCGTCCACTCCTTCCTGCAACGCTCCAGGAGCCACATGCCACAAATGTTCTTCAGGAAACGGGTCGTACCTTCAATGCCGCCCTCGTTGGTGAAGTTATACTCAAAACTCTTCTTCGAGATGATGGCTTCCTCCGTCTCGATGCCGAGGAGTGACCAGGTGCCACAACTCAGATAGGCAAACCGCTCATTCTCGGCAGGCACAGCAGCTACAGCGGAGCCAGTGTCATGTCCTGCCACAGCCACTACGGGCACAGCACCTACACCCGTCATCCTTTGCACCTCGTTGGTCAGCCTGCCCACTTGCTCACCTGGGGTCACATAGCGACCGAACTGACTTTCGTTCAATCCGATGGCCCCGATGAGTTCAGCGTCAATCCGACCTGTACGGGGATTGAGGAACTGGCTGGTGGAGAGGATGGTGTGCTCGCACACAGCCTCCCCTGTCAGCATGTAGCTTAGGGCATCAGGCATGAACAATATTTTCGTTGCAGCCTCCAGAGCCGAGTCCCCGTTCCTTCGCAAGGTGGCGAGCTGGAAAAGCGTGTTGAACTGCATGAACTGGATGCCAGTCTTCTCATAGACCTTCTCCTTCGGCACCAGCTTGAAGTACTCCTCCATCGCCCCGTCCGTGTGGGGGTCACGATAGCAGTACGGATTGCGGAGCACACCACCGTCCTTGCCGATCATCACCACATCCACACCCCAAGTGTCGATGCCGATGGAAGCAATGTCGATGCCCTCTTCTGCCACCTTCTTCAGGCTTCGGATGATTTCATGGTACAGCGCAAGGATGTCCCAATAGAAATGTCCACCCGTCTCAATGATGGGGTTGGGGAATCGGGTCAATTCACGCTGTTCCAGCTTGCCTTCCACGATGGAGCCCAGAATGGTGCGTCCGCTGGTGGCGCCCAAATCGACCGCCAAGAAGTTTGTTGCCATGAGTTTGGTCGTTTAGTTAATTAGTTGATTAGTGGGTACAAAGGTACGGAAATAAAGTGAAAAGTGAAAGGATTAGTTTTTAGTTTTTAGTTTTTTTTCTTATCTTTGCACCCAAATAACTTTAATTACACATCTAAATAATTAACTAACTTATGAAGAAAATCTTTTCTGTTATTGCGACAATGATGGTTGCGGCGGGCATGACGGCGCAGACGCACACGCTGGATGTGAACACAACCAAGGTGGGCGGACCTATCCCATCGACAATGTATGGCATCTTTTTCGAGGACATCAACTATGCCGCTGATGGCGGTCTATATGGTGAACTGGTGAAGAACCGCTCGTTTGAATTCCCGAACAACTTTGCTGGTTGGGACATCTCGGGCAAGGTGACACTGAAGGATGATGGCCCTTTCAACAAGAATCCTCACTATGTGCGTCTGGCTCCTTCTGGACACAGCGACAAGCACACGATGATTGAGAATCATGGCTTCTTCGGCATGGGCGTGAAGGGCGGTGAAGAGTACCGCTTCTCGGTGTGGGCCCGTGTGCCCAATGGCGGTACTGCCAAACTGTGGATTGACCTTGTGGATAATGCCACGATGGGCGATGACCAGAAGCTGGGAAATGGCAGTGTGGAGGTGAGCGGCGCTGAATGGAAGAAATATACGGCGATCCTCAAGCCCAACAGAACCTTTGCCAAGGCGCATCTCCGTGTGTGGGGCGACAGCAAGGTGACGACGGATGTGGAGCACGTGAGCCTCTTCCCTGTTGATACTTACAAGGGTCATGAGAACGGTATGCGTAAGGATTTGGCGGAGAGCCTCGAGCAGTTGCATCCCGGTGTGTTCCGCTTCCCTGGCGGTTGCATCGTGGAGGGTACTGACCTTGCCACCCGCTATCAGTGGAAGAATTCGGTGGGTCCTGTGGAGAACCGTCCTTTGAACGAGAATCGTTGGCACTACACCTTCACGCATCGCTACTTCCCCGACTATTTCCAGAGCTACGGACTGGGCTTCTTCGAGTATTTCCAGCTGTCTGAGGAGATTGGTGCAGAACCGCTGCCGGTGGTGAGTGTGGGTCTCTCCTGCGAGTTCCAGAATGGCAGCAATCGTAGCGATGCCCATGTGCCTGTGGATCAGTTGCAGCCCTACATCGACGATGTGCTCGACCTGATTGAGTTCGCCAATGGCGACCCAGCCAAGAACATGTGGGCAAAACTGCGTGCCGACATGGGTCATCCAGCTCCTTTCAACCTGAAGTATGTGGGTATCGGCAACGAGCAGTGGGGCGAGATTTATCCTGAAAACCTGAAGCCTTTCGTGGAGCAGGTGAGAAAGAAATATCCAAATATCAAGATTGTGGGCACGAGCGGTCCTGACTCTGAGGGTCAGCAGTTTGAGTACTTGTGGCCTGAGATGAGAAAGATTGGTGCAGACCTCGTGGACGAGCACTTCTATCGCAACGAGGAGTGGTTCCTGGGTACGCCAGAGGCCAAGAAACGTTGGGGCAACTGTGGTGCGAACCGCTACGACAGCTATCCTCGCAAGGGTCCGAAGGTGTTTGCTGGCGAATACGCTTGTCATGGTGCTGGCAAGAAGTGGAACCACTTCAATGCAGCCTTGATGGAAGCCGCCTTCATGACGGGTCTGGAGCGCAATGCCGATGTGGTGGAGATGGCGACCTACGCACCGCTCTTCGCACATGTGGAAGGCTGGCAGTGGCGTCCCGATGCCATCTGGTATGATAACCTCCGCAAATTCAACTCCTGTGCTTACTATGTGCAGCAACTCTACTCTGTGAACAAGGGTACGAACATGCTCACACTGACCATGAACGGTAAGCCTGTGGCAGGTAATCCTGATCAGGACGGTCTCTTCGCTTCGGCTGTCTATGACAAGAACTCGAACGAGGTCATCGTCAAGGTGGTCAATACGGGCGACCAGGCACAGGAAGTTGTTCTAAACTTGAAAGGTATGAAGGGGACTCATGATGCCCAGCTCATTGTTTTCCACAGCGACAATCTCACGGCTGAGAATACGTTGGAGGAGCCAGGGAAGATTATACCTCAGACTTTATCCCTCACCTTGGAGACTCCAGTTCCGAAGGTGACTGTACCTGCGCGTACATTCCATATATTAAAGATTAAAAAATAAGTATGAAAAGTATTTTGAGAATTTTGCTGTTGGTGTGTGCCTTTGCGACGTTTGCCGGAGTAAAGGCGCAGACTGGGCAGAAGAGGAGCATAGTGGTGCTCTATGAGAATGATGTGCATTGTGCCGTAGATGGTTATGCGAAGCTGGCAGGTTTGCGCGACGCGATTGCCGATACGGCGGATGTGGCGCTGGTGTCGAATGGCGACTACGTGCAAGGCATGACGGTGGGCGCCATCTCGAAGGGTCAGTATGTGGTGGACTTGATGAGGGCGTTGCCTTACGATGCCATCACGCTGGGTAATCATGAGTATGACTATGGTATGGAGCGCCTGTTCCAGCTGTTGCGCCAGGTGCCTGCGCCTATCGTGTGCGCGAACCTTTATGATGTGAAGATGGGGCGCAATGTGTTTGCTCCCTACGTGATGAAACGTTTTGGCGACAAGAAGATTGCCTTTGTGGGTGCTTCCACCCCCACATCGATGGAGACGGAGGCGTATGCTTTTCGTGACGATGAGGGCAAGGTGATCTACGACCTGCAGATTGAGGATATTCCCACGTTGGTGCAGAAGGCGGTGGATGAAGCCCGTCGCGCTGGTGCTGACTACGTGATTCTCGATTCTCACCTGGGTGAGGAGGAGACCAACCGCTATTCGGATTCCCACACGGTGGTTGCAAACACGAGGGGCATCGACATCGTGCTGGACGGACACAGTCATGCTGTGATTGTGGCTGACAAGGTGAACAACAAGGACGGCAAACCCATTGTGGTGACGCAGACAGGTACGAAGTTTGCCAACATCGGCAAGCTGGTCATCTCTCCAGACGGAAAGATGACGACTGAGCTGATTCCGCTTGAGAAGGTGACGGAGAAGGATGCCTATGTGGCTGCGCTGACGGACAGCATTCATGCGATGTTGGAGGCGCAGACGAGCCGTGTGGTTTGCACCACAGAGGTGCCGTTGCGCATTCTCGATGATGAGGGGAATGAGGCAGCACGTATGGGTGAAACAAATGCCGGCGACATCGTGACAGATGCTTACCGGTTGATGACGGGTTCTGATATCGGTGTGTTGAACAGTGGAAGTATTCGCAACGAACTGAAGAAGACAGGCGAACTGACCTATGGTGATATGCTCACGTTGCTGCCTTACGATAACTACATCGTGGTGGCGGAGGTGAAGGGTAGCACCATCGTGGAGATGCTGAAGAAGCTCGTCAGCTTCCTGCCTAAGCCAGACGGACAGTTCCCACAAGTATCAGGCTTGAAGTTCACCACTCGTGTGAAAGACCACAGCGTGAGCGATGTGCAGGTGCTGAATGGCGCCACCCAGCGTTTTGAACCGATCAACCCCGACCGCACTTACACCATTGCCACCACGAAGTACTGTGTGACGGACGGTGGTTTGCACAACTCGCTGCAGGGTTGCCCCATCGTGATGGAGACTAAGAAGACGTATAATGAAATCTTCATCGAATATGTGACCGACAGACTGAATGGTCATATTGGTCAGGAATATGCGAAGCCACAGGGACGCATCACGGTCATTAAATAAGATTTGTTGAAGAAAAAAGAAGGCTGGCATCAAATGATGTCAGCCTTCTTCTATTTGGTTTTGTATGTTGCAAACTAATTATTCTGCAACTTCGTCTTCAGCCTCTTCAGCATCGAACTCCTCTTCAGCAGGAGCCTCTTCTGCTACAGGTGCAGCCTTTGGAGCTTCTTCCTTCTTAGGATTCTTCTCACCTTCCTCGTTCACCACCTCGAATGGGATGGCAACAGATACTTCACGGTGGAAGTGTGCCACAGCCTCGTAGTCACCCAGAGTCTTCACACCCTTGATGCTGATGAGCTTGCTGTCGATTTCAAGACCCTTCTCAGCAAGAGCTGCTGCGATTTCCTTTGGACCTACAGAACCGTAGATGTTGCGGCCCTCAGAAACACGTGCCTTGATGGTGAGAGATACACCTTCGAACTTCTTAGCCTCTGCCTCAGCGTCAGCCTTAATTTTTGCAATCTTGTGAGCGCGCTGCTTCAATTCCTCGTTGAGCTGCTTAACGGCCTTTTCAGTGGCGAGCACTGCCAGACCCTGAGGAAGAAGATAGTTGCGACCATAACCGTCCTTCACTGTGAGGACCTCGTCCTTATAGCCTAAGCCATGAACGTCTTTCTTGAGAATGATTTTCATACTGTCTTACCTCCTATTTTTTATTTCAACAAGTCTGCTACGTATGGAAGGAGTGCAAGGTGACGAGCACGCTTCACTGCCTGAGCCACGCGGCGCTGATACTTCAGAGAAGTGCCCGTGATGCGGCGGGGAAGAATCTTACCCTGCTCGTTGAGGAACTTCTTGAGGAACTCTGGATCTTTGTAGTCGATGTACTTGATACCGCTCTTCTTGAAACGGCAATACTTCTTCTTCTTAACGTCAACTGTAGTTGGAGTTAAGTATCTGATTTCTGATGGTGCTGCCATGATTAAGCCTCCTTCTTGTTACGACGCTTCTCAGCGTATGCTGCAGCGTACTTTTCGTTCTTAACTGTGAGGTAGCGGAGCACGCGCTCGTCGCGGCGCATCTGCAACTCTAATTTAGCAATCACTGTGGGTTCGGCCTTGAACTCTACCATCTGGTAGAAACCAGAAGTCTTCTTCTGAATAGGATAAGCGAGCGTCTTCAAGCCCCAGTCCTCAGTACTGATGATCTCAGCACCCTTGTCCTTGAGGTAGTTGACAAACTTATCGGCCGCTTCCTTCATCTGAACATCAGACAAAACGGGAGTTAAAATGAAAACGGTTTCGTATTGATTCATAAGATCAATAATGTAAGTTTGATTTGTTAATAATTTTGTTTCTACTCCTGCATATTTTGCAAAAGCGGTGCAAAGGTACGAATAAGTGAGCACATGGCAAAATAAAACAAGGTTTTTTTGTGCCTTGTCGAGCGAAAGTACGGTTTTTGGAGCTCACCTGTAAAATGCCTGTGTTGAGTTTTTAAAAGAAAAACCGATAAAAACCACTTTTGTTCAGGTTGAGACTTCGTCTATGATGCTGTGTCTGCATCCTTTTCCTTGTGAGCCAGCTCACAGATAAAAGTATTCATCCACAACCTCTTATCCTTATCAGGATTCCAACCTTCTCAAAAGAAAAACCAAGAAAAATTGCAGGAGATAATCCACATGCCGCATGGGGTTTTTCAGCGAAGCGGGGTTTTTCGGATGGATGGTTGACCCTACCTGTAAGGGTGGTGAGATGTTTGGGTGGCGTTGTCTGTGAGCTTGCTCACAAGCAATGACAGACGAACATAGCACCGACGACGATAGTCGCATCCATCCATCCGTGGTTTTCATGGTTTTCTTTTTTGACACACGGAATTACACAGGTGAACCGATTTTTTTTCGTATAATTGACTATGAAAAGCACTTTTTTGACGCTTAAACGAAAAATTCTTGCTGAAAAGTTTCGCCGTTTGAAGAAAAAGTAGTTATTTTGTACCTGATTTGAATGAACATAACAAAAACATTATAGATACAATGAAAAAGTATATCGGTATATCACTCATCGTGTTAGGCGCATTGCTGTTGATTCTTTGCGCATTCGTTCCTTTCATGGGCGACTTGGCTGACCAGAACTGGTACACATGGGGCAGCTTTATTGTCCTGATTGTTGGTGGTCTTATCACACACATCATCCTGAATAAGAAACTGGAGGCGTAAGCAAACCAACAGGAAAAGCTAAGGTGGACAACTCGTGTTGCCCACCTTTTTGTTTCATCCACTATTTCCATTAATGGGAAATTTTTTGTCCGAAAACAGTGACTCGAGCCAAATCATGAATTGGCTCGAGCCATTCGATCATTTGACTCGAGTGAAGGTTTTTGAAAGTTCGAAAAGGTGGGGTTATTGATAAATAAGGCAGGGTTATTGAGAAATAAGGCAAGGTTATTGAAAGGGGAGACTTGGGGTCAAATCAGGGGCCGAAAAACTGTGAGTTAACTCGAATTGTCGTTTGAGTTAACTCAAACGATGAAATGAGTTAACTCAGCATTTTTGAGGTGGCAAAAAAAGGGGACGCACTGTTTGGATGCGTCCCTTTTTTATATTCTGATATACAAACAATGATTTACTAGTCAGCTGGATCTGGATCATAATCTGGATCACCGTCCTCGCTTGCACAAATCATTGATACATTCTTCAGCTCAATTTCCTCCATTTCTGGAGCCTTATAGAATTTCTTGTTCATCTTAATCTAAACCTTTTTGTTGTGTTTTATAAGTTAATACTTTTAGAGATTCTTTATGTGCGAAACGGGTCGCTAATATGGCTAAATCGATACTCCTGCGACCGATTTCGTGCATTTTTTCTTGACGGTTTGGAGAAAAACACGTACATTCCCATGTTTACAGCGCGTGGTGTGGATTGTCTTTCGAAATGCTATGCCTGAACCATGTGGAACAAATCAAAATGGCATTGGGCATATCAGGCATAACAGCCAATGTCTTTTCATGGTTTGGTAAAGGGAAGCAGCGCTCTGCACAGATAGACATGCTCATTGATCGAGCTGACCGGACTATCAACATCTGTGAGATGAAATTCTGGAATCGTCCATACACAATGACTGCAAAGGACGAAGATGACATTGAGCGCAAGGTCTCAACGTTTCTTGAAACAACAAATACAGACAAGAATGTCATTGTGACCATGATAACGACCAAGGGCATTGACCAAAACGAACATTCAGAATGCATTCAGCGTGAACTCACTTTGGATGAATTGTTTTGTTAATGATAAACAATGTAAAGGAAAAAAGATAGAAGGATTATAGTGAAGGGGGGCACCCCCAGAGAATTCAACAAAAAAAGGACGCACCCAACGGTGCGTCCTTTTTATTTTTATAAGTTGCTAAGAGCATGTGCTTATGGCTCGATCTCGCCTTCTGGCTCAGTCTCATGCATAGCAGGGTCACCGCCTCCAAAGCTGGCGCAGATCATGCTCTCGTTCTTCAGCTCAATTTCCTCCATCTCTGGAGTTACATAGAATTTCTTTTCCATCTTAATCTAAACCTTTTTGTGTTTTTATAAATTAATACTTTAGAGATTCATTCGTGCCCCGAA